>DXBZ01000062.1 GCA_019116265.1 Candidatus Olsenella stercoravium | reverse complement strand
GTTTTGGAGGGGGCCATGGCATCTGAGCGTGACGCGCGCCGGCGCGCGTACGTGGACAAGGCGACGGCGGAGCTCGACGCGCTGGCGGCGCGCGGCGTGCGCGCCGGGGGAAACGCGTTCTCCGAGGTTCTTCTCGTCAAGGGCGAGCTCGTGGGGGGCGAGAAGAGCGGCGAGCCCCCGTTTTCGGGCCCCGATGGCACGGCGCTCAGGGCCTCGCTCGCGCGCCTGGGCTACGCGCCCGAGGACTGGGCGTGGCTGCTCGCGGTGGACGCGGCGGGAGAGCCGCTCGACGCGGCGCCGCTGCGCGAGGCCGTGACCGCCCTCGACCCCGCCACGCTCGTCTGCTGCGACGAGGTCGCGGCGGGGCGCCTGCGCGAGGCCTACGCCGACGACCTCGCCGTCGTGGATTCGCTCGAGGAGGCCATGCTCTCGCCGGGCGCGGTGGCGCACGTCTGCGGCATGCGCGTGCTCAACCTCGGCGGCTTTGCCGCGGCGCTCGCCGATGCCCACGAGAAGCAGGTCATGTGGGCGCGCCTCAAGCAGATTCCGCCACTCGGCGAGCCGTTCTAGCGGCCCGGCCTCGCTCGTTCTATGCTTAACGTATCTGTAGCTTCCTCGGGAAGGAGCACGTTCATGTCCGACTTCGCAGCACCCGTTGACGCCACGACCACCCCCGCCTGGGCCGCGCTCCAGGCCCACCATGACGAGATGGTCTCGTCGGGCTTCTCGCTCAAGGAGGCCTTCGCCGCCGACCCCGAGCGCGTCTCCAAGCTCTCCTTTGACATGGACGACCTGCACTTTGACCTCTCCAAGAACCTCGTGGACGAGAAGACCCTCGCGCTGCTGTGCGACCTTGCCCGCGCCGTGGGCCTTGAGGAGCGCCGCGACGCCATGTACGCCGGCGCGCACATCAACACCACCGAGGACCGCGCCGTCCTGCACACCGCGCTGCGCCGCCCCGCGTCCGAGAAGGGCACGCTCGTCGTGGACGGCCAGGACTGCGTCGCCGACGTCCGCGAGGTGCTCGACCGCATGTACGCCTTTGCTGAGCGCGTGCGCTCCGGCGAGTGGAAGGGCGTCACGGGCAAGCGCATCGAGCACGTGATGTCCATCGGCATTGGCGGCTCCGACCTCGGTCCCGTCATGGTCTACGAGGCCCTCAAGCCCTACGCCGACGCCGGCATCGACTGCCGCTACGTCTCCAACATCGATCCCAACGACATGGCCGAGAAGGTCAAGGGCCTCGACCCGGAGACCACGCTCGTGATCATCGTCTCCAAGACGTTCACCACGCTGGAGACCCTCACCAACGCGCGCGAGGCCAAGACCTGGCTGCTTGAGACCCTGCGCGCCCAGGGTGCGATTGACGGCTCCGCCGAGCAGGACGCCGAGGCCATCAAGAAGCACTTCGTGGCCGTCTCCACGGCGCTCGACTTGGTGGCGGACTTCGGCATCGACCCGGAGAACGCCTTTGGCTTCTGGAGCTGGGTCGGCGGCCGCTACTCCGTGGACTCTGCCGTGGGCCTCTCGCTCATCATCGCCTTTGGCCCGGAGCGCTTCGAGTGCTTCCTCAAGGGCTTCCACGACCTTGACGAGTACTTCCAGAAGACCCCGCTCGAGAAGAACGTGGTCGCGCTTCTCGGCCTGCTGAACGTCTGGTACGTCAACTTCTGGGGCGCCGAGAGCCACGCCGTGCTGCCCTACAACCAGTACCTGCACCGCTTTGCCGCCTACCTCCAGCAGCTCACGATGGAGTCCAACGGCAAGAGCGTGCGCTGGGACGGCAGCCCGGTGACTTCCGCCACCGGCGAGATCTTCTGGGGCGAGCCGGGCACCAACGGCCAGCACGCGTTCTACCAGCTCATCCACCAGGGCACCCGCATGATCCCGGCGGACTTCATCGCCTTCGTGAACACACCCAACCCCACGCGCGACGGCGACCAGGACGTCCACGAGCTCTTCCTGGGCAACTACCTCGCTCAGACCAAGGCGCTCGCCTTTGGCAAGACGGCCGACGAGGTCCGCGCCGAGGGCACGGCCGAGTGGATGGTGCCCGCGCGCTGCTTCACCGGCAACCGGCCCACGACCTCGATCTTTGGCATCGACCTGACGCCGCACGCGCTCGGCGAGCTCATCGCGCTCTACGAGCACATCACGTTCGTCGAGGGCACGGTTTGGGGCCTGGACTCCTACGACCAGTGGGGCGTCGAGCTGGGCAAGCAGCTCGCCAAGCAGATCACGCCCGCCTTCCATGACGACGAGGCCCTCGCTGCGCAGGACGCCTCCACGCAGGCACTCATCCAGTACTACCGCGCTCACCGCAAGTAGGTGGAAAAGGGACAGTCCCTTTTCCACATCGGGCCGTCGGGTTTCTCGCCCGGCGGCCCCTTTTGTGCCGTGACACGCCGTCTACCTGCGGCTCGCAACCGCAGGGCGCCTGCCCGTCGTCCAAAATGCAGCCCGCCGGTTGGTGGCGTGCGCCCGTCTGGTACCGTAGCGTACGAGGTGCCGGCAGACCGCGCGCCAACGCGCCCCACCCCAGACGAAGGGCCAGCCATGAGCTTCCGTGACAACCTCCAGCACCTCCGCGCCACGCGCAACATGACCCAGGAGCAGCTTGCCATGCTGCTCGGCGTCTCCCGCCAGTCCGTGACCAAGTGGGAGGCCGAGAAGAGCCAGCCAGAGATGGACAAGCTGCTCAAGCTCTGCCAGATCTTTGAGTGCAGCCTGGACGACCTCGTGACCGGCGACCTCACGGGCCGCGCGCCCGAGCCCGCCGCCGCGTCCGTCCCCGCCGGGCCGCCCACCGACGTCTGCGGCTACGACGAGCACTGGCGCGCGCTGGCGGACAAGGTGCCCACGGGCATCGCGCTGATTCTGTTGGGCATCGCGGTGGGCCTGCTTTTTGAGGGCGCCGTCGGCCTGGCGCCGGTGGGCGCGCGCGACGGCCTGCTCGTCATCTGCGTGTTCGTGGGCATCCTGGCCGGCCTCGCGTTTCTCGTCCCCGCCGGCATGGAGCACACCGCGTTCCAGCGCGCCCATCCCTATGTGGAGGACTTCTACACGGAGGAGGACCGCGCCGCCGCGCGCAAGCAGTTCTCGGGCGGGCTCATCGCCGGGCTGGCGTTCATCTTTGCGGGCATCGGCTGCCTCATCGTGATCGAGCCGATGGCCGAGAACTGGGCGCTCTTCCTCCTGCTCACCTTCATCGCCCTGGGCGTGTGGTGGATCGTGCGCTCCGGGATGCTCCTTGGCCGCACCAACGTGGCCGAGTACAACCGCTCCGTGGGCGAGGACCTCGAGGTGGAGGAACTCGTGAACGCCCAGCTGGACGAGGCGCGGCGCGAGGCGCTTCTCGCCTCCAAGCGGCAGGAGCAGAAGATCGGCGCGGTCTGCGGCGCCATCATGATCGTGGCCACGATCGTGGCGTTTGCCCTGCTGTTCGCGCCGATCTTCTCGGCCCCGGGCCTGGACGCCTTTGAGCCTGAGGGCACCTCCGCCATGTGGTTCTGGGTGGCCTGGCCCGTGGGCGGCCTGCTCTGCGGCGTCGTGTCCGTGCTCATGAAGGCGTTCGGCAGCCGCGAGTAGCGGTCACGAGTGACGGCCTTGAGGTTCTTCTCGCCCCTCCCCGGCTGGCGTAGAATCCAAGGGGAACGCCAGCCAAGGAGAGGGGCCGCATGGACACCGCCGCCAACACCGCCACCGCAAAGGTCTACTTCACCAACCTGCGCACTTACGCCAAGGAGAGCCAGCTCGACAAGCTCAAGCGCCTCATCCGCCGCGCCGGGATCGACCAGATCGACTTCGAGAACAAGTTCGTGGCCATCAAGATCCACTTCGGCGAGCTGGGCAACCTCAGCTTCCTGCGCCCCAACTACGCGCGCGCCGTCGCCGACGTGATCAAGGAGCTGGGCGGCAAGCCCTTCCTCACGGACTGCAACACGCTCTACGTGGGCAGCCGCAAGAACGCGCTCGAGCACATCGACTGCGCGTACCAGAACGGCTTCACCCCGTACGCCACCGGCTGCCAGGTGATCATCGCCGACGGCCTCAAGGGCACCGACGAGACCCTCGTGCCCGTGAAGAACGGCGAGTACGTGAAGGAGGCCAAGATCGGCCACGCCCTCATGGACGCGGACATCGTGATCAGCCTTACGCACTTCAAGGGCCACGAGCAGGCCGGCTTTGGCGGCTGCATGAAGAACCTGGGCATGGGCGGCGGCTCGCGCGCGGGCAAGATGGAGCAGCACGCGGCCGGCAAGCCGGGCGTCGACCACGAGAAGTGCATCGGCTGCCACGCGTGCGAGCGCATCTGCGCGCACGGGGCCATCTCCTTTGACGCCACGCGCGAGCGCGAGCTGCCGAGCGGCAAGGTCGTCACCGTGCCCGTGGCCACGATCGACCACGACCGCTGCGTGGGCTGCGGCCGCTGCATCGGCGCCTGCAACCAGGACGCCATCGCGCCCGACTACGACCAGGCCGTCGACGTGCTCAACTACAAGATCGCCGAGTACACGCAGGCCGTGGTGCAGGACCGTCCGAACTTCCACATCTCCATCGCGATCGACATCAGCCCCAACTGCGACTGCCACCCCGAGAACGACACGCCCATCGTGCCCGACCTGGGGATGTTCGCGAGCTTTGACCCCGTGGCCATCGACCAAGCCTGCATCGACATGGCCCTGGCCGCGCCGACGCTGCCCAACACCGAGCTCACGGACATGCGGGCGCGCCTGGAGGCCGAGGGCGGCGTCCCCGAGCGCTGCCAGCACGACCACTTCAACCTCACGCACCCGGACACCAACTGGCGCTCCATGATTGAGCACGCCGAGAAGATCGGGCTAGGCACGAGCCACTACGAGCTCATCGAGGTGAAGTAGCCGACCGTTGCGGTCGCGCGCGGAGGCTGTGCGCAGGAGGCGAGGTTATGCGCAGCCGCAAAGGTTATGCGCACGGCACGCCTTCACAAATACGCAGGTAAAGAGCCTGCTGAGAAGAACCTCCCTTCGGTTGGTTGCGCATAACCCACGAAGCTGCGCATAACCTTGCGAGAAAAGAAGAGGGCCCCGGAATCACCCGGGGCCCTCGTGCAAAAGCAGGTTGTTCGTGCGGCTACGCCACCCTGCTGCGGGCGAGAAGGACGGCGCCGCCGACGAGGCCAAGCGCGGGGACGAGAAGGACGGTCGGGTCGCCGGTCGCCGGCAAGTCGTCCTTGTTGCCCGCGACCTGCTCGGGCTTGGGCGCGGGAACCTCCTCGAGCGCGTCGAGCGCCGCCTCGATCGCCTCGGCCATGGCGTCTACCTCGCCCTGACGGTCCGCCGTCAGCGTGCGGTCCACCGCGTCACGGGCCGCCTCGACGGCAGCGGCGCTCTCCGCCGTGTAACCGGAGAGGTCGGCCGGGATCTTAGCCAGCGCGTCGTCGACGGCAGAATAGTCGGCGGGCTTGTACTCGAGTGCGGCCAGGGCGTCCTCGATCGCGTCGGCCATGGCGTCGACCTCACTCTGGCGGTCCGCCGCGAGCGTCCGGTCCACCGCATCACGCGCGGTCTCGACCGCTGCGGCGCTCTCCGCCGTGTAGATCGAGAGGTCGGCAGGGATCTTCGCCAGCGCGTCGTCGACGCCGGAGTAGTCCGCCGCGACGAGGTTGGTCTGCCAAGCGAGTACCGGGTAGCCATTCACGCCCATCGCCCAGGTGTCAGGCGAGTTGGCGTTCAGCTTCTCGACGAGTGCAGAATCGGAGAAATCGGCGACAGCGCTACCGTAGGGGCTCGTGTCTGCAGGGTACGTAATGGCGCCGGTTGTGTAGTCGACCGAACCCGCAACATGCTCGTCCCCAGCTGGCCAGAGGCAGGTCTCCACGGCTGGAGCCCCATCGGTGCCGTATACGAGGGCTACGTAAACGAGGTCGGCAAATTCCCCCGACGCCTCGAAACTGCTGGGATTGACGACGCAGTTCTCAACGACTGGCAGGCTTTTGACCGTCCCGCCAAGCGCGGTGGGCGCGCCCGTCGACAAGATGCCCCCGACAGATGAGTAGTCTGCTGAGCTCATGATCGATCCAGCGAATAGGCAATTTGAAATCAGGGAGGTGTCTGTAGCGCCCTCCCACTGGCCGACGAGACCGCCGACGGTCTCACCATAGCTCGCGCTGACGCTGCTGGTCGTTATGTCCATAAACGAAGCGCAGCGGGTGATGGTGGTCGAGTTGGTGCAAAGGCCGACCATGCCGCCGACGAGCTGGAGGAAGTCCGTCGAGCTCTGCAGCGTGCCCGATGTCGAGCAGTTGCTGATGATGGAACCGTCTGCCCTCACGGCAAGCACGGACTGTCGGAAGGCATCCGCGCCGCGCACGTCGACAGAGGCGTCTCCGATGACGAGGTTGCGTATCTCGCCGTTCTGAACGACGCTGAACAGCGCCAAGCCGCTTTGATCCGCCTCGGGGTTCGCCGGGGTGAGCGTCAAATGGGAGATGGTGTGCCCCTGGCCATCGAACGTACCCCTGAAAGGAGTGCCGTCGCCATTGCCGATGGGATTCCACTCGTGTCCGGAAAGATCGAGGTCGCTGGCGAGCGTGATGGTGACGCCGGCGAAATCGTTTTTACTATCGACGAGCTGCGCGAGGCCCGCCAGCTGCTCGGCGGTGGTGATGGTGTACTCAGTTTGGGGGCTGCTCGCGTCGTACCAGCCGGTGTCGACGCTGCCGTCCCAGGTGTCGACGGTGCCCTCGGCCCGCGCAACAGCGGGCGAGAAGAGCGCGGCGACCGCGAGCGCGAGCGCCGCGACGATGCCGACTAGCCTAGCAGGGGGGGGGTAGTTCTAGTGAGTCGTGCCATAGGGGCCAACCTTCCTCTCAGGAGGCTGCGGATTTCTTCGTTCTAGCGGAGAGGGCGGCGCCACGGCCGATCGCTCGGCCGCCGCAGGGCGCCGTTCGGTCTGCGGGCGCGCGTTCTTCTCGCCTGGCCTTTGCGCTAACTCGTACACTCAATTTCTCTGCAACCAAGAAACCGCAGGTCGTGAGAAACCAGGCGGCCCAAAATGTCATTGAGTGTACGAGTTGGCTTCCGTGCGCCGGCACAGACGGTGCACAACGACGCAAAAGAGTAGAAAATGGTAGAGAAGTCGACGAGGCTAGGAGGCCGCCATGTCCAAGGTCATCGTCTTTGGCAGCATGAACATGGACCTGTCCATCGACGCCCCGCGCGTTCCGGCCGCGGGCGAGACGCTCTCCGGCTCCGGCTTCATCACGGCCGCCGGCGGCAAGGGCGCCAACCAGGCCGTCGCCGCCGCGCGGCTGGGCGCGGACGTGCGCATGATCGCCGCCGTGGGCGCGGACGGCTTTGGCGAGGAGCTCGCGGCCGGCCTCGCCGAGGCGAGCGTGGACGTCTCCGGTGTGCGCCGCCTCTCGGACGTTACGACTGGCGTCGCCGTGATCCTGCGCACGGCGGGCGAGAACCGCATCGTCCTCCACGCGGGCGCCAACCATGCGCTCGCGGCGGCGGACGTGGTCGCTGACCTGCGACGCATTGGCGAGAAGAACGACGTCTTCGTCACCCAGGGCGAGTGCGATCCCGCTGCCACCGAGTTCGCCCTGCGCGCCGCGCACGAGCTCGGCCTCTACACGATCTACAACCCCGCGCCGGCCCGCCCCGCGCCGGATGACCTCTGGCCGTGCGTGGACCTCGTCTGCCTCAACGAGACCGAGTGCCAGGTCATGTGCGGCGTCCTGCCCGTCGACGACCCCACCTGCCTCGCGGCGGCGCGCAGCCTGCGCGAGCTGGGCGCCGGCACCGTGGTGATCACGCTCGGCGCGGCGGGCTCGTTTGGCCTGGGCGCCAACGACGAGCCCATCCGCGTGCCGGCCGCGCCCGCGACCGTCGTGGACACCACGGCCGCCGGCGACACCTTCATCGGTGCGCTCGCGGCCGGACAGGCGCGGTCCTTCTCGCTTGCCGAGGCTATGAGCTGGGGCTCGTTGGCGGCAGCTGTCACCGTGAGCCGGCTGGGTGCGCAGCCCTCGATACCCACCGCCGCAGAAGTGGAGGCCCTGCGATGAGCGAGAAGCGCGCGAGGTTGATCCTAGACTTGGACACCGGCGTCGACGACGCGCTGGCCCTCGCTTACGCGCTCGGCAGCCCCGAGGTGGAGCTCGCGGGCGTCGTCTGCACCTACGGCAACGTCACCATGCGGACCGCGGTCCGCAACACCGTGGCGCTGCTCGAGCTGCTCGGCCACCCCGAGGTGCCCGTCTTTGCCGGCGCGGACCGCGCCCTTGCGGCGGTCGAGCCGTTTGCGCCGCCTGCGGGTGTGGCGCGGATCCACGGCAAGAACGGCTTTGGTGACCAGCCGATCTCCGGTTGGTGTCGGTGCGCGCCCGGCGACGGGATGGCGTTTCTCCGCAGCGAGGCCCAGCGCGCGTTGGGCGAGAAGGACGCCCGGCTGCTCTACGTTCCCACCGGCCCGCTCACCGACCTGGCCCTTGGGCTCGGGAGCATCGCCGGTCTGGCGGACGCGCTCGGTCGCGTGACCTTCATGGGAGGCGCGCTCGTCGTGCCCGGCAACGTGACGTCGTGCGCCGAGGCGAACGTGGCCAACGACCCAGCGGCCGCCGACACCGTCCTGCGCGGCGGTCTGCGCACCAGGATGGTCGGCCTCGACGTGACGCACCAGGCGGTGCTCACGCGCGAGGACACCGCCGCGTGGCGTGAGCTGGGCACCCCGGCCGGTCGCTTCTTCGCGGACATGACCGACCACTACATTGCCGTCTACGAGGAGAACAACCCGCACCTGGGCGGATGCGCCCTGCACGACCCGCTGGCCGTGGCGGTGGCGATCGACCCCTCGCTCGTGGGGTGCCTGGCCGCCAACCTGCGCGTCGACCTCGAGGGCGTCACGCGCGGCCGAACCGTCTGCGACCCCGAGCGCCTGCGCGACGCCAGGAAGACCTGCGAGGTCGCGCTCACCGTGGACGCGCTGCGCTTCCTGGGCGAGTTCCGTACCCGCGTCACCCGTGTGCTCGCGCAGGCCCGCCGCACCCCAGCCGAATGAACCTTTGATGCCATATCAAGGGTACTTTTGTGCCCGAGCGGCCTCGCTCGTGTTGCGCGGCGGGGCTCACGGCCCAAATGAAGCGATTCTGGGTAAGAAATTGATGTCTCCGTCGACAAAAGCATGGTTTTGCTGCACCGCAGTCCACCGGTTCTTCTCGCCCACCACAAAGCCGCAGGTCAAATTAACCTATCTGCCGAGAAGAACGTGCACTCGCGGCAACATCATAAAATCTTGTCCCAAAATCCCCGAATGGGACGCCGCCGGGCGGTGCGCCGCTGCGTCCTAGCCCTGCTGCTCGGGCGGGCGCAGCTTGGTCAGCGCCGTATAGTCAACGTCCGCCGAGCTCGGCTGCATCGGGCCGGGCGCGTACCAGTCGAGCGCGCAGTCGATCCACGCGTTCCAGAACGGCCACTCGTGCGCGCCGATGTCCGGCTCCCAGTAGGTGACGTCAAAGTCGGCGTCGCGCAGCAGCCGCACGAGGTCGCGGTTGTTCTCGCAGAGGCTGTCGTGCAGGCCGCACGCAGCGTAGAAGCGCGGCTTGGGCAGCTCGCTGTCCTGCCCGAACTTGTCGATCAGCGCCACGTAGTCCTTGTCGGAACCGATGACCGTGTCGATGTCGCCGAAGAAGCGCTCGTAGTACTTGCGCTTGCGCGGCGAGCGGCTCTCCACGGCCTCGAGCACGCGGTCGCGCATGAACGCGCCCGAGAGGATGATGATCGACCCAAAGCGGTCCGGGCGCAGCAGGCCGTTGATCAGCGCCGTGTACGCGCCGATCGAGATGCCGGCCAGCGCCGTGTCCTCGCGCTTTGTGGACAGCGGGAAGAGCCGGCGCGTGAAGTCCACCAGCTCCTCGCTGATGAACTTGCCGTGCCACTCGTTTATCTCGGGCTTGTTGAGGTAGAGGCCGTCCTCGCCGGAGGGCATGACCAGCGCGATGTCGCGCGCCTCGGCCGTCTCCACGACGTGCGTGCGGTCGATCCAGTCGACGTCCTGGCCAAAGAGGCCGTGCAGCAGGTAGACCGTGCGATACGGCCCGCGACGCTTCTTGGCCAGCTTGTTGCCGTCCATCTTGTCCGCAGGTATGACGACCGTGAGCACCACGTTGCGCTCAAGGTAATGGGAGTAGAAGTCGACTCTGAGCAGTGCCATTCTCGCGTCCCTCCCTCTGGGGTCGGGGTGCGTCGCCCTCCCTACAGGAGCCAGTCAAGCGCCTCGGGCAGGGCGGCGTTCCAGAACTCCCAGTCATGTCCGCCGGTCATCTCATGATACGTGACGTCAAGGCCCGTGTCGCGCATGCGGCCCGCAAGCATCCGGTTAGCCTCGGCGAGCGGGTCCTGGTTGCCGCAGGTCATGAAGATCCGCGGGCGCGGGCGGTCGCAGTAGACGAGGTCGGCGGCCAGGCGCGCGGGGTCCTTGTCGGAGTCGCGCACGTGGGAGAGGTCGCCAAAGGTGTGCTCGAGGAAGTCGCGCGAGAGGAAGAACAGGCCGTCGGACGAGATGATCTGGTCAAAGTCGTTGATGATCATCGCCGAGGAGAGCGACACGATGGAGCCGAACGTCTCGCAGTACTTGAGACCGTTGCGCAGCGCGCCGTACGCGCCCATCGAGATGCCGCCGATGAACGTGTCCTCGCGGCGCGTCGAGAGCGGGAACATCCGGCGCGCCACCTCCACGAGCTCCTGGCCCACGAAGCGCCCGTAGTAGTTGTGAACCTCGGGCTGGTCCAGGTAGAACGCGTTGTAGCCGGACGGCATGACCACGGCGATCCCGTGGTTCTCGGCCCAGCTGCGGATGCGGGTCTCGCTGATCCAGTCCGCGTGGTTGCCGGAGATGCCGTGCAGGAGGAAGAGCGTCTTGAACGGCGCCTTCTTGGGCGGATAGGGCCGCCCCTCCCAGGCCTTCATCTCAGCCTCGAGCGTCCCGCCGGCGTGGCGCATCACCGAGTCCGTGGCGTAGGCGGCGCCCTGGTCGTCTATGGGCAGGATGACCTCGAGCGTGGTGGTGCGCATGAGGGAGGAGGAGAAGTAATCAACGCTGATGAGGGCCATGGGGCCTCCTTTGGTCCGGTCGGTTTGGTGGCGTGGGCCGCCGCTGCGTCTGCGGCGGGCTAGTGGCGGCTGTGCTCGCTGAGGAAGGCCGCCAGCTTGCGATAGCGCCCCTCGGAGAGCGCGCGGCGCGGGACGTAGACGTAGCGCCTGGACCCAAAGCCGGCGACGAGGTGCTCGTCGGTGTAGCGAACGGTGCGCAGGTCGGAGAGGGGGAAGGTGTCGGACGCCCCGGTGCTGCTCTGCACGTGGACGGCGTCGTCGCACACGACGACGTGGCGCCGCTCGGGCCCTCCGGCAAGGCCGAGCGTGGAGCTCCGGGCGTAGCGCCCCTGGAGCCGCTCCCAGTTTGACCAGACAAACAGGATGAGGATGGCAAGGCCGGCCGTGGTGTAGAGAAGAACCTGGTTGTCGCGGAAGTTCCAGGCGCAGAACAGCATGAGGATGAGCGAGGTCAGGCTCGCAAACGTCAGCCGCTGCTTGGCGCGCGGCGCGAGCAGTAGGGCAGCGTGCGCGTAGCTAGCCTCGTTGTAGTCAAACGTCGCGCTCACCAGGACGTTCTCGTAGGCGCTGTCGTCAAACTCGCTCGCCTCGTCCTTGGGGCGAACGGTGGTCTTCTTGGACATTTCCTATCCCTTCTCGCAGAAGTCACTCGGCCATTCTATCGCGGCTGTGAAGAAGTTGTGGTCGAGATATGCTCCACCGGTGAAAGGGGCCGCTCGCCGCTGCGTGAGGGCGCGGGGCGAGAAGTTCGGGAATGATACGCACGTGCAGGGCGCGGCGCGCACGACGAGAACGTGTCGCGTGCGGTCGCACTGTGTGAGCCTCCGAGCTTGGCAGCTGCAACAAAGTGAGGGCCCGAGGGCGCTTTCGCGTCGCGGGCCCTCGTCCATGCCGGCGTCTCGTCCGGGCTACTCCAGGAGCAGCGGCTCCATCTCAAAGGTGAGGCAGTTCACGTAGCCGCGGTTGGTGAGGCGCAGCTCCGGCACGCACGCGAGCGACATCACGCCCATCGTCATGAACGGCGAGGGCATCGTGCAGCCCATCTGCTCCCAGGCCCTTCTCGCCCGCGCGACCTTCTCGGCCACGACCTCCACGTGCTCCGTGCTCATGAGGCCGCAGACCGGCAGCTCCACGAGCGCGAGCACCTCGCCGTCCGCAACCGCGACCTCGCCGCCGCCGCACTCTGCGAGCGTGCGCGCGGCGAGCGCCATGTCCTCGTCGTTATCGCCCATCACGAGCAGGTTGTGCGCGTCGTGGGAGACGGTCTGCGCGAGCGCGCCGTGGATCCCAAAGCCCGTGACAAAGCCAAAGGCGTGCGTGCCCGCCGCGCCGTGGTGGCGGTCAAAGACGGCAACCTTGAGCACGTCGCGGGCGGGGTCGGCCTGAAGGGCGCCGCCTGCGACCGGCACCTCCACGGCCACGTCGTGCGTGATCGTGTCGCCGGGCTCGATGGCCATCGCGCGCACGCGGGCCGTGCCGTCGGGCAGGTCAACGGGGATGCGGAACGTCTCGGTCGTGGGCGTGAGGCCCAGGTTCATCGTGTGCGTCATGAAGTCGGGCCAGGCGTGGGGCTCGGGCGAGAAGAGCGCGCGCCCGCCCTCGGCCACGAGCTCGCCGTCGATGAAGACCTTGCGCGCGCGGAAGGTCCCGAGGTCCTCAAGCAGCACGATGTCGGCGCACTTGCCCGGCGTGATCGAGCCCAGGTCGTGCCCGAGGCCAAAGTACTCCGCGCAGTTGATCGTGGCCATCTGGAGCGCGGTCACGGGATCCAGCCCCAGCTCGACGGACGTGCGCAGGATGCGGTCCATGTGGCCCTCGTCCACGAGCGTGTGCGGGTGGTTGTCGTCGGAGCACAGCAGGCAGTGGCGCAGGTCCACGCCGCTCGCCACGAGCTGCGGCAGGTAGCCGGGCAGGTTGAGCCACGCCGAGCCCTGGCGCAGCTGCACCCACATGCCCAGACGCAGCTTGGCGAGCACCTCGTCGAAGCTGCCCGACTCGTGGCACGACGAGACGCCGGCCGCCACGTAGGCGTTGAGCGCGCGGTCGCGGTCCGGCGAGGGGAAGTGCCCCGTGACCACGCGGTCGGTGCGCAGCGTCTCGCGCACCTCGTCCAGCGCGTTCCTCTCGCCCGCTAGGATGCCGGGGAAGTTCATCATCTCGCCGAGTGCCACCACGTTGTCCCAGCTCATGCTGTCCGCGATGTCTGCGGCCGTGACCTCGGCGCCCGTGTCCTCCACGCCGGTCACCGCCGGCACGCACGACGGCGGCGTCATCATCGCCTTGAGCGGCACCCGCCGCGCGTCCTCAAACATCGCGCGCACGCCGCGCATGCCGGCGACGTTGCCCACCTCGTGCGGGTCGCAGAAGATGCCCGTGGTGCCGTGCGGGACCACGGCGCGCGCGTACTCGGCCACGCCGATCATGGCGCTCTCCACGTGAATGTGGCTGTCCATGAGGCCGGGTGCGGCGTAGAGCCCGGTGGCGTCCACGACCAGCGTGTCCGGCCCGATGCAGTGCTCGGCCGTATGCTCGCCCAGGCCCAGGTAGGCCACGCGCCCGCAGGCGACGGCGATGTCGGTGTCCGGGAGGACCTCGTGCGTGGCCACGCTCACCAGGTTGGCGTGGCGAATCACCAGGTCGGCGGGTTTTTTGCCCTGCGCCACGCGCACGAGCTCGTTGTTGCACTCCCAGAGCGGCTGCTTGCAAAACCGGTTGATCATGAAGGCCTCCTTGGACGGACCATACACACCTACCGATATTGGCCTGATTTTACGGCTAAACAGCCGGGTATGTATGGTCGGGCAAAGTATCTGCTACACTCTTGCGGAGCGCGTTCGGTGGGTTCGGGTGACGCGACACCTCGAACCTGGTCAGGGCCGGGAGGCAGCAGCCATAAGGGGCCTCTGGCGGGCACCCGTTCCCACCGAGCGCGCTTTTCTCATGCCGAAGGGAGCTACCGTGAGCGACCTGCCCTCGCATCGTCTTGACCCGCGCATGCTGCGCGTGTGGTACGTCTCGGACGTGATCGGCATCGTGGTGGTGGCCGCGCTGGCCGTGGCGGCCTGGGCAATCGTGCGCCACCTGGGCGGCGACGTGTTCTGGGTCTACCTGATCGGCGGCCTCGTGGAGCTCGTCTGCGTGGGCGACCTGCTCGTCTCGCCGCGCGTGGAGATGGCCACCTGGCGCTACGACGTCACGCCCACCGACGTCGACCTCTACCACGGCGTCTTTGTGAAGAAGCGCGTGCTCGTGCCGCTCGTGCGCGTCCAGCACGTGCAGACCAAGCAGGGGCCCATCCTGCGCGCGAACGGCCTGGCCAGCGTGACCATCTCCACGGCGGGGGAGAGCTTCGAGATTCCCGGCCTCGCGGAGGCCGACGCCGCCGCGCTGCGCGACCGCGTGGCCGAGCTTGCGCGCCTCGCCAAGGAGGACGTGTGACGCCGGGCGAGAAGGACGGTCGGCCTCCGGTCCCGTCCGGCTCCGACGTGGGCCTCGCCGACCTCGAGCGCGAGGTCGAGCGTCTGACCGTCCCGGAGCGCTCGCTCTTTGAGCGCGCCGACGACGCGACGCCCGCCGCGCTGGCCGGCCCGCACCGCGCAAACCCCCTCTCCGTGCTCGTCGAGGCCCTCAAGATGGCCTCCGGTCTGGTGGCGCTCGTGGCGTTTGGCCTGATGGGCGACTTCTTTGCGGGGGACGCGGGCGCGCTGGTCACGCTTGTCGCCGCCGCCGTCGCGATCTTTGTGGCGTGTCTGTTGCCCAGCTTTGTCATCTGGCGTTCCCGCACCTGGGAGCTCACTGACGACGGCCTCGTCGTGTGCCGGGGCCTGCTCAACCGCCGTCGCCTCACGATCCCCTACGAGCACATCCATACCGTCTCGATGAACTCTGCGCTGCTCGAGCGCGTCATCGGGCTCGTGACGCTTGACCTGGACACGGGCGCGGCAACCTCCGAGGGAGACGCCTCCAAGGTGGGTGGCCTGCGTGCTGGTGAGGCCGAGGCCCTGCGCGCGGAGCTCTTCCGCCGCAAGCGCGCGACCGGGGCGCCGGCGGGTGAGAAGGACGGTGCGCCTGAGCCCGCGCCCGGGGACCGCCCGCTCGCCACGTTTACGCTTGCGGGCCGCCAGCTCGCGCTCGCGGCCGCATCGCGCGTTAGCGCCGCGAGCCAGGCCGCCGCGCTCGTGATCCTACTCGTCAACGGCCTGAACCAGCTCATCGAGTGGGGCCTGCTCGATCTTGCGGGCACGGGCGATCAGCTCATGGCCGCGATGACACCCGCGCTCATTCCGCTGGTCGCGGCCTTCGCACTGACCGTCGTCGCGTTGGGCGCGCTCGTCTCGTTTGTGGTCAACCTTGTGCGCTATGCGGGCTACCGTGTGGAGCGCTACACCGATCGCGTGGTCGTGGAGCGCGGCCTCATCTCCCGTTCGTCGCGCACGCTCGCGGCCGGTCGCGTGCAGTACGTGACCGTGACTCAGGGCGTGATTCGCCGAGCCATCGGCTACGCGGAAGTGAGCGCGTGGGTGGTCGCGGCGCCGGGCGAGGCGGGCGGCGAGCCCTCGGGCAGCGTGATGCTCCACCCCTTTGTGTGCCTGGACGAGCTGGACGCGTTTCTCGCTGAGGTGCTGCCCGCCCACGCCGGCGTGCTGGGCGACGTCGAGCTGGGACGTCTCGGCCCGGTCGCGGGCCGTCGCGCCGTGGTGCGTGCCGCGCTCTGGTGGCCGTTCGCGACGGCGCTCTTCCTCGGCGCGCACTGGCTGTTCGGCTTCTCCGGCCTGCTGGAGGGTGCGGGCTGGCTGCTGGAGCCGCTGCTCGTGGTGGCCGTCGCGCTGAGCGCGATCTTCCTAGTGGCCCTCGTCGCCGACGCCCTTCTCGCCTGGCGGGGCGCGCGCTATGGCCACACGGCCCGTGAGCTGGTGCTGGTTTCCGGCGGCTTCACCCGCAGAACTGCAATCGTTCCGCGCGCCCGCCTGCAGCGGATGCGGGTCTCGCAGAGTCCCTTCCAGCGCCGTGCCGGCGTGGCGATGCTCTCCGTGCGTACCGCCGCCGGAACCGAGGAGGGCCTCAGCCTGCGCGACGTTCCCGTCGCCGAGGCCGACGCTCTTCTCGCCTGGTTCCGTCCGCAGTCCTGAGGCTCTTCTCGTTCGCCCGCCCCTTCTTAATTGTTTCCAACTGGTAAACCCCACACCTAGTTTCTCTTGCACCGCCGTTTTTAAAGAAAAACGATAAGTTATTTTGAAAAACTCAGACTACCTGTGAGGTTTTGGAAAGGGGTGTGCACTGCGCGGCGTCAGGGGAGCTGCAAAAACGTCGCTCGTGATGGAAAAATCCATTTTGAAATGCAGAAACGCGGCTCGTGATGGAACTTTTTCGCGTTCTGAGCGGCCCGGGCAACCTCCGCCTGAGTAAAGCCGCAGGAAACAATATCAATCATAAAATCAAAAGCAGTTCGAGGGCCGATTTTGTCCATCACGAGCCGCGTTTTTGCAATCTGCGGCGGCATTTTCCATCACGAGCGACGTTTTTGCAGAATGGCGTCCGGTCTGTGGTTGCCTCAGCTCCGTGAGCCGCAGCGCCTGCGCCGCGGGTATACTGGAACCTCGGAAGCAAACGTGGGCCGGAGGCCGCATGGAATCGCTCTACACCAAGTATCGCCCGCAGACCTTTGAGCAGGTCGTGGGCCAGTCGCACGTGGTCGAGACCCTCAAGCGCGCCGTGCTCGAGGGGCGCACGAGCCACGCGTACCTGTTCTGCGGCCCGCGCGGCACGGGCAAGACCACGATGGCGCGCATCCTCGCCAAGGCGCTCATGTGCGAGAGGGGCCCGGCCGCGCTGCCCGACGGCTCCTGCGACCAGTGTCGCCTCATCGCGGCCGGCGAGCACCCCGACGTCATCGAGCTCGACGCCGCCTCGCGTACCGGCGTGGACAACGTCCGCGAGGAGATCATCGGCCGCGTGGGCTACGCGCCGGTCATGGGCCGCGCGAAGGTCTACATCATCGACGAGGTCCACATGCTCACCCCGGCGGCGTTCAACGCGCTGCTCAAGACCCTCGAGGAGCCGCCCGAGCACGTCGTCTTTGTGATGTGCACCACCGACCCGCAGAAGATCCTGGCCACGATCCTCTCCCGCGTGCAGCGCTTTGACTTCCATGCGATCGGCAACGACGAGATGCAGGCGCACCTCGCCTACGTGTGCTCGCGAGAGGGCTTCACCTACGACGAGGCGGCGCTCGAGCTCGTGGTGCGCCACGCGCGCGGCGGCATGCGCGACGCGCTCACCTCGTTGGAGCAGCTCTCCGTCTTTGGCGCGGGCCACATCGGGCTCGAGGCGGCGCAGGACCTGCTCGGCGAGGTCTCGGGCTCCGTGCTGGGCAAGATGGCGCGCGCGATGGCGAGCCGCGACGTCGCGACGCTCTTCGCTGAGGTGGCGGTGCTGTCCGACGCCGGCCGCGACCTGCTGCGCTTTACGCGCGAGCTGGCCGGCCATCTGCGCGACGTCTACGTGATGGCTGCCGTCCCGAGCGCCGACGACGCGGTCGCCGCGCAGGGCGAGGAGCTGGAGGCCCTGCGCGTGGAGGCGGCCGCCTTTGGTTCGCCCGACCGCGTGGCCCGCGTGCTCACCCTCCTGGGGGACGCCTCGAGCGAGATGCGCACGGCCACCAACCAGCGCCTCGTTCTTGAGATTGCGCTCACGCGAATCGCGCGCCCCGAGTCCGACCTCACCCTCGAGGCGCTCGCCGAGCGCGTGGCCGACCTCGAGCGTCAGGTCGCGATCCTGGCCGCCCCCGGCGCCCGTGTTGCTGCGGCGCCCGCGCCGACGCCGGCCCCGGCTCCGGAGTCCGATGAACCCAAACCGGAAAAGGGGTTTGGGTTCGCACCCGAGCCGCCCGCGCGGCCAACAGCCAGCGTTTCCGCAGATAAGCCCCTTGTCGAGAAGAACGTGGCGCCGGAACGTGAACCCAAACCGGCGGAGCCTGCCGAGAAGAACGTGAGCTTTGGGTCCCCCTCCGGAGGCTCCGGCGCTGCGTCGGCCCCGCGCGGGCGCACAAACGGCGACCTCCAGCGCACCTGGAAGCAGGTCGTCGACCAGCTCGTGAAGCAGGTGCCGGCCAAGGGGTCGCTGCTGCTCTCGTCCACGGCGGTGTCCGACGACGGCGAGCGCCTTACGGTGTCGCTGCCCAAGGGCTCGCACTTTGCGGCCAAGATGCTCGAGCGCTCGGACGTGCGCGCGAGCGTCGACCCGGTCGTGGCCATGGCGTTTGGCCCGAGGCAGGTCGTCTACGTGGAGTCGAGCCTCGCCAGCCAG
>DXBZ01000061.1 GCA_019116265.1 Candidatus Olsenella stercoravium | reverse complement strand
GGCCGGGCATCTCCCCGGTCACCTCTCGCAGAAGAGGTGACCGTTCGCGCCCTTTATCCCATATCCGGTTTTCAAGGTTCCTATCAAAAGTCTCCGGAATTACCCTTGACTCCTAATAGCAGGTCTCTCGTTCCAAATCGCTGGGCCAGCTGGTCTCCGACGGCCTCGTAGTACGAGCGCGACAGCTCGCAGTACGGGTCCGCCCCGAGCAGGCCGCGACCCGCCATGAGGGCGCGCGCCCGGCATCCGCCGCCGCAGAGGTGGCGGAGCGGGCAGGGTGCACAGCCCTCGACGACCTCGACGTCCAGGGCGCGCATCCTCGCGGCGACGGGGGACGCCGCCACCGCGTCGGCCGTGTCGACAAATGCGTTGCCCATGGCCAGGGTTCGGTCGTGCAGCATGTGGCAGGGATAGACCGTGCCGTCCGCCGCGACGCTGAGGGTGCTGACCCCCGCGCCGCAGCTGCGGCGGGCACAGATGCGCGCGCCGCCCGGCAGTGCCGGCTCGTCACCGGGGAGTCCGCCGCAGGCAGCGCGCTCGCCCAGCTCGCGAAGCTGCGCCGCGGTGAGCGCCAGCCCACCGAGCTCGCACTCGTCGGCGGTGAGCAGGCTGTAGCTGAGCGTGGCGCCCAGCTCCTCGGCGAGACGCTCGTAGCGCGCCATGTCGTCGAGGTTGGCGGCGTGCAGCGTTGGGAGGATGCGCGCCTCGATTCCGGCGGCGCCAATTTCCTCGATGGCTCGGACGAGGCGCGAGAAGTTCTGCGACCCGCGCAGATGGGGTACCGCATCGGCGGAGGCGCCGTCGAAGGCGACCGCCACGCATGAGACGGTGTCCGCCAGCGGGCGGACGTTCTTCTCGTCCACCAAGAGGCCATTTGTGAGCACGACCACGTCGGACATCCCGGCGTCCCGGGCGAGCAGAACGACCTCCGGGAGGTCGTCGCGAAGAAACGGCTCGCCGCCGGATATGGTGAGGCGCTCGCAGCCAAGCGCGGCGAGCAGCCCCACGGCGGCGCGAAGCTCGTCGAGCGTCGGGTCGGCGAGGCGGTTCCTGTCGTCACCCTCGGAGTAGCAGAAGCGGCAACTGAGGTTGCAGCGTTGGGTCACGTGGAGGTAGGCGGAGCGCACGTGCTCCCTCGGCCGCGCCGGTCCCTCGAGGTAGCCACCCGCCTCCAGGTGCCGGGCGAGCTCGCGACAGCTCTGCGGGACTGAGTCCGGGCTCACCTCGCCCGCGAGGAGCTCCCGGCACATCACCTCCCCCTCCGGCGTGAGGCCGATGAGGCCTCCCGTTGCGAGATTTCCCACCATGGGAACGCCCCCGAGGGAGAGAAGCACGGCATCTGCGGACAGTCTCATCTCCCGACTCCCGTCTTAAAGCTAACGGATTACGTACGTTCGCTAGCGATGAACTAAATACAAACCCTATGCCGTATTATTCAAGCACGTTATGGCAGCTAATTTGCTGCTAAAATAAAAAAATATATGTTGCAATACCAGTATGGCAGTGCGGCGGGTCGGAGCGCGTGTCGGGCGCAGGGCTCGCGCGCCTCTGCGACGGCGCGTCGAGCTGATCGCGGCGCGGCCGGGCTCTCGTTGATGCGCGGCCGCGCGCGCCGTCGCCGCGAGGACGGCCCTTCTCGCTCAATTTGTTTCAGGCTACAAAACCATTTTGCGCACACGCCCCCGACTGTGGGAAACTCCTCTCTATCGCGCCCAACGGGGGCGCGCCTGACTACGAGGGGGTATGCCATGGTTCGCCGCGTCGCAGCTGACGCCCGGGTTTCTCGACGTGCCCTCGCTCTTCTCGCCCAGAACTTACTCTCGCTACGCGGCGCGCGCTAGGGCCACGCTCACCTGGCGCGCGCATGGGCCTTGTCTCCTCTCTGCGGACGAGGCGTTTTTCTGAGCACGCAGACCCCGCGAAAGCCGACGAGAAAGGCACCCACATGACGAGGAAGATTCATATCTTTGACACCACCCTGCGCGACGGCGAGCAGAGCCCCGGCGCCTCTATGAACACCGAGGAGAAGCTCGTCATCGCCCAGCAGCTCATCCGCATGGGCGTCGACGTGATCGAGGCGGGATTTCCCATCTCCTCCCCGGGCGACTTCCACTCCGTGCAGGAGATCGGCCGCATCGCCGGCGACGACTGCGTGGTCTGCGGCCTGACGCGTGCGGTCGAGAAGGACATCGACCGCGCCGCCGAGGCGCTCAAGACCGCAAAGCGCCCGCGCATCCACACCGGCATCGGCGTCTCCCCGAGCCACCTGCGCGACAAGCTGCGCATCACCGAGGACGAGTGCGTCGAGCGCGCGATCCACTGCGTCGAGTACGCCAAGCGCTACGTCGATGACGTCGAGTTCTACGCCGAGGACGCCGGCCGCGCCGACCAGGCCTTCCTTGAGCGCGTGATCCAGGCCGTCGTGAAGGCGGGCGCCACCGTCGTGAACATCCCCGACACCACGGGCTACCAGCTGCCCGAGGACTTTGGCCGGCGCATCAAGGGCCTCGCGGACAACGTCATCGGCATCGAGGACGTCACCATCTCCGTGCACACCCACAACGACCTTGGCATGGCCACGGCGCTCGCCCTCCAGGGCGTCAAGAACGGCGCGCGCCAGATTGAGTGCACGATCAACGGCCTGGGCGAGCGCGCCGGCAACACCGCGCTCGAGGAGGTCGTCATGGCGATCAAGATGCACGGCGAGGAGCTCGACGCCCACACCGACATCGTGACCACCGAGCTCACGCGCGCAAGCCACCTCGTCAGCCGCATCACCGGCATGAGCGTCCAGGCCAACAAGGCCATCGTCGGCGCCAACGCCTTCGCGCACTCCTCGGGCATCCACCAGGACGGCGTCCTCAAGGCCCGCGACACCTACGAGATCATCGACCCCGCCGACGTGGGCGCGGCCGGCTCCGAGATTATCCTCTCTGCCCGCTCCGGGCATGCCGCGCTGCGCCACCGCCTGGCCGAGCTCGGCTACACCTTCGCCGACGCCGAGTTCGACGAGGTCTACCAGCGCTTCCTGGAGATCGCGGACCAGAAGAAGGAGGTCTACGACGAGGACCTCGAGTCCATGGTCCAGGAGCGCCAGCGCGACGTTGCGGCCGTCTACACGCTCGAGGCGCTGCAGGTCTCCTGCGGCGACCCGCTGATCCCCACGGCCACGGCCACGATTACCGACGAGCTGGGCGTGCGCCACGTGGTCGCCGCCACGGGCACCGGCCCCGTCGACGCCGCCTACCAGGCGATCGACAAGGTCGTGGCGGTCCACGGCGACCTCGCGGAGTTCTCCGTCAAGGCCATCACCCGCGGCATCGACGCCATCGGCGAGGTCACGGTCCGCATCACGGCCGAGGACGGCAAGGTCTACACCGGCCGCGGCGCCGACAACGACATCATCGTCTCCAGCGCCAAGGCCTACGTGAACGCCATCAACCGCATGATCCAGACCACCCGCTCCAAGGAAGGCAAATGATACGAAGGGACAGTCCCTTCGTATCATCAAATATGCAATGAGACAAAGGGACTGTCCCTTTGTCTCATCGGAAGGAGAGACATGGCACGTCCCATGACCATGGCCGAGAAGATCCTCGCCGCCCATGCCGGGCTCGAGGAGGTCGTTCCCGGCCAGCTCGTCGAGTGCGACCTCGACCTCGTGCTTGCCAACGACATCACGGCCCCCATTGCCATCAAGACCGTGCGTGAGATCGGCGCCGGCGTCTTTGACAAGGACAAGATCTGCCTCGTGCCGGACCACTACGCCCCCAACAAGGACATCAAGAGCGCCGAGCAGACCAAGGTCACGCGCGACTTTGCCCACGAGTACCAGATCACGCACTACTACGAGCAGGGCTGCATGGGCATCGAGCACGCGCTGCTCCCCGAGCGCGGCGTCGTGGTCCCCGGCGACCTCATGATCGGCGCGGACTCCCACACCTGCACCTACGGCGGCATCGGCGCCTTCTCCACCGGCGTGGGCTCCACGGATGCCGGCGTGGGCATGGCCACCGGCCGCGCCTGGTTCAAGGTGCCCGAGACCATCCGCATCGTCGTGGACGGCGAGCTCCCCGAGGGGGCGAGCGCCAAGGACGTCATCCTTCACGTGATCGGCAAGATCGGCGTGGACGGCGCGCTCTACTGCGCGATGGAGTTCGCGGGCTCCACGATCGAGGCGCTCTCCGTGGAGGGCCGCCTCACGATCGCCAACATGGCCATCGAGGCGGGCGGCAAGGCCGGCCTCTTCGAGGTGGACGACACGTGCCGCGAGTACGTGAGCCGTCGCACCCAGCGCGCCTTCGTCGAGTACCACCCGGACGCCGACGCCCAGTACAAGCAGGTCATCCACATCGACGCTGCCGACATCGTCCCCACCGTGGCCTGGCCGCACCTGCCGAGCAACACGCGCCCGGTCGCCGAGAGCCGCGACGTCAAGATCGACCAGGTCGTCATCGGCTCCTGCACCAACGGCCGCATCGAGGACATGCGCGCTGCGGCCGAGGTGCTCTGCGGTCGCACCGTCGCCGACGGCGTGCGCTGCATCGTCATCCCCGCGACCCAGGGCGTCTGGCTCGAGTGCGTCCACGAGGGCCTGATGGACATCTTCATCAACGCCCACTGCGTGGTCTCCACGCCCACCTGCGGTCCTTGCCTGGGCGGCTACATGGGCATCCTCGCGGCGGGGGAGAAGTGCGTCTCCACCACCAACCGCAACTTCGTCGGGCGCATGGGCGACCCCACCTCCGAGGTCTACCTTGCGAGCCCTGCCGTCGCGGCCGCGTCGGCTGTCGCGGGCCACATCGCGCTGCCGAGCGACCTGTAAGCCGGGCGGCCCGAGGTTCTTCTCGCAAGACCTCGGGCCGCTTTTTTGTGGCCCGGTCTTCTCCAGAAACCTCACAGGTGGCAGAAGTCAAATTGAACGAATTCATGTAGACCTATAATTAAGTGGCTTAATTGCGAGAAAAGAACCAGGACCTGTGAGGTTTTGGCTGTCATGAGGGGCGAGAAGAGCCTCGGCGTCGCCGGCGTTTTTGCTGCGGTTCAGCGATGTGGGGGAGGCGTGCTTGGGCCGCCGCTCGTCGCTGCAACTCCGACGCCTGCGGCTTTCTTCCGAGTTCGGACGATTTGGGGCCTATAGTCACTCCAAAGGCCCATGAGGGCACGTCCGAGCAGGGAGGCATCATGGAGAAGATCAAGGTTGTCCAGTACGGCTGCGGCAAGATGAGCAAGTACATCCTCCGCTACCTCTACGAGCACGGCGCGCAGATCGTGGGCGCCATCGACGTTGACCCGGCGGTCGTGGGCCAGGACGTGGGCGACTTTGCGGGCCTGGGCGTCAAGACCGGCATCATCATCTCCGATGACGCCGACAAGGTCCTCGACGAGTGCGACGCCGACGTGGCCGTGGTCACCCTCTTCAGCTTCATCAGCGACATCTACGACCACGTGGAGAAGTGCGTGGCCCGAGGCATCAACGTGATCACCACCTGCGAGGAGGCCATCTACCCCTGGACCACCGCCGCAGCGCAGATCAACCGCCTCGACGCGCTCGCCAAGGAGACCGGCTGCACCATCACCGGCAGCGGCATGCAGGACATCTACTGGATCAACATGGTCGGCATCGTCGCCGGCGGCATCAACAGGATCGAGAGGATCAAGGGCGCCTACAGCTACAACGTGGACGAGTACGGCCTGGCGCTCGCCAACGCGCACGGCTGCGACCTCACGCCGGAGGAGTTTGAGGCCAAGATCGCCCACCCGGCGGAGTTCGAGCCGTCCTACGCGTGGAACGCCGTCGAGGCCATCTGCAACAAGCTCGGGCTCACGATCAAGTCCATCGAGCAGAAGCACGTCCCGTACGTCGCCGAGACGGACACCTACTCCGAGACGCTCGGCAAGACCATCGAGGCCGGGCGCTGCCTCGGCATGTCCGCTGTGGTCACGGCCGAGACCATGCAGGGCATCATCGTGGAGGAGGAGACCATCGGCAAGGTCTACGGCCCCGACGACGGCGACATGTGCGACTGGTGGATCTCCGGCGAGCCCGACACCGAGTTCCACGTGGTCAAGCCCGCGACGGTCGAGCACACCTGCGCCACGATCGTGAACCGCATCCCGCAGCTGCTCATGGCCCCGTGCGGCTACGTCACCGCCGACCAGCTCGAGCCCAACGCCTACCTCACCTACCCGATGGAGTTCTACTGCTAGGCCCCTAGGTCATAAGACGAGTGACTCCCCGCGCCCCCGGCACCCCCGAAGCCGGGGGCGTCCTGCGCGCGGACCTTACGTTAAGGCTCGAAGAATAGCTCCGAGGCCCTGCGCCCGGCAGCAGCCTCGCTCGCTAGAATGGCGCCAACAAAGCCAATCGGTGGAGGTCCGTGATGGCGCGAGCCGCGTCAGACGGTTCCTTCGCCGCCCGCCCGTTCTTCTCGGCTGCGCAGGGTCGTGGGACATGTCCCGCGCGCAGTTTTGCGAAGCAACTGTTTGAGCACGGGGCATGTCCCACGACCCGGGCACCTGGCAGAAAGGATAACGATGCAGTTCAAGGGAACCGTCTTCCGCTACGGGCGCGACATCGACACCGACGTGATCATTCCGGCGCGCTACCTCAACACGTCGGACCCGGCCGAGCTCGCCAAGCACTGCCTCGAGGATCTTGACCCCACGTTCGTGAGCCGCGTGAGCCCCG
>DXBZ01000060.1 GCA_019116265.1 Candidatus Olsenella stercoravium | reverse complement strand
GGACGCGCGTGGATGCGAGCGAGCTCGTTGCGCGCGCCGCAGACCCGCTCGCCGTTACGTTTGACCTCGCGGACGTGGAGCTTGTGTGCGACGTGCAGGAGGGCTCGGGCTTTGAGGGTGACCTCGCCTGGACGGCGGAGGCGCTCGAGAACATCCTCAAGAACTGCCTCGAGCACACGCCTGCGGGCGGGCGCGTGAGGGTGCGCGCAGGCGAGGACGCGCTGGCCTTCAGGCTGCGCGTGGAGGACACCGGGGCCGGCATCGCCCCCGATGACCTGCCCCACGTCTTCGAGCGCTTCTGGCGTGGGGGCGAGCGGGGCGCTGGCTCGGAGGTCGACCCCGGCGGCGTGGGCATCGGGCTCGCACTCGCCAAGAGCCTCGTCACCGCGCAGGGCGGCTCCATCCGTGCCAGCAACGCACCGAACGGCGGCGCCCGCTTCGACATCGTCTTCTTCAAGGCCACCGTGTGACAAATCGGTCACCCGCGCGTCACGCGCGCGCAGGGCGCCTCCCCCACCATAGAATCGTAACCAGGCAAAGGAGGCGGCATGGACATTCTTCGCGTTGACCATCTGACCAAGACCTACGGCACCGGCGACACCGCCGTGCGCGCGCTCGACGACGTGAGCTTTGGCGTGGCGGCCGGCGAGTTTGTGGCCATCATCGGCAGCTCGGGCTCGGGCAAGTCGACGCTGCTGCACATGATCGGCGGCGTGGACCGGCCCACCTCCGGCACCGTCTACCTGAACGGTGAGGACGTCTTCGAGCGCTCCGACGAGCAGCTCGCGGTCTTCCGCCGCCGCGAGGTGGGCCTGGTCTACCAGTTCTACAACCTCGTGCCGGTGCTGGACGTGGTCGAGAACATGTGCCTGCCCGTGCTGATGGACGGCCGCGCGGTAAACGAGCGTCGGCTCACGGGCCTCATCCGCACGCTCGGGCTCTCCGGTCGCGAGCACCACCTGCCCAACCAGCTCTCCGGTGGCCAGCAGCAGCGCGTGGCCATCGGGCGCGCCCTCATGAACGCCCCGGCCGTGGTGCTGGCCGACGAGCCCACCGGCAACCTGGACTCCAAGAACTCCGCCGAGATCATGGCGCTCCTGCGCAAGTCAAACCGCGAGCTCGGCCAGACGCTGATCGTGATCACGCACGACGAGGACATCGCGCTCTCGGCCGACCGCGTGATCGCGCTCGAGGACGGCCGCGTCGCCTCCGACACGAGGGCGAGGTAGCCATGGCCAAGCACTTCAAGGGCGAGAAGGACGCACGGGGCGAGAAGGACCGCGCACTCGCGGCCGCCGTCGCGCCCCGCGGCAACGTCTTCACCCGCTTCACGCTGCGCTCGCTTGCCGCCAACCGCGTGCGGACCACGGTCACGATCGTGGGCGTGGCGCTCGCGACGGGCCTGCTCATGGCCGTGCTCGCCAGCGTCACGAGTCTGCACGCCGCGATCGTGAACTACATGCGCTCCACCGACGGCGTCTGGCAGGAGTCCTTCGACTACACTGACGACGCCACGCTCGGTAACCTCCGCACGCTCGCCGGCGACCACCTCGACCGGCTCGCCACGCGCCGCGACCTCGGCGCCGTGGCGCTCTCGGAGGAGAACGCCGAGTACGCGGGCACCTACCTCGGCATCTATGACCTGCCCGTGGAGAGCATGAGCACCCCGCGCGCGGCGGGAGACACCGACTACGCGGTCTACCCCGCCCCGGAGCTGGACGAGGGGCGCCTTCCCGAGAAGCCCGGCGAGATCGCGCTGCCGGCGTACCTGCGCGGCGAGACGCTCGTCTCCGGAGCGTCGCAGATCACCGGCGTGGATGGCGGCGCGACGTCTGCCGGCGAGCTCGAGATCGGCAGCGAGGTCACGCTCGCCGCCGGAAGGCGCGTGTGGGTGAGCGAGCCGGAGACCCCCATCAGGTCCGGCGCCCTCTTCCAGGTTGAGTACAGCTACGAGACCGGCGAGGACGGCTCCATCAACGAGGGCGAGACCGTCCTCGAGACCCTGACCGACGTCGGCGAGGCGCGCACCTACACCGTGGTCGGCTTCGTGAACACCAGCTATAGCGACGGCAACGTGGCCTATGTCAGCCCTGACGAGCCGGCCATGACCGCCTCCGAAGGCGCCGTCGGCAACGCGTTCTTCTCGACCACCGGGTATGCGAGCAAGGACGAGCTCGACCAGCTCATGGTGCGCCTGCTGAGCGACAGCGGACAGGGCTGGTCCACCAACTCCTCCCTGCTCATGTACCAGGGCCTCGACACGGGCCGCCAGATCACCACCTCGCTCGTGCTCTTCGCCGGCGTGCTCGCCGCCGTGATCGTGGTAGCGGCCGTCTCGCTCATCTCCAACGCGTTCAGGATCTCCATCTCAGAGCGCACGCGGCAGTTCGGCCTGCTGGCCTCGCTCGGTGCCTCGCGCCGGCAGCTCAGGCGCACGGTCTATGTGGAGGCAGGCATCATCGGGCTCATCGGCATCCCGATCGGCGTGGCGCTCGGCATTGGCGGGGCGGCCGCGGCCTTTGCGCTCACCGCCGAGGGCTGGTCGATGATCGTGGGCAACGGCGTCACGGTGGGCCTCGTGCTCCGGCCGCTCGACGCCGTGGCGGCCATCGCGCTCGGCGCCCTTGCGCTTCTGGTGAGCGCGCTCGTCCCCGCGGTGCGCGCAAGCCGCGTCTCGGCTGTGGACGCCATCCGGCAGACACAGGACGTGCGGCCGAGCAAGCGGCTGCGGCGCGTGTTCCGGCGCCGCCGCACGGCGATGGACGACTTCTCGGCGGACGGACGCCGCCCGCGCGGGCTGGCGGCGCGCCTCGGCGGCATGCCGGCGTTTCTCGCTCGCCGCACGCTCGCCGTCTCTGCCGGCAAGTCCCGTGCGGCCGCGATGGCGCTCGCCGTCTCCGTGGCGCTGCTCGTGACGGCCGGGCTCGTGTCCGACTACCTGAGCGGCATGACGAGCTACATCGACTACGGCGGCGGCGCCGACATGCAGATGTGGGTCTCCATGTCCGAGACCTCGAGCGAGCTCGCGGACTCCCCCGCAGCCGTCAACGTGAACGACATCACGACGGACATCGCAAAGGTGAGCGGCGTCAAGGAGGGCAGCGCGAGCGGCCTCGTGCGCACCTACGGCTCCGTGCACGTGGACCCCGCCGGCGTGAGCTGGGACGCGGTGGACGCCTACGACGCGAGCTCGCCCTACGGCGGCTTTCAGATGGACCGCGAGGGGTACGGCAGCGCGGACTTCTACCTCGCGGACGACGCCACGTGGCGCGCGCTCGCGGCAGACCTCGGCCTCTCCGGAGACGCCGCGGACCCCGAGCACGTCTCCTGTGTGGCCTTCAACCGCGTGAGCACCACCAACGAGAGCACCTACGGCACCGTTGAGCCCTTCACGGGGAGCGCCGAGACGATCGACGTGCTGCTGGCAGACCTCGCGGACAACCAGTGGCTCGGCATGAACGACGACGGCAGCGCCTACGGGCTGCGCGAGCGCAACGAGGATGCCTCCGAGGTGACGTTCGTCTCGCCCGCCTCAGAGCTGGGCCTCAAGACGGTGAGCGTGCCGGTGGTCGCCTACACGGACGACCTCGGCGAGAGCTTCCCCATCGGCAGCGCCTTGATGGCGGAGGCCACGGGGCTCACGCTCGTGATGCCCGCGAGCGCCGTCTTTGGGAGCGAGCTCGAGGGCGCGATGAGCACGTCGATCATCCAGTACTTCGCGAGCTTCGCGGAGGGCGCTGACGAGAACGCCGTCATCGAGGGCATCCAGGAGACGTTCGGCGCGCGCGGCGACATCGACACCGTGACCATCAACAACCTGCGCGAGTCCCTGCGCGAGTACAACGCGATGATCTTCACCGTGAACGTCTTCCTCTACTGCTTCATCGCGATCACGATGGCGATTGCCGTGGCCAACGTCTTCAACACGATCGCGTCCGGCCTCATGCTGCGCACGCGCGAGTTCGCGACGCTGCAATCCGTGGGCATGGGGCATCGCAGCTTCCGCCGGATGATCTTCCTCGAGTGCGCGGACTTCGCGGTCAAGGGCCTCGTGGGCGGCGTGGTGCTGGCGGCGCTCGTGAACTGGGGGTTCTTCTCGGCACTCTCAAGCTCGATCTCCACGCTCGCCTTTGAGATGCCGTGGGGGCACGTGGCACTGGCGTTTGCCGTGGTGGTCGTGGTGCTCGCCGTGAGCGCCGCCTACGCGCTGCACAAGACGCACGCGATGAACCTCGTGGAGGCCCTGCGCGCGGACGCGCTGTAGGGCACGAGGCGCCCAAGGGGCCGGGCCCGACTGGAAGCGACTCCCAGCCGGGTCCGGCCCCTTTCCTCGCTCCGTGAGGGGCTGCGCCCGAGAACTAGGCCCGCCCCAGAATCGCCGCCGGAACCTCCGCCAGGCCGCCGAGCACCGCGGCGCACGCGTCGGCGACGTCGGGCGTGGCCTCGCCCCACTCCGGCACCAGGAACGTGGCCATCCCTGCGGCGAGCGCGGCGCGCGCACCGTTCATCGAGTCCTCCACCGCGGCGCAGACCTCGGGCGCCACGCCCAGGCGACGCGCGGCCTCAAAGTAGATGTCCGGCGCGGGCTTGGAGTTCTCTATCTCGTCGCCAAAGGTCATCGTCGAGAAGAACGGCGCCATGCCAAAGCGCTCCATCTCCTTCAGGGCGTGCTCGCGCGCCGTGGTGGTCGCGAGCGCGAGCGTCATGCCCGCCTCGGCAAGCCCGCGCAGCGCCTCGAGCGCACCCGCGCGCGGAGTGAGGATCTCGTCCTCGAGCGCGAAGAAGAGGTCGCGCTGGTGCGCGAAGAGGCGGTCGGTGAGCCCCTCGTCGCCAAACAGCTCGTTGATCATCGCGCGCGCGTTGGGGATGCTGCAGCCCACGAAGGCGTTCCAGATGCGCTCCGGCACGTCCAGGCCCAGGTCCGCCGCAGCGCGGCGCCACGCGGTCTGGCTCACCCGCTCCGTGTCGATGAGGGTCCCGTCCATGTCAAAGATCACTGCCTGCGGCGTGGGCATCGCACGTCCTCTCTTCCCGTAACCCAAATCCGAGGCGGCATTCTATACGAAGGGCGGCCCGCCATGGGGCCGCCCGGGGCAAATCGCGATAAGAACGCCATCCCAAGGGGCGAGAAGAACGACCGCCCGCTACTGCTGCGGCCTCGTCGGCGGCACGGTCGCGTCGCGGCCGGCGGCGCCAGCGGCCACCATCTGCTCGAACATGCCCGCAGTCTGCGTGAAGTCGCTCGGCAGCACCACGGTCGAGGCCTTGCCCGCCTTGGCGAACTCGCCCATCATCTCGGTCCACTGCGTGAACATGAAGAGCTGGTTTGCCTCGGCTGCGGAGACGCCCGTCTCCTGGATCGTGGCGAGCGAGTCGGAGATGCCCGCGGCGATGGCCTTGCGCTGGTTGGCGATGCCCTCGCCGGACTTCTCCATGGCCTCGGCCTCGGCCTGCGCCTCGGTGACGCGGCGGATGCGGTCGGCCTCGGCCAGGTCCTGCGCGGCGGCCTTGGTGCGCTGGGCGGCGTTGATCTGGTTCATCGAGTCCTCGACCTCGGCCGGCAGCGCGATCTTGGTGATGAGCGTCGAGACGAGCGTGAAGCCGTAGGCGGTCATCTGCTCGGAGACGGTGTCGTTGACGTCACGCGCGATGTCGTCCTTCTTGGCAAAGACCTCGTCGAGCGTGTAGACCGGGATCGAGGAGCGCAGCGCGTCGGTGATGAAGTCGCGCATCTGCGCCACGGGCTGTTGGAGCATGTAGTAGCTCTTGTAGACGCCGGACTGCTGCGGCATGGAACCCGTCTCGTAGCTCACGTGGTACTGCGCGGAGACCTCGAGGCCGATCGTGACGTTGTCCTGCGTCTTGACGTCGATGTTGAAGCCGTTCTTCATCGTGCGCAGCGAGACCGTGGCGGCCTTGCGGTCCACGAACGGGATCTTGGCGTGGAAGCCCGCGCCCACGATGCGGTGGAACTTGCCCAGGCGCTCGATGATCACGGCGTGCTGCTGCTTGACCACGAAGAACAGGTTGCCGGTGACGATGCCCACGATCAGGAAGGCGACCACCAGCATCATGATGAACGCAATGAACGGCATGCTCGCTCCTTAGAACGGTTTGACGTCCCCCTAGGATAGCCGTATGAGGGCCTCGGGGATATACTGAGCGGACGAAAGGTCGCAAGGAAGGGGTCAGAATGCCTCGCCTCAGGTTCTCGAGCACACCCGACAGCCAGATCGACCCCTTCAACGCCGACGATCCCGTCATGCCCGGCGAGGAGCCGGAGTGGCTCGACGAGGAGCCGGCAGACGAGGAGGAGGCCCCCTACGCCCCGCATGGCGAGAAGGACGGCGAGCCCCACAAGGTCTCCGACAACTACCAGGCGCCCACCACTCGAAGCCACGACTACGACGCGCCCTCGATCGAGGGGGCGCCCGCCCCGACGCCCGCGTCGCGCGCACCCTCGCTCGGCAAGCAGTGGCAGCAGGCGGCCGAGGGGGCCAGACGAGCCCAGGGGCGCTCCCGCAAGAGGGCGACTCTCGGCTGCGTCGTCGCCCTCGCCGTCGCCGTCACCCTCTTCGGCGTGGTCGGGGACCTGCTCGTGAGCTGCGTCTCCCTCGTCACGGAGACGGTTGCCGACGGCGTCGACGCGGTCTTCTTCGAGAACGGGGTCACCTTCGACGACTACGTGTCGGACGGCGGCGGCGACTGGCGCGACACCGCCGACGAGCTCGACCTCGCGGCGGGCAAGGCGGTGGAGCGGCGCATGGGAGAGCTTCTCGCCGACCCCGCGAGCGGCGAGCTGCACGAGCGCGTTGTGGCCTATCTCGACGAGGAGCTGCTGCGCTGGGAGGGCTACACGGCCGCCGAGCTCGGCATCGACGCCGACGCCTGGGCCACGTGGGCGCTCGGCAGCGTCTCGTATGAGATCAGCAGCGTATACGCCTACGACGACGGCACCGGGTCCGCGTACCTGAACGCCGAGGCCTACGGCCTCTCCAGCATGATCAGCGACGCTGACACGGACCTCTCTTCCTACCTCCACGATCGTGGCCTCCGCGTCCAAGAGGGCGAGGAGCCCGCGCAGCTGAGCGAGGAGCAGCGCGCCGAGGTCGCCGAGCTCTGGAACGACGCCTGCGAGGAGGCGGCGTCCCCGAGGGACATGTTCGTCAGCGTCGAGCTCTCGCTCGTGGACGGCGTCTGGACCATTGACGAGGAGTCGCTCGAGGAGGCCTTCGAGAGCGTGCTCGCCCTCTACTAGCGCGAGGCCGGAGGAACATGGCCGAGAAGAACGCGCGGAGGCGCTACTCACTCACAACCGCCATCTGTCTGATCATGGGCATCTGCATCGGGTCGGGCATCTTCTTCAAGTCCGACAACGTGCTCGTGGCAACCGGCGGCAGCATTGGGGCCGGCGTCGTCATGTTCTGCCTCGCCGCCACCTACATCGTCTTTGGCGGCCTCTGCCTCACGCTCTTTGCCGCGCGCACCGACGGCGCCGGCGGGCTGGTGGACTACGCGGAGCGCTTTGTCTCGCCACGCTTTGCCCGGCTGATCGCCCTGCACTACGCCTTTGTCTACCTGCCGTCCATCTCGGCGGTGATCTTCTGGGTCGCCGGCGTCTACGCGTGCATGGTGCTCGGCCTGCCGGGCACGCTCGCGCAGCAGATGGGGATCGGCCTTGCGCTCATGCTCGCCTGCTCGATCGTCAACGCGCTCGCGCCGCGGCTCTCGGGCTGGGCGCAGAACGCGCTCACCGTGGTCAAGGTCGCGCCGCTTCTGGCCGTGGGGCTGGTCGGGCTCGTCGCCGTGCTCTCCGGGCACGCCGACGCGGGTGGCGCAACGGTGCCGTCCGCAGGCCCCGGCGGCCTTGCCTGGCTCGCCGCAGCCGCGCCGATCGCCTTCTCCTTTGACGGCTGGCCGGCCGCGACCTCCATCGCCCCGGAGCTGCGCCGCGCCCAGCGCAACCTCCCGATCGCGCTCGTGGCGGCGCCGCTCGCCATCCTCGCGCTCTACCTCGCCTACTTCGTCGGGCTGTCCGTCACGCTCGGCCCCGCCGCCGTCATGGAAGCGGGCGACGGCAGTCTCGCGCTGCTCTTCTCGCGCCTCTTTGGCGAGCGCGCGGCGGCATGGCCCAACCTCATCGCGTTTCTCGCCGTGCTGGGGACCGGAAACGGCCTCGTGCTCTCGCTGCAGCGCCTCCCGCAGGCGCTCGCGGCGCGCGGGGACCTGCCCGGCGGCCGTCGCCTCGTGCGCGAGTCGGGGACGTCGGGGGCGACCCTTCTGGGCGCGGGCCTCTCCACGCTTTGCATGCTCGCCTGGAGCGGCGTCCACGCACTCGTGCAGGCCGGCTCCCTCATCCCCAACGGCGACGTCTCCGAGGTGAGCGTCTGCCTCGCGATGCTGCTCATGCTCCCCTACTTCGCCGCAGCCTGGCACATGCGCCGCGACGGGCGGGCGGGCATCCTGCGCGGGCGCGTGGCCCCGGTGCTCGCGACGGCCTGCTGCCTCTTCGTGGGACTCTCGGGGCTCGCCGAGCCCGTGCGCCTCGCGTTTGCGGCTCTCGAGCTTGTTGTTCTTCTCGCCCTGACACGAGCATCTGGTGCCGGGCGTACAATGGTCCGGCGCAACGAGGGAGAGGAGCGTCATGACTGACCGCAATCAGGGCGCCGCACGACGCGCGCCCTTTGCATCCGCGCGCGGCAAGCTCGGCTTTGGCTGCATGCGCCTGCCCGTAAACGACGACAAGACCGTCGACCTGAGGACGTTCTCCCAGATGGTCGACGCCTTCCTCGACGGTGGCCTCAACTACTTTGACACCGCGCGCCCCTATCACTCCGGCAACTCCGAGCCAGCCGTCGCCGCCGCGCTCGCCGCGCGCCACGACCGCTCGGAGTTCCTGCTCGCCGACAAGCTCTCCCCCGGCAACTTCGAGCGCCGCGAGGACATCCGACCGCTGATCGAGGACCAGCTGCGCGCCTGCGGCGTGGACTACCTCGACTACTACCTCATGCACTCGCAGGGTCCGAGCAACTACGACAAGTACCAGCGCTGCGGCGCCTATGACGAGGCCCTGGCCGCGCGCGACGCCGGCCTCGTGCGCCACGTGGGCTTCTCGTTCCACAGCGACGCGGCGTTTCTGGATCGCATCCTCACCGACCACCCGGACATGGAGTTTGTCCAGCTGCAGGTCAACTACCTCGACTGGGAGAGCGGCGTGATCCAGAGCCGCGCCTGCTGCGAGGTGGCGGCGGCCCACGGCAAGCCCGTCATCGTGATGGAGCCCGTCAAGGGCGGCATGCTCGTGAACCTGCCCGAGGAGGCGTGCGAGGCCCTGGCCGTCGCGGGCGACGGCTCGCCGGCGAGCTTTGCGCTGCGCTTCGCGGCGAGCCAGCCGGGCGTGGAGATGGTGCTCTCCGGCATGGGAACGCCCGAGATGGTCGCGGAGAACGTGCGGACCTTCTCGCCGCTCGTGCCGCTCGCGGCCGAGGAGCGCGCCGCCGTGGAGCGCGTGGCGCAGATCCTGCGCGGGAAGAACGCCGTGGAGTGCACCGCCTGCCGCTACTGCGTGGACGGCTGTCCCAAGAAGATCAACATCCCCGAGCTCTTTGCGTGCCTCAACGCCAAGCGCGCCTACAACGAGGACTCTGCGGGGTACTACTACCGCACCACCCATGCCGGCAACGGGCACGGCCTGGCATCGGAGTGCGTCGGCTGCGGGGCGTGCGAGCGCGCGTGCCCGCAGCACCTGCCGATCCGCGAGCTGCTGCGCGAGGTGGCGGCGGAATTTGAGGCCGGCGCCGAGGGGTAGCGCGTATACGAACCCCGCCAACGGGGAACAAGACAGTGGCTGAAAGCAAACGAGACCCGGGAGGGACCGTGGAGGATACGAACGTCGAGAACAACGAGGCGACCGAGGGGGGCGTCAGCGGGGCCCTGCGCTCCGGCATCTTTGAGGTGGGCCACGCCCCGCACGAGCTGGTACCCGCCGCCGACGGCCCCCTGCCCATCGAGGGGCGCCTGCGCAAGGCGCCGCTGCGCGTGCCGGACAACTACGAGGAGTGCAGCGGCTTCACCCTCTTCGGCCGTCGCATCCGGACGCTGCTCTACTCCACCGACGTCGCCGCCATCCGCAACTCCAACGCCGACGCGATCTTTGCCGTCTATCCGTTCACGGCCCAGCCCGCCATCACCCAGGCGCTGCTCACCGTGGCCGAGGCGCCGCTCTTCGTGGGCGTGGGCGGCGGCACCACCACGGGTCGTCGCGCCGCCGAGCTCGCCGCCGTCTCGGAGATGCAGGGCGCCGCAGGCGTGGTCCTCAACTCCCCCGCCACGCCGGAGATGGTCGCGCAGGTGGCCTCCACCGTGGACATCCCCGTGATCGCCACGATCACGCGCTTTGACAACGAGGCCGCCGAGAAGATTCAGGCCGGCGCCCGCATCATCAACGTGGCCGCCGGGCGTCGCACGCCCGAGGTCATCGCCGAGCTGCGCGCCGCCTTCCCCGCCCTGCCGATCATCGCCACCGGCGGGCGCGACGACGAGACCGCCGCAGCCACCGTCGCCGCCGGCGCAAACGCCCTCATCTGGGCTCCGCCCAGCGTCGTGGAGCTGCAGCGCGACATGATGGTCCGCTACCGCGAGAAGGCCGAGACGGCAGCCGAGGCTGCCGGCGAGGAGACGCCCGTCGCGACCGTCGTGCCCGACATCACCGACATGCCAGTCGCCGACGTGCCCAACGGCGTGGTGGAGAGCGTCTCTCCCGAGGTCGAGGAGGCGGAGCAGATCGGCGAGGAGGACTTCGTGAGCCCGTATCGCGGCAGACTGCCGCTCCTGTCGTTCTTTGGCCGCAAGCGCGGCTAGCGTCTCAGCCCTCGTTCTGCAAAAAACGTCGCTCGTGATGGAAAAATCGAATCTCGGATGCAAAACCTCGACGGACGTTTTTCCATCACGAGCGACGTTTTTGCATCGCTTGGCACCCGTACGCCGAAAACGGCTCACTCATCGTCCGGCACGTACTCGAGGATGTCGCCGGGCTGGCAGCCCAGCTCGCGACAGATGGCGTCGAGCGTGGAGAAGCGCACGGCGGAGATCTTGCCGCACTTGATGCGCGAGAGGTTGACCTCGCTGAGCCCGATCCGCTCGGCGAGCTCCTTCGAGCGCATCTTGCGATCCGCGAGCACGCGGTCGAGTCGAAGCACGATCATCGCGGCCTCACAGCAGCTCGTCGTCCTGCTTCTGCAGGATGCAGCCGTACTCGAACATGCGGCAGATCGCGAACAACAGCGCCCCGATCGCGAGCGCCCCGTTGTCCACAATCACCGTGCCCGCCGGGATGAAGGCGGCCTCCACCATGAGCTGACTCGCCACCGCTCCGGAGATCGCTCTCCCCACGAGGCGCAGGAGGCCTGGCACGAAGGCCGCCAGGACGAGGAAGACAGAGGCGCGCCTGAGCCCGCGCACCACGTCGAGCGAGAAGACCTCGCCCGTTCGCATGACGCGCTGGCAGACGCGCGTGGCACCGAGGTAGGCGGCAAAGGTGAGCACGCCGCCCACGGCACTTGCCACCTGGTAGGGTGCCGCGCCGCCGACCCACGTCATGCCGTCACGCTCGGCGGGCGTGGTGAAGAACGCGGCGAGCAGCTCCTTGCCGTCCTCGACCATGCCCACGTGCGTCATGTCGGCCGCAAGCCAGAGCGAGGCGACTGCCGTGAGAATCGACGCCGCAGCCACGAAGGCGCAGAGCCACGCGGCCACGGTCGCCGTGCGCCGGATGCGGCGGTCGGCATCGGCGCGCGCCAGGGTCTCGTTGGTCATTGCGATCACCCCGTTCTTCTGACGACACTCTTATCGTTCTTATGCCACTAGTTATCGATTATCGATAACTCTAGACGAGTTTTCAGGCGAACGGCACCAAACGCGCGCCGAGCGTGCATAATGGACGGAACGTCAACACCACCACGAGAGGGGCAGGCGCATGAAGGAGCTTGAGGACCGCATCCGCCAGGACGGCATCGTTCGCGAGGGCAACGTCCTCAAGGTCGATAACTTCCTCAACCATCAGTGCGACGTGGCCCTCTACGACCACATGGGCGCCGAGTGGGCGCGCCTCTTTGCCGGCAAGCGCATCGACAAGATCCTCACGATCGAGGCCTCCGGCATCGGCATCGCGTGCGTGGCGGCCACGCACTTTGGCGGCGTGCCCGTGGTCTTTGCCCGCAAGACCGAGTCCAAGAACCTCGACGGCGACCAGTACCGCACCAACATCACGAGCTACACCAAGGGCCGCGAGTACCAGGTCATCGTTGCCAAGCGCTTCCTCACGGCAGGCGAGCATGTGCTCATCATCGACGACTTCATGGCCATGGGCTGCGCGATGAACGGGCTGCTCCAGATCTGCGACGAGGCCGGCGTCATCGTGGAGGGCATCGGCATCGCCATCGAGAAGGGCTTCCAGCCGGGTGGCGACGAGCTGCGTCGCCGCGGCTACCAGGTGGAGTCGCTCGCCATCGTAAAGTCCATGGACGCCGCGACCGGCGAGATCGTCTTTGCGTAGGATTCACTTTTAGGCAGTTTTTCGCAGGTCCATCGAGTAGCCGCAATCTCAGCGAGCCTGTGAGCAGGTCTTCCTTGCGCAACGTCGTACCCAATACTTGGCAAAGCCTCCATAAACTGCCTAAAACTTAGCCCCGTCAGCATC
>DXBZ01000059.1 GCA_019116265.1 Candidatus Olsenella stercoravium | reverse complement strand
CAGATCGCCGTCGCCGTTTTTGGTGATGTGCACAGGCTCGCCCGTCTCGTGAGCAAGTGCGGATATCGAGTTGTAATCGCTGCGGAGCGCGGTCGAGGACCTGATTACCATAGGAGGGTCCTTTCAGAATTCAGATGTTATTCTGAGGCAATTCTATTATGTTTGCCCACCAAGCTGGGGTACCGCCAATCGATGCCTGTGCATACAAAGACATTCCAACATCGATCAAGAGATCCCATAATTACTCCGAGAATGGCGCCCCGTTCATTGGGAAATGGGCATCCCCCACCGACCTTAAGATGTGCGCAACGAAGAAGCGAAGCCCCGTCGCAGGGAGGACCAAGTGGAAATCATCGCCATCATTGTCGTCGTTGCAATCATTGTCTCAATTATCAAGATTGTCGGAACTGCCAAGGCTCACTCGACTGTTTCCCAAAACCCCCTTGTCAAGCAGTTCCTTATCGAGCCCATTGAACGCTGGGGCAAATTCGACGGATCGCCCGAGGCGGAGCGCAAGGCAGACAAGGCAATGAATTCCATCGCGAATAACTTGGTTATGCCACACGCAAGTTCCCATACCATGCAGCTGTATCGCACAGCGCTGGAGAAGAATCTCTACATCCCACTAGCAGCTGTGTACGCATATGCAGTTGGCGAGTACATCGACAGAGGAGTTCCCCTTACGGGGACTGGAACACCGGAGGCAAGCCAGACGGTGTTCATGATGCGTGCCACCTTCCCTGCTTTGTATAACTTAGCCGCGAGCGAGCTGCCGCCAAAAAAGTCCGAGGCTGCCCTCTGCATCTCAGCCAATCTTCTTGACGCGTTCTTGGACTCCGACGGAGCTTGGTCTCATCTTGATTAAAGGCTGTCTCGCTCATCCGCTTGATATAAGAACGACCGGTTCCAAGAAAGGACTTATCTGATGGGGTGCCTCTGCGAGCTTCTCTTTATTGCTGGCGTAGTTATGACAGTTTACGGACTTATGGGGTGGACAATTGCTGGAACGGAAATCAGCGCCCTTTCGCTGGGAGTTCCCCTGCTCGTTGCATCGTTTGCTCTTGGCTGCTGGTATTGCTACGAGAGAGCCAGAAGGGGATGAGTTAAGTGAACAGCAGAGACTTTCGCAACGGCGTTGCTCATCTGGTCCGCGAGAGGGGGCACGGGCCGCTGGCTAAGATAAGGGCTCCAAGTCGATTGATAAGCGAGCTCTATTCATACTCCGCGCGCCACATCTGCCCATTTAGGGACTCTCCCCTCCTTTCTACTGCCCAAGAACACCTCTCTGAAATGAGGGATTCCTTTAGCTACGGCAAGCTCAATGGACATGCCTCTGCAGTCAGGGATCTCTACATGAAGTACCTCTACCAGACTTCAACGGACAGCTCGATGGACGCTGAGGTTCTTATGCTATGGGTGGCAACGAACGGCTTCTTTATCGCGGCCCCCGGCCAAAAGGCCGAGGCACAGCAGATGCTCTCCCGCACTCTGGAAATCGTTTGGGACTGCCTAGATAGCGGGTACCAATTTGGCGGCGGGTCCAACGACGAGTACGCATGCAACGAAGCGACGGCTCTCATGCAGGAAATCCTCGCCGATGCACAGATTGCGTGCGGTCTTTCGTTTTGCTAACGCCCCTCTCGCACGTTCTTCACCGAGATTTCCCAATCGGCGCGGCCCGCTCTTCAAGAATGGGCCTCGCCGCACCTCATATTGGGAAACCAGCTAAATCGGCCGGTCATACACTGTCCCCATCCGTTCAAGGAGGTCCTGATGGCTGATTCCGGTACGATTGTGGGCGGGGTATTCGCCGCCCTGTATGCGGCATGTTACGCAGTGCAGTACTACCTTGCCTTTGGGACCGCCTATCGTCGGACCAAGCGCGGCGGGGACAACGGGCTCGTGCTCTTTGGCTGGCTGTTGGTCTATTGGCTCGCCGCCCTCGTGCCCGGCCTCGGGCTCTATCTGTGGTTCCGCTCCAATGACGACGCCGATCTCTCGGGCCCAAACAAGCCCAAGAAGCCGCAGGTCTGCAAGAAGTGCGGCGCTCCGCTGCCGGAGGACGGCTGGTTCTGCGAGAACTGCGGCACCCGCTTCCTTCGCAACAGCTAATCGCCATGGAGCCCCCTGCCCACAGTGCTGGCCAAGTGGCACGAAGGAGGATCCCTTGGGTGGCCCTCCTCGTCGTCCTGAACGCCGCGCTTCTCGGCGTGGCGGCGCTCGTTGCCCTGCGCACCGGCATCATCCCCGGCCAAGGGGAGCATCTCGTGGAGATTGAGCAAAGCGCCTTTGCCTATCGGGAAGAGCCGACGGACATCGTGCTCGAGACAACGCCCGCCACCGGGGAGACGTACGTCCTCTACACCAACTATGCCTGCCCCTACTGCGCCGAGGTGCACGCCGCCTTTGCCACCGCACGCGCAGACGCAACAAGCAGCCTGCCGCAACCAAACGTCGTACGACTGCACTTCCTTGACGGCAACGGCGGCCGCTTTGCGACCCAGGAGCTCGTCTCCGCCTACATGCTCCGGCTCTGGCGAGAGGATCAAACGAAGTTCTACTCGCTGGAGAATGAGCTGTTCGAACAGCAGGACGACTGGGTGACCCTGAACGAGACGGCACTTCTCGTCTGGCTCAACGAGAGAGCCGGACTGGGCTGGACGGCGGATGACATTGCCGCCGAACGCAAGGAGCTGCTGGATGCGCAGGCGAACAGCCCGGAGGACCTCACGGAGGTTCCCTCGCTCTATTCGGACGGAAAACTTCACTCGGGACTTGTGTACGCGCTGGTATAGCGCGCGGATTGGAGGAGCCATGAAATGCGTGAGGTGCGGGGAAGAGATTGGTGAGGCGCGGGCGTGTCGCTGGTGCGGAGCCATGCAGCCCGAAGGCAGGACGAAGGAGGCGGCCGAGACCAAGGAACCTGCCGCCGAGAGGGACGAACGGGTCGCGGACAGCGAAGAGGGCTCCGCAACAGAGGGGGGATGACGAGAAGAACGCTGCGACCGAGCAGGGCGATGACAGAGAGCAGGTCGACATCGAAGAAGAAGGCGACGCCGTCGAGGGGGGCACGAGCGCCGAGGCAGACGAATCGCCAGGCGAGACGGAGCGCAAGCGCGTGGGGCGAGGGCGCAAGCTCGTAATCATCAACGGCTGCATAGCTGCCGTCCTTGTCGCCTTCATAGCGTTTACGCTGGCCACGGCAGAGCGCTGGGAGAAGGTTGATGTGCCGGAACATATAGACCCATCGAGCGCTCGCGAGGTTCCCACGGGGAACTACATCGTCACCATGGACAATATCAGTCCTTGCTACGTAGGCCAGGATTGGACAGATTGCATCAACGCCTACATCGCCCAGTACAACGCTGCCTGCACGCTGCCCCTATCAGATAGTCGCACCCTAACTCGACGGAAAGACGGATCGTATTCGACCGCTCATTTGAGGCACAACTCACACGTACAAACTGCGGCCGTCCGTCGGATATCCTCTCGCACACTTTGTCAGGATTACGCCGACATGATTTCCGAGATGCAGGCAGAGGACCAGCCGGGATACTACGTTGCGGGCCTTGGCTCTTGGGGCCATCTCACTTCCACGCCGGAAACCGAGACGGTATACGACATCATCCCTGCGCAGACGCATGAGGCAGTCTGCTACCTCGGCTTCATTGGCGAGTGCCGTCAAGATGACACCACTGAGGACAACTAGCGCCCGCGCCGCACTCTATGTTGCCACGTTGTAGACAAGCGGCGAGCCGTCGGACCGCACGTCAACGATCCGCAAGTCCGTCTCAGCGCTCTGGAATGGGATGAGCCAGTCCAGAATAAACCCCATGAGCAGATTGTCCTCCACGTAATAGGACACCTGCACGGTCTGGTTCGGGTTCTCGTAGAGCCCCTCGGAGTAGCTGTAGCCAATGCGCACGCGCTGGCCCAGGTGGGCGTCATCGGGGACGTAGCCCTCGAGCAGGAGAAACGTGTCTGTCTCCATCAGGTCCTCCGATGCCGACATGGTGTAGAGACGTACCGCAAGTGAACGGTCGCCGCGATCCACGATGGTCCCCTCGCTCACCAGCCGTCCGGGAACGATGTCGGTGTCCCAGTGCGCATACGGAATGAAGGCGCAAACAATGAGGGCTATTACGACTCCAATGACAATCTTGATGCGTAGGTCGTTCTTCTCGTCCATACGAAGCTCCTTAAGCTGGGCGCGTCAGAGCCACTGCTACGTCGTGGGCTTGCCCTCGGCAAAGCTCCAGAGAGAGAACGCGTAGTCAGTCGTCTGCCCCGCAATCGTATTCTCAACGTCCTCAGTGCCCTGGCCAGGGTCCTCGAGGTTTCTTCCGTAGGCAATGGTGAAAACGCCCGCATTCTGAACAGCAAGATCCGTTGCGTTTGTCGAGGTAAAGGCAAACCGATCGGCGCTTTGCAGCGACATCAGGTACGATCCCTCGGTCCCCTCCGTGACAAATCTCTCCTCGTACGCTGTTCCCGTCAATACAACGGGCAGCTCGCCCAGAGTGTTCGCCTGGTAGTAGCCCGCACACGCCCGCAGGTAGCCTGACCTCCAGTCGGCGACGCCATAGCACTCGTTATCCACGACAATCGTCTCGGGGTCGATGCCGCAGCGCTCGGCAAGGTCATCGGGAGAGCTCAGGAACCCCTCGACGACGCTGTTTGACCGACGACACTCGTCATAGACCGTTTGGACGGACCCCTCGGGAAAGCCATCGAGGGAAGAGACGCCGAGTGCTACTCCCTTGAGACGAGTCATGACGAGCATATGGTTAACATAGTTGCCGTCAGCCTCGACGGGCATGGTCGGCTCCTCCTCGCCATAGTAGATGAGCTGGAAGTAATCGATCTTCCCATCCTCTGTGAAGATAACGTTGAATACGGTCCGCTCGCTTCCGGAGGCGCCAGGCGCCCCGCCGGAGAGGTCGTCGATTGCAATGCTCACATCGATCGATTCGTCCCAGGAGCCGCTCATCTTTGCCTGCCGGTAGGCGTCGCTCAGCTCCTCGCTGTTGATCGCCTGCACGAACGCATCCGGTTCATCGACAAGCGAAGCTAGGTAGGGAAAGTCTGGCCAGGCACCGGGCTCGCGAACGACAACCGGCGGCGTTCCTGCCTGTGAGAGTGCAAACACCGCCAACACGAGCACGGCAAGGCCAGCCGCCAGCGGGAAAAGCCACTTCTTTCGCGGCTGTGGAGATCCGTCAGGCTGCTCAGGACTCTCGGGTGACGGGTTGTCGCCCGCTGCCACGCTTCCGCTTGCCTCAGCGCACTCGTTCTCCTCGGTCGCCTCTTGGATGGAAACAACGGCATCCGGTTCCACGGCGCTCCTCCTTCGACTGGCCTTGCCTTGGATTGGCGCCATTATGCGGGACAGTTTCCCGGGCCGTTTCCCAACGAGCTGCCGAGCGGTCGGGCGACGGGGCGCGCCCTACACGTTGAACCTGAAGTGCATCACGTCGCCATCTTGGACGACGTAGTCCTTGCCCTCGATGCGCAGCTTGCCCGCCGCCTTGCAGCCGGCCTCGCCGCCGAGCGCGACGTAGTCGGTGTAGCTGGCGACCTCCGCCTTGATAAAGCCGCGCTCAAAGTCGGAGTGGATCACGCCCGCCGCCTCGGGGGCCTTGGCGCCCACGCGCACGGTCCAGGCCTTGACCTCCATCTCGCCCGCAGTGAAGTAGCTCTGCAGGCCGAGCAGCCGGTACGCCGCCTGCGCGAGCGTCTCCAGGCCGCTCTTCTCAAGGCCCAGGTCCGCCAGGTACTCGGCGGCCTCCTCGGGCTCGAGCTCGGAGAGCTCGGCCTCCACCTTGGCGCAGATGGGGATCGGCGTCACGCCGGCGATTGCGTCGAGCTCCTCCCCCAGCTGGTCCTCGTCCACGTTGGCCACGTAGAGGATCGGCTTCATCGTGAGGAGGAACAGACCGCGCGTCTCGGCGCGCTCCTCGTCGGTCATCTCCATCGTCGCGGCACGGTTGCCCTCGTTCAGCCAGTCGAGCAGGCGGCGCGCGACGTCGGCCTTGGCCGCGAGCTCCTTGTCGCGCTTGGCCTCCTTCTCCAGGCGCGGGAGCTGCTTCTCGAGCGACTGGATGTCCGCGAGGATGAGCTCGGTCATGATGGTGTCCGCGTCGCCCGCGGGGTCCACGAACTCGCCCACGCGGCCGACCTCGCGCATGACGTTGGGGTCGGAGAAGTAGCGCACGACCTCGCAGATGGCGTCGGTCTCGCGGATGTTGGCCAGGAACTGGTTGCCCAGGCCCTCGCCCTCGTTGGCACCCTTGACCAGGCCCGCGATGTCCACGAACTCAACCGTCGCCGGCACGATGCGCCCCGGGTTCACGATCTCGGCCAGCTTGCCCAGGCGCTCGTCGGGCACGTCCACGATGCCCACGTTGGGGTCGATCGTGGCAAAGGGGTAGTTGGCCGCGAGGCCGCCCTTCTTGGTGAGCGCGGTGAACAGGGTCGACTTGCCCACGTTGGGCAGGCCCACGATGCCAATGGAAAGCGACACGTCCTTCTCCTTACGTCATGCGTCACGTCGGCCGAGAAGCACCCTCGGCCCGCTAGTTCTTCTTGCTCCCGGAGTCGTCGAGCTTCTCCAGCGCGTCGGCGACGCGCCCGAGCTGCTTCTTGCCCTTTTCCACGTACTCGGACGCCTTGGCCTTGGCCTCGGCCTTCTTGCGGGCGACCTCCTCGGCCATCTTGTCGGGCACCACGAGCTCGCGCGCATCCATGGGCTCCATGGCGAGCGCGCCCTCCTCGCACACGGTCGCGCACGCGCCGCAGCTCACGCAGTAGGCGCTCTGGACCCGCACCTGGCCGTCGCGGTCGAGGTCGAGCGCATGCGTGGTGCAGACCTTGGCACAGTCGCCGCACATCGTGCACAGCGCGTGGTCGCACACGGGGACCTCGAGCCTGACCAGCTCCGCCAGAGACTCGTCGTGCTGCAGCGCGCCCATCATGAGCTTGCGGCCCTGGGTGAGCAGGCGCACGTGGTTGCCCGCGGTCTTGGAGCCCACGGCGTTCTCGAGCTCCTTCTGCAGGCGGTTGAGCCGCTGCGAGTGGTCGGAGATCTTCTTGGCCACGGCCTTGGCGCCGGCGAGCGCCGGGTTGGTGCGCGTGACCAGGCGCTCGACCGAGGTCACGGCCCCGCTCACGAACTGGCTGCGCTTGTAGGCGCGCGTGAGCTCGTGCGTCATCGCCGACTCCTCGACCTCCAGGCCGAGCGGCGCGTCCGCCCACTCCTCCGCCGTGGCGATGGCGTCTGCGTAGGTCTCCTCGCCGGTGGTGGTGCGACAGCGGTCGCAGATGCCCACCGGCAGGTAGACATTGATGTTGTCGTAGTCCGCGAGCAGCGAGAACCACAGGTCGCGCGGGACGGCGCCCACGCAGGCGAGCACGACCTCGTTGCCCTGCGGCAGGCGCCCCAGCGCGCGGGTGCACGTCACGTAGCACTGCTCGTAGGACGACGCCACGCGCGCGATCTGGTCGTAGACCTGGCGCGGCATGTGACGGCGGGTCGAGAACGCCTCCGTCGGGCACACCGCGGCGCACAGGCCGCACTTGCGGCAGTCCTCGGCCACCGAGACGGACTTGTTGTGGATCGTGATCGAGTGCGTGGGGCACACGTCCAGGCAGCGCGAGCAGACGTCGGTGCGCCCCGAGGCAACGCGCAGGCAGCGCCCGGAGTTGGCGAAGGGCTTCTCCTTGTAGTCGGCGGGGTTGTAGACCTTCTGCTCGCCGTCATCCACGAGCGAGCCAACCATCTGGTTGGGCATCTCCTTGAGGGAGCGCCAGTCGCTCTGCAGGTCTATGAGCTCATCGAGAAAGTCTCTCTTCTCGGCCACGTGTCTCGTTCCTCTCCTCGCGTCACGGTCTCCCATTGTACGCCCGCGCTACGCGAGCGGCGGCATCGGCTCCCAGCTCGGGTCACGCAGGATCTTGCGGGCGTCGCGCTGGCCGGCCATGAGGCGGCGCATGCCGGAGCCCAGGTGCGCCCGGTCAACGGCGAGCAGCCGCACGAGCTCCTTCGCAAAGGTGAGCAGCGTCCCCAACGCAAAGCCGAGCGCGCTGTAGTCCCCGTGCAGCCTGCAGTAGCGCGCAAAATAGCCCCGGTTGCGCGTTATGTAGTAGCGGGTCATGTCGGAGGTCGAGTTGAGCTGGCGCACCGAGCCGATGCCCTGGTTGGCCACCTCGCGGCTCCGCGAGAGCACATAGTCCGGCACGTAGTAGACGGGCGTGACCTTGCTGGCCAGGTAGCCGTAGAGCGCGTCGTCAAAGTAGATGAAGAAGCGGGCGTCGGGCACGCCGATCTTCTCGACCACCTCGCGCGAGAAGAACCCGCCCTCAAAGCACAGCGCGTTGGCCAGCTTGTACCGCTCGCCCGGACGCCAGCTGTCGCGGGAGACGGGGTTGTAGATGCACAGGCGCGGCCAGAAGCGGTACTGCCAGTAGAAGTGGCCGCCGTCAAAGTCGCGTCGCTGGCCCATGACGGCTTGGGCCTCGCCGCTCCAGCGGCCCAGCGTCTCGAGGCCGCCCGGCTCCACGCGGACGTCGTCGTCCATGACCCAGAACCACTCGGCACCCAGCTCAAAGGCGCGGCGGACGCCCTCCGAGAAGCCGCCCGACCCGCCGGTGTTGGTCTCCATGCCCACGTAGCACGCGCGCGAGGTGCCGCCCGCAGCGTCCGGGTCGTCCGTCGTGGCGCCCCAGAGGGCGTTGGCGCGGCGCTCAAAGTCCGCCACGATGCCGGCGGTCTCGGCGGAGTTCTCGTTGTCCACCACCACCACGCGCCACGGCGCCTCGGTCAGCCCGAGCACGGACTCCAGCAGGCCGGCGAGAAGAACCTGCCGCTTGAACGTCACGATGACGATCGCAGCTCGCCTCATTGCCTTCCCCCGTCTCTCCCCTGACCCGTCACGACGCCCTAGTATTATAGGGTACGACGCAGGGAGCCCCCGACCCAGGGAGGGTCATGAGCGCCATAAACCCATCCGAGAACCATGAGCTGGTCTCCGTTGTCATCCCCGTCTACAACGCCGGGGCCACGCTCGACGAGTGCCTGGCCAGCGTTGAGGCGCAGACGCACCGCGAGCTCGAGATCATCTGCGTGAACGACGGCTCCACGGACGGCTCGGCAAAGATCGCGCGCGACCACGCGGCGCGCGACAGCCGCCTCGTCCTCATAGACAAGCCCAACGAGGGCTACGGCGCCTCCTGCAACCGGGGCATAGCCGCCGCGCGCGGGACCTGGGTCGCCATCCTCGAGCCCGACGACGTCCTCCCGCCGACCGCCTACGAGGACCTTCTCGCCCGCGTGGACGAGCTGGGCGGCTCGGGCGCGGTCGACGTCGTGCGGGGCGCCTACTGGCGCGTCGTCTCTGACGAGAAGAACGGCGAGGCCCGCGTGAGCTGCCCCTACCGCGGGCGCGTGAAGCCGCGCCGCCAGCCCTTTGCGATCGGCGACGGCGTGGAGCTGCTGCGTCACCACCCCGCGATCTGGGCCGGCGCCTACCGCCGCTCCTACCTCGTCGACCAGGGGATCCGCTTTGTCGAGGTTCCCGGCGCCGGCTGGGCGGACAACCCGTTTCTGGTGGAGACGCTCTGCCGCACCGACCGCATCGCGTACACGGACCGCTGCGTCTACGTCTATCGCGAGCGCGACCTGCGCGAGGCCGAGTCGCTCGCCGCGCGCTCGCCGGCGACGCCGCTCGAGCGCTGGAACGACATGATGGACGCCGCCGAGGCCGCCGGCGTGAGCGACCGCCGCGTCCTCTCGGCCCTCGCCCTGCGCGGGGTCAACTACGCCCTGATCACGCTCGAGGGCGCCGGCGAGGATGCACCCGGGGTGCGCGAGCTGCTCGAGCGCTCGATGGCGCGGCTCGACCCGCGCCTAGTCTTCTCCGAACCGGGCATCTCCTCGACGGGTCGGGCGCTCTTCGCGCGCGTGCGCGGCATCGCCGAGCCGCGCGGCGGAAGGGTCGCCCACCTGGCGTACCTGCTCCGCGAGGGACTCTATCGCGTGAGGACCAACGGCCTTGCGTTCTCGGTGCGCACGGCGCTGAGCCGCAGGGGCGGCAGGCTGGGGTAGCCCGCCCTCAGACGTAGGCGTCCGGCATGGCCCAGGCGGCACGGCCGCGCCCGAGCAGGGCGAGCAACCGAGCCTGCGCGCAGACGAGCCGGACGTTACCCCCGCGCACCGGCACGAGCATCGAGCGCGCCGCGCTGCTCGCCGGGCGCGCCACGGAGGCGGCGAGACGGGCCTGGTCGGTGCCGATCATGGCCTCCACCGCGCGGCGCTGCTCGACGGCGGGCAGGCCGCTCGCGCACACCCCCTCCACGCATGCCACAAGGCGCTCCATGTAGCGGCTCTGGAGCATCTCCATGCTCGCGACGTCACCCTCGAGCCCCCAGTGCCGATAGAGGCCGAGAAGGGCGGCGTGCTCCCGCTCGAGGAGGCGGTATCCCTCGGCCTGCCCCAGGCGCCGGTCCACGGACGCCGCGAGACGCTCCGTGCGGCAGCAGATGCCGCCGAGGATTCCCGCGCGCTCGGCCTCGGCGAGGTAGTCGATCACAAAGCGATGGGCGAGGGGCCCGCCCGAGGAGAATCTCAGGTCAAGCTCGCGCACCCGGTCGAGTCGGAAGAGCTTCCCGACGACGGGGAGCAGCTGGCCGGAGGAGAAGAAGTGCCAGGCGCTCGTCCTCAGGTCGTGCTGCGTGGGAAAGACGGTCGCGTCGGAGGCGAGCTCAAGCTCCGTCGCACGACCGCCGATGCCGATCAGGCAGAGCTCGAGCCCGCCGACCGCAAGCTCGAGCGATCGCTCCTCGGCAAGGCCCACAAGATCGGCGAGCATGCCGGGCCGCGCGATGGTGTCGGCGTCCATGACTGTGAGGTAGCGCCCGCCCGCGCGCTCGAGGGCGACGTCGAGCGCCTCCTGGCGCGAGCAGGCGTCGGCGCGCACGACCTCGACCCGCAGGTCCCGCTCGGCGATCGCCTCCAGGATCCGGACGGTCGAGTCCTGCGACCCGGCGTCGATCACGATCAGCTCGAGCTCTCTCAGGGACTGGTTCTGCACGCTCTCGACGGCGCGGCGCACGGAGCCCTCGGCGTCATGGACCGCCATGAGCACCGAGACGACAGGCCCTCTGCTTGTGCCGTGCGCCATCTACGCATCCTCTCGTCCCGCCGGGTCCGTCCCCGGACGAGGAAACACCCTCTAGGGTATCAGCGTGCAACAGACGCGCCGACGGCGCAGAAAAACGACAGAGATGCCCTGCGAGAGGCCCCCTCGACCGCCGTTGCTAGGCCGCGACGAAGCGTCCCACGGCAACGCCCAGCTGCGTCTGGTCGAGGACTTGGCGGCCCGTCTCGGTGACGTTGCCCTCCTCGTCGGTCGCGGTCTCGGCCACGAGCGGCGCGTCGACGGCGGTGAGGTTGGAGACGCCGATCGCCGAGAGCGTCTCGGCAAACGAGAGCAGCCCCGGAGCGTCCATGTTGGTCCTGATCTTGGAGAGGAAGCCCGACGCCGAGCGCACGAGGCTTCTCGCGTCGGACCCGGCGAGCTGGGAGGCCTCCTCCAGGACGTCCCCGGTCGCGAGGATGACGTTCTCAAAGCTGATGCCGGAGGCGCTGCCGAGCGGGACCACACAGGCGGCGTAGCCCTGCGACGAGAAGAGCTCCCCGAGCGTGGTCGGCTCCTCCCCCACCGTCAGGGCGAGGTCGGTCGGGAGCGCGACGAGCGTCGCGGTGCCGGCCGTTGCGTTGACGGAGAGGATGCGCGCGTCCGTGAGCGTGCCGCCCGCGTCGAGGCTGTCGGAGGTGAGCAGCAGCGTGCTGTGGATCTCGTTGCCCGCGTCGACATAGCCCTCGGAGGGGCCCGAGGAGCTGGCCTGCGAGGAAATGGCGTCGCCGAGGGCGTTGTCGCCCATGCGGCTCTCCAGGTTCGCGCGGTTCCAGGCAAACATGACGACCGCAGCGCTTACCACGAGCGCCAGGGCGGCCACGACGCCACCGATCACGTTCCGCTGACGGCTGGGCTCGGGCACGTCCGTACGCTCAAACCGCTCGCGCTTTCTTGCCATGACACACCGTCCTTCTCGTCCGACCTCCTACACCAGCATACCCGACGCCCCCGCGAGCAGCCCCGCCACAACGGCAATGGAGTAGACAAAGGCGGTGATGGCGGCGTTCTGTCGAGCGTCGGCGTTGGTGCGCCAGAGCACGAGCAGGCCCACGCCACCGGAGGCGAGAAGACCCGCCAGCATGGGGCCGGCGGAGAGCACGCCGTCGAGGTAGAGCTCCGTGATCGCGACGCTCGCGCCGCAGTTGGGGATTAGCCCCACGAGCGCGGCCACGAAGGTGGCCCTCACCGGGTGGTTGGCGAGAAGCTCGCCGAGCGCGTCCTGGCCCACGTATTCGATGACCAGGCCAAAGACGAAGGTCACTGCAAGGATGAACAGTGTCACCTGCACGGTGTGGACGAGCGCCGAGCGCACGATGGCCCAGCGGCCGTGCCCGTGCTCGTGGCCGTCGTGACCGTCGTCGCAGTGGCAGTGCTCGCGCTCGCAGAGCTCGTGGATGTGCAGGTGCCCGTCTCCGGCACGGTGCCAGAGGCGCAGCAACGCGTCGACGACGAGGCCCACGGCGAGACCGATCGCGATCTTGACCCCCATGATCGTCGCCAGGCGGCCCAGCGGCTCCTGGTGGGCCAGGAAGACGGGCACCATCTCGTCGGAGGTGGAGAGCACCACCGCGACGAGCGTGCCGACCGTGACCACGCGCCCGGCGTAGAGCGTCGCCGCCATGGCGGAGAAGCCGCACTGGGGCAGCGCCCCCAGCAGGGCACCCACGACCGGGCCTGCCTTGCCCGAGCGCTCCACGGCGGCACGCACGTGGGCGCTCGCGGAGTGCTCAATCGCCTCCATGACGAGATAGGTCACAAAGAGCAGCGGAACGAGCGCGAGCGTGTCGAGCACGCTGTGCTCAAGAACATGTAGAACAAAGTCCAAGGTCTCTCCTCCGGGGCAGGATTCGCCGGGAGGCTACTCCCAAGGCGAAAGAGTTAGCTCAGGGTATTCTACCCCGACGAAGGTGAGGCCTTTCGCGGGGGCGCACGGTCCGGCTGCGGTACGATCGCGCGCCGCAAGGACGTCGGCGAGCCAGTCCGGCGCGCGGTGGCCGCGCCCCACCTCGACGAGCGAGCCCGCGATCGTACGGACCATGTTGTGCAGGAACGCGTTGCCCGTGACGTCTATGGCAACGAGCTCCTCCCCCGCCTCGATGACGCGGCTCACGTCGAGCGCGGACACGTAGCGGCAGGTGGGCTTGCCCTCCGCCGAGGCCGCCTTGCAGAAGCTCTTGAAGTCGTGCTCGCCGAGGAGCGGACGGGCGGCCTCGGCCATTGCGTCCACGTCCAGGCTGCCTCGGTACCACCAGCTGTGGTCCCATGCAAGCACGGGACGCGTCAGCGAGGCGGCGATCCGATAGCGGTAGCTGCGGCTGATTGCGTCAAAGCGCGCCGAGAAGCCAGCAGGGGCATGAAAGAGCGCCTGGACCGAGAGGTCATCCGGCGTGAGCGCCACGAGACTGCGCATGAGGCGGCTCCCGGGCAGCGCGAGCTCGTCCTCGCTCACGGGGATGCTCACGTACTGCGCGATGGCGTGCACGCCAGCGTCGGTACGGCCGGCACACGTGAGCTCGCACGGCCGACGCAGCGTGGTCTCGAGCGCGCGCCGCAGCTCGCCTGCCACGGTACGCACGCTCGGCTGCTCCGCAAAACCGGCGAAGTCGGCCCCGCGGTAGCCGAGCCGTATGACGAGCGTCCCGCCCTCGGACATGTGCACCCCTTTCGACGCCCCTAGCGTATCACGCCACCTTCGCCCTAATGAGCTAAGCACGCGATGGGAACCACGTGAACGCCATCGGGCCGTGTGTAGCCAAACTGTCCGCCCGTAAGCACCATGCAGAAGGCGGGCGCCGGCGTATGATGGCCGTCGACCTTCTCCGCAAGGGCGCGCACGTTCGCCGCCCCCTCGTCGATGCGTCGCGCGCCGCCCAGCTTGATCTCGACGGCGCCCCACGCGCCCGAGCGCAGGCGCACAACCGCATCCACCTCGAGGCCGCTTTTGTCCCGATAGTGGTACACGTCGCCGCCCAGCGAGCGCATGTAGGCACGGAGGTCGCGCACGCACAGCGACTCAAAAAGGTATCCCATGGTGTTCAGATCCGAGAGAAGCCCCTCGGGAGAGGTTTCGAGTGCCGCCGCCTCGAGCGACGGATCGCACAGGTGCCATACTGACGCCGAGCGCAGCGGAGTGCGCGACCTGAGCGTCGGAGCCCAGGCGCGCACGTCCTCGACCACAAACAGGCGACGCAGCGCGTTAAGGTAGACGCGCAACGTCGGCTCGCTCATACCCACCCCGACGTCATGCACGTCGGCCAGCAGCGTGGGCACCGAGGCCTCCTGCGCGGTGTTGCGCGCAATGGCGCGCAACAGGGCACGAGCGCGAAGGGGGTCGAGATTGCTGTCGGCGGCCTCAGAGATATCCGCCTCGCAGATGGCATCGATGTAGTCGTACGCAACGCTCGTGTCGAGCACACCGCGCGCGATCGGAGCCGGCCAACCACCGCCGCAGATGAGCTCCGCGTAGCGCTCGACAGAAACCGAAGACATGGCCTCCACCTGCGTGAGCGAGCCACCAAACAACGCGGAGAGCCGCACCTCGCACGACGATTCGCCCGATTCCTCCAACGTCATTGCACCCATAACAAGCCGCGCAATGCGCCCGGTGCCCGTGTGCTTGGGCTGTTCTTCCGCCTGTCGCGACGGCGTAGCCGACCCGGTGAGCATGAACTGCCCCGGCCTACCGCCCTCCTCATCAATCTCGTTGATAACAGCGTCCCACAGCACCGGCGCAACCTGCCATTCGTCAATGAGGCGTGGGCGGTCACCACGCAGCAGCAATGACGGACGAATCGCCGCAGCCTCCATGTTGGCGGCATAGCGATCGGGGTCGCGCATCTTGAGCGTGCTCGCCGCAAACTGCTCGCACGTGGTTGTCTTCCCGCACCATTTGGGACCACGAACATACACGGCCCCCATGCGAGCAAGTTGCTCCGAGAGAGACGCGTCAGCGAGACGTTGTATATAGCGCATATCCACCCCGTTCTACATGCTTGAATGATAGCATTTTCGGGTTTGGCGCGTTTTGACTTTCGTGTTTGGCGCTCTCAGACTTTCCTATTTGGCGTCCCTAGGTGCATACGCGATGCCACGTCAGAGCGCAACCGCCGCCACGGACCACAGCGCGCCGAGGGCGAGCACCTCCCAGTCCCGCCGCGCGAGCGGAGCGAGAAGCGCCGTCTGCTCGCCGGTGTAGCAGCGGTCCACCATCGCGGCGGCAAGCTCGTCGGCGCGCCGGAAGAGACCCACCACGAGCGGGACCAGGACCTGGGCCCAGGACCGCAGGCGAGCCACCAGCCCGCCCTCGTCGAGGCGCGCGCCACGGGCGCGCTGGGCGCACCGTATGCGGTCCACCTCCTCCGCCGCGAGCGGGATGAAGCGCAGCGCGATGGACGACGACATAGCAATCGCGCCCACCGGGACGCCCAGACGTCGCAGCGGCGCCATGAGGGCCGCCAGCGCATCGGCAATCGCCGGGGGCGGCGTCGTCGACGAGAACGAGAGGGCAAACCCCACCACAAGCGCGATCCGACACACCACCGCCACGCTTCTTGTCAGGCCCTCCGGCGAGAAGCCGGGCTGGCCCACCAGCACCACGGCGTTGGAGAGCACGGAGAGCGCAAGGACCATCGCCGCCGGTCGCAACCCGCGCGCGATCGTGGCCGGAGACGTCCCGCTGGCCACCAGAGCTGCCACAAGGCCGAGCGTGGCCGCGAGCAAGCCCCATGGCGCGGACGCGGCAAACGTCGCAACCGTGGCCATGAGCAGGAGCACGAGCTTTGCGCGCGGGTCAAGCTCGTGCATGACGGTGCTGCCCGGCGCATAGGCCCCCGGCACGCGGGCGCGCGACACAGGCAGGCAGGGCTCAGCCGGGGCCAGCTCAACGGAGGCATCCGCCACGCCATCCCATTCTTCGGGGTCGTGCGTGATGACGACCACGGTGGCCCCCTCGTCTGCCAACCCGCAGGCAAGGTCGCGAAACTCGCGTATGCCGCGCGCGTCCAAACCAGCCGTAGGCTCGTCAAACACGTAGGCACGCGGCCGGGCCGCGATCACTCCCGCGAGCGCCACGCGCCGCATCTGCCCGCCGGAGAGCGCAAAGGGCGATCTGTCCAGAAGCTCCTCGCCTATGCCCAGGCGTGCTGCCGCCGCACGGGCGGCGGCAAGCGCCTCTTCCTCGGCGAGCCCTTGGGCGCGTGGGCCGTAGGCAATGTCGTCGAGCACCGTGTCGCAGAAGAGCTGGTCCTCCGGGCGCTGGAAGGCAAGGCCCACGTCTCCGGGGCGCACGCGGCGACCATCGAGCGTCACCTCGCCGGAATCCGGCGCAAGAACGCCCGTTAGTACCCGGGCGAGCGTGGTCTTACCCGCGCCGGAGGGGCCCGTAACTAATACCAGTCCCTGAAAATCCTGCGACACCGTGCGCAATCTGCCTAAAACTGACACGTCGGATACACATAATCCCTGTTGACGTCGTTCCAGGCGCGCACTTCTAGGTACTTTATTCTGAGGCGGCTCAGTAGATACCGGCAACTGGTATGAAATCCGCCCTCGCTCAAGACAAATCTCGCGCGCCCCGGTCTGCCGACGGTGGGAAATCTCGAGCACGCCGAGGCCGCTGGCAACGAGGCGCTCCACGATGTGGGCAACGCGCTCGCGCGACATCGGGTCCAGCATCGAGGTGGCCTCGTCGAGCACGAGGTAGCGCGGTCGCATGGCGAGCACGCCGGCTATGGCCACGAGCTGCTGCTGCCCGCCGGAGAGCTCCGAGGTCATACGGTCGCGCAGCCCCGGGATACCGCAGGCCTCGAGCGCCTCGTCGACGCGCCCGAGCACCTCGGCGCGCGGAAGACCGAGGTTGCGCGGGCCAAAGGCCACCTCGTCGGAGACGACGGCGCTCACGATCTGGTTGTGCGGGTCCTGTCGCACGTAGCCCACGAGCCGGGCCAGCCCCTCGGTCCGCCCGTCCACGTGCACGCATCCCGAGGACGGCGCGAGCGAGCCGTTGAGCAGCCGGGCCAGCGTGGACTTACCCGACCCGTTGGGGCCAAGAAGAACCACGCGCTCGCCGGGTTCCACGGCAAGCGAGACATGCTCCAGCACGTTCTTCTTGCCGTCAAACGAGAAGCAGACGTCATGAACCTCGAGCATGTCCCACCTCCTCATGAAAAAGGCCCCGGCACGTGGCCGGGGCCCAGACAGCCTGTGAAAGGTCCGAGGCTACTCGGCCTTCTCCTCCTCGGCGGGAGCCTCCTCAGCGGCGGCCTCCTCGACGACCGGCTCCTCCTCGGCCTTGGGCTCCTCGACAGGGGCCTCCTCGACCTTGGTCACCTTGGCGGCGGGGGCGGCCTTCTTGGCCTTGGCCTTGACGGGCTCGGTGACGAGCTCCATGATCACGATCTCGGCACCGTCGCCCTTGCGGGGGCCGAGCTTCATGATGCGCGTGTAGCCACCGTTGCGGTCGGCCCACATGCCCTGGGCGGCCTTCTCAAAGACCTCGCGGACGATGTCCTTGTCGCCCACGGCGGCGATGGCGAGACGACGGCTCGCGATGTCGCCCTTCTTGGCCCAGGTGATCACGTGGTCAACGTCGGCGCGGATGGCCTTGGCACGCACGTCGATCGTCTTGATGCGGTCGTTCTCAAACAGGGCGCGAACCAGGCTCTTCTTCATGGCCTTGGTGTGGCTGGCGTCGGTGCCGAGCTTCATGCCCTTCTTCTTGTTGTGTCGCATTTGTCGCTTCTCCTAAATCCGGCGCGCCTAGGCCTTGAGAGACAGGCCCATGGTCTCGAGCTTGTCCTTGACTTCCTCGATGGACTTGACGCCAAAGTTTCTGATGTTCAGAAGGTCGTTCTCGGAGAACTCCACGAGCTGGCGCACGGAGTGAATGCCGGCGCGCTTGAGGCAGTTGTAGGAGCGGACGGAGAGGTCCAGGTCCTCGATCTGCTTGTCGAGCTCGACGTTGTCCTCGACGGCCCCCGTCGCGAAGATGGAGGCGTCCTCGACGGGCTCGTCCTCCTCGGCCAGGCACATGAACGCGGTCATGTGCTGGTTGATGATGTTGGCAGCCTCGACGACGGCGTCACGCGGGGAGATGGAGCCGTTGGTCTCCACCTCGAGCACGAGACGGTCGTAGTCGGTGTGACGGCCCACGCGGCAGGCCTCGACGGCCTTGGCGCAGCGGCGCACGGGCGAGTAGAGCGAGTCGACGTGGATGATCCCGATCGGGTCGTTCTCACGCTCGTTGTCCTCGCCGGAGACGTAGCCGCGGCCCACGCCGATGCGCATGCGCATGGTGAGGTGGGCGCCCGCACCGAGGGTGCAGATGACGTGCTCGGGGTTGACGAGCTCAAACTCGGCGGGGATCTCGAAGTCGCCGCCGGTCACCGTGGCGGGGCCGTCGATGGAGATCGAGGCCTCGGCCTCGTCGCCGGTGCCCATGGAGCGGAAGACCAGGCCCTTGACGTTGAGCACGATGTCGGTGACGTCCTCGTAGACGCCCTCGACGGTGGTGAACTCGTGCTGGATGCCATCGATCTGGATGGCCTCGACGGCAGCGCCGGAGAGCGACGACAGGAGCACGCGGCGCAGGGAGTTGCCGAGCGTGTCACCGTAGCCGCGCTCGAGCGGCTCGGCGCTGACGCGGGCGAGGTTGTCGTTGATCTCCTCGACCGACACCTGGGGTCGGATGAATTCGGACATTGCTACCTCCAAATCTGGTCGGGCCTACTTGGAGTAGAGCTCGACGATCAGCTGCGCGTCGATGTCGAGGTCGATCTGATCGCGCGTGGGGAGCTGGAGGACGGTGCCCTTGAGCTTCTCGATGTCCACCTCGAGCCAGGCGGGAACCGCCATGTGCTCGGAGGAGATGAGGGCCTCCTTGATGGGGAGAAGGTCGCGGGCCTTCTCGGCGACGGCGACGACGTCGCCGGCCTTCACCTGATAGGAGGGGATGTCGACGCGCTTGCCGTTCACGGTGATGTGGCCGTGACGGACGGTCTGACGGGCCTCCTTGCGGGTGCGGGCAAAGCCGAGACGGAAGACGACGTTGTCCAGGCGGCACTCGAGCAGGCTCATCAGGTTGTCACCGGTGATGCCCTCGCGCTTCATGGCGAGAACGTAGTAGTGACGGAACTGCTTCTCGAGAACGCCGTAGATGAACTTGGCCTTCTGCTTCTCGCGAAGCTGCATACCGTACTCGCTCTCCTGGCGGCGACGGCGACGCGGCTCGCGGTTGGAGGTCTTGTTGATACCCATCACAACGGGGTCGATGCCGAGCTGACGGCACCTCTTGAGGACCGGGGTCCTATCGATAGCCATTGATATTCCTCCTAGCTACACGCGGCGACGCTTGCTCAGACGGCAACCGTTGTGCGCGATGGGGGTCTTGTCCTGGATGCCCGACACCTCGAGGCCGGCGGCCTGCAGGGAGCGGATGGCGGTCTCACGGCCGGAGCCGGGGCCCTTGACGAACACGGCGACCTTGTGCAGGCCGTGCTCCATGGCCGCCTTGGCAGCGGCCTCAGCGGCGAGCTGGGCGGCAAACGGCGTGGACTTGCGGGAGCCCTTGAAGCCGACGGTGCCACCGGACTGCCAGGAGATCACGTTGCCCTGCGGGTCGGTGATCGAGACGATCGTGTTGTTGAACGTGCTCTTGATGTGGGCCTGGCCCACAGCGATGTTCTTGCGCTCGGAGCGGCGCACGCGGGTGGTGCGCTGGTTCTTCTTCTGCGGCATTGTCTACTCCCTAGCCCCTCTTCTTGGCACCGATCTGACGCTTCTTGCCCTTGCGGGTGCGAGCGTTGGTGTGGGTGCGCTGACCGTGGACAGGAAGGCCCTTGCGGTGACGGAGACCGCGGTAGCAGCCGATCTCCATCAGACGGGCGGTGTTCTGACGCACCTCGCGGCGAAGGTCGCCCTCGGTGGTGTAGTTGGCGTCAATGAAGTCACGAATCTTGGTGACCTCGTCCTCGGTGAGGTCCTTGACGCGGGTATCGGGGTTGACACCGGTCTCCGCGCAGATCTTGGTGGCGCGGGTCTGGCCGATGCCGAAGATGTAGGTGAGTCCGACCTCAACGCGCTTGTCGCGCGGCAGGTCGACGCCGTTAATACGGGCCAACTTGGAGCTCCTTCCTTAGCCCTGACGCTGCTTGTGGCGCGGGTTCTCGCAGATGACGTAAACCTTGCCATGGCGACGAATGACCTTGCACTTGTCGCACATCTTCTTGACCGAAGGACGTACCTTCATGCGTCTTCCTTCCGGTAGTGCTGCTTGCGTTCCTATCTACACGCCCAGCCGCTGGCGAGAATATCCACAGCTGAAGAGCGGACGCGTCCCCTACTTGTAGCGGTAGGTGATGCGTCCCCTCGTGAGGTCGTACGGGGAAATCTCCACGACGACCTTGTCGCCCGGGAGGATGCGGATGTAGTTCATCCGAATCTTGCCCGAGATGGTGCAGAGAATGGTCTTTCCGTTCTCGAGCTCAACGTTGAACATGGCGTTGGGCAGGGGCTCGACGACCTTGCCCTCCAGCTCGATTGCGTCCTGCTTGCTCAAATTGACTACCTCTCCACTCCGACAGCGACCAACTATCATACCTAAAATTCACGGACGTTCCACACGGCGCTTCTCGCGCTGCATGAGACGCACACAAGAGACGGCTTACTCGTCTGCGCCGCCCTGCATCGGGCACCACGGGCCCTTCTCGTCCTGCGTGAGAATGACCGGGCCGTCCTCGGTGATGGCCACGGTGTTCTCGTAGTGCGCGGCGGGCAGGCCGTCATCGGTCACGACGGTCCAACCGTTGCCGAGCGTGTGGCAGCGGTAGGTGCCGAGCGTAATCATGGGCTCGATGGCGATCACCATGCCCGCCTGGAGCTTGATGCCGCGACCGCGCTTGCCGTAGTTGCGGACCTCGGGCTCCTCGTGCATCTCGCGGCCGACGCCGTGGCCCACGTAGTCGCGGACCACGCCGTAGCCGTTGCCCTCGGCGAGCTCCTGCACGGCGGCGCCGATGTCGCCGAGGCGGTTGCCGGGCACGGCCTGCTCGATGGCCGCCTTGAGGCAGTCACGGGTGCACTCGCAGAGGGCACGCCACTCCTCGGAGGGCGTGCCAACGTAGAAGGTCCAGGCATTGTCGCCGACCCAGCCCTGGTAGGTGGCGCCGGTGTCGATGGAGACGATGTCGCCCTCCTGCAGGATGACGCTCCTGGACGGGATGCCGTGGACGATCTGCTCGTTGACCGAGGAGCAGACGCTGCCGGGGAACCCGCCGTAGCCCTTGAAGGTGGGAACGGCGCCGTGAAGCCTGATGAAGCCCTCGACCACCTGGTCGATCTCCATGGTGGTCGCGCCGGGCCTCACCAGGCTTCCAGCACGACGAAGGGCCGCCTTGGACAGAGCCCCGGCGGCCTTCATCTGCTCGATCTCAACAGGTGTCTTGATCTTGATCATAGACCGAGAAGAACCTTGACGTCGGCATAGACCTCGTCGACGGGACGGTCTCCGTCAACCTCCTTGAGAATCGAGTGGCCCCGGTAGTACTCGACCAGCGGGGCGGTCTGGGACTGGTAGACGTCAAGACGGTGCTGGATCGTCTCGGGCTTGTCGTCGTCACGCTGGTACATCTCGCCGCCGCAGCGCGGGCAGGTGTCGACGCCGGCCGGCGCGGTGTAGCCGCAGGAGCGGCAGGTGCGGCGGGAGCTCAGGCGCTCCACGATGACGGCGGGCTCAACGGACACGAGCAGCGCCGCGTCGAGGGTGCGACCCATGGCCGCGAGCTCGGAGTCGAGCGTGACCGCCTGGGCGGTGTTGCGCGGGAAGCCGTCGAGGATGAAGCCCTTCTGGGCGTCGTCGGCCTCGAGGCGCTCCTTGACGAGGTCGATGACCAGGTCGTCGGGGACGAGCTTGCCCTCATCCATGTAACCCTTGGCCTTCTTGCCGAGCTTGGAGCCCTCCTTGATGGCCGCGCGAAGCAGGTCGCCGGTGGAGATGTGGGCCAGGCCGAACTCGGCAACGAGCTTCTGTGCCTGAGTTCCCTTGCCCGCGCCGGGGGCGCCGAGAAGAACGATGTTCATGATGCGGACCGCCTTTCCTAGCCTGACCCTTACCTTGCCTTTGACGACGGGCCTACTTGAAGAACCCGTCGTAGTTGTGCATCTTGAGCTGGCTCTCGATGGAGGAGAGCGTGTCCATGGCAACGCCGACCATGATGAGGACGGACGTGCCGCCAAACGCCTGGATTAGCGAGTTGCCCGTGAACCAGAAGATGATCGTGGGCACGACAGCGAGCACGGCCATGAAGAGCGCACCGGGCAGCGTCACGTGGTCGATGGTGCTCTTGATGTAGGCCGCGGTGGCGGCACCCGGACGGACGCCGGGGATGAAGCCACCCTGCTTGCGCAGCTGGTCGGCCGTCTCGGTGGGATTGAACACCATCGAGGAGTAGAAGTACGCAAAGGCGACGATCAGCACGACCGAGAGGACCCAGTTGATCCAGCCGGACGAGAGGGCGTTGGCAAAGGCCTGAACCCAATCGACGCTCGGGAAGAAGACCGCCAGCTGGGCCGGCAGGTACAGGATCGCCGAGGCAAAGATGATGGGTACGACGCCCGCCGTGTTGACCTTGATCGGCAGGTAGGTGGCCTGGCCGCCCATCATGCGACGTCCCACGACGCGCTTGGCGTACTGGATGGGGATGCGGCGCTGGCCGCGCTCCACAAAGACGATGATCGGGATGATCGCCACGATGACGACCAGCGTCACGACCGTGAGGATCACGTTGCCCGTGTCGGTGACCGAGGAGATCAGCGAGGTGGGCAGCCCCGACATGATGTTCGCAAAGATGATGAGCGACATGCCGTTGCCCACGCCGTGCTGGGTGATGATCTCACCGAGCCACATGATGAGCATCGCGCCGACAACCATCGTGAAGACGATCATGATGTCGAGAAGAACCTCGGGCGCGCCGGCATCTGCGAGGCTCACGCCGTAGCTCCTGAACAGGAACAGGTAGCCGACGGCGTTGAGCAGGGCGAGGCCGATCGTGAGGTAACGCGTGTACTGCGTAATTCTACGCTGACCGGCCTCGCCCTCGCGGGCAAGCTCGCCTAGAGACGGAATCACGGCCTGGAGCAGCTGCAGGATGATCTGCGCCGTGATGTAGGGCATGATTCCGAGGCTGAAGACCGACATGCGGGAGAGCGCTCCGCCTGAGAACAGGTTGAGCACTGCCATGGCACCGCTCTCGGAGAGCCCGCTCTGGTAGGCACCGAGCAGGTCCTGGAACGGCGCACCCGGAACGGGCAGGTACGCGCCGAAACGGTACAGCAGCAGAATGCCTGCCGTGAGGAGCAGCTTGTTCCTGAGCTCCGGGACGCGAAACGCGTTGGCGATTCCCTTTAGCACGCCTGCTCGACCTTTCCTCCGGCCGCCTCGATCTTGGCCTGGGCAGAGGCGGAGACCTTGTCCACCTTGACGGTGAGCTTCTTGGTGAGCTCGCCGTCGCCGAGGACCTTCACAGGAACATAGTTGTGTTTGATGACGCCCTTGGCAACCAGGGTATCGGCGTCGACGGTCTCACCGTCGGCGAACAGCGCGTCGAGGCGGGCGACGTTCACCGGGGCGTACTCCACGCGGTTGTGGTTCTTGAAGCCGGGGAGCTTGGGGAGGCGCATCGCGAGCGGCTGCTGGCCGCCCTCAAAGCCCTTGCCCTTGCCGCCGCCGGAGCGGGAGAGCTGGCCCTTGGTGCCGCGGCCGGCGGTCGTGCCGTGACCGGACGAGTTGCCGCGGCCGATGCGCTTGCGGTTCTTGCGCGAGCCCTCAGCGGGACGCAGATCATTGAGCTGCATGAGTGACTCCTAGTTCTCTTCCACGACAACAAGGTGCTTGACCTTGAAGATCATTCCACGGATGCTCGGGTTGTCCGGCTGCTCCACGACGTCACCGATCTTGCGGAGACCGAGGGCGCGGCAGGTGGCCGTCTGGTCCTTCTTGACGGAGGCGACGGCGCTGCGGACGAGCTTGATCTTGAGGGACTGAGCCATCGTTAGTTCTCCTTCCCGGCGAACATCTCGCTGACCGTGATGCCGCGACGCTCAGCGGTCTGAGCGGGGCTGGAGAGCTCCTTGAGGCCCTCAGCGGCGGCCTTGATGATGTTCATGGCGTTGTTGGTGCCGAGGGACTTGGAGAGCACGTTGGTGATGCCAGCGAGCTCGAAGAGCGGGCGGACGGGGCCGCCGGCAATGACGCCGGTACCCTCGATAGCCGGCTTGATCAGCACGTGGCCGGCGCCGTAGTGGCCCTCGACGGCGTGCGGGATGGTGCCAGCCTCGGTGACGGGCACGTGGAACATGTTCTTCTTGGCGTCCTCGACGCCCTTGGAAATGGCCAGGGGCACCTCGGCGGACTTGCCCATGCCGAGGCCGACGTTGCCCTTGCCGTCACCGACGGCCACGAGGGCGACGAGGGACATGCGACGGCCGCCCTTGACGGTCTTGGAGACACGGTGGATGAAGACGACGCGCTCCTGAAGATCCGTGTCCTGCTGGCGCTTGCGATCTCGTGCCATTGAATCCTCCTAGAACTTCAGGCCCGCGTTGCGGGCACCGTCTGCCAGAGCCTTGACACGGCCGTGATAGATGCGACCACCGCGGTCAAAGGTGACCTCGGTGACGCCCTTCTCGACGGCGCGCTTGCCCACGAGCTCACCCACGAACTCAGCGGCCTCCTTGTTGGAGCCGATCTTGCCCGTGGCGCGGAACTCGGGGTCGAGGGTCGAGGCAGAGCAGATGGTCTTGCCGTCGGCGTCATCGATGACCTGAGCGTAGATGTTTGCGTTGGTGCGGTGCACGCTGAGGCGCGGGCGCTCAGCGGTGCCGAAGATCTTGGCGCGGACGCGGCGCTCGCGGCGCTTGAGACCGGCCTTCTTCGCCTGCTGCTTGTTCATTCCTTCTCCTTAGACGTGCCATCACCTGACGGGGTGATGGTCTTTTATAAGCCTCGAGGCTACTTGGCGGCCTTGCCGAGCTTCCTGCGGATGTGCTCGCCCTCGTAGTGGATACCCTTGCCCTTGTACGGCTCGGGCGGGCGCTTCATGCGAATCTCGGCGGCAACCTGGCCGACCTGCTCCTTGGAGATGCCCTTGACGGTGATGTGGGTGTTGTCGGGCACCTCAAAGGTGATGTTGTCGGGGGCCGGATAGACCACCGGGTGAGAGTAGCCGAGGGAGAGGTCGAGGTCCTTACCCTTGAGCGTGGCACGGTAGCCGACGCCGGTGAGCTCGAGCTTCTTCTCAAAGCCCTCGGAGACGCCCACGACCATGTTGTGGAGGAGGGTGCGGGTGAGACCCTGCTGGGCGTTGGAGGCGGTGGACTCGTCAACGCGGACGACGTGGAGCTCCTCGCCCTCCTCCTTGATCTCAACGAGGTCGGAGAAGGTGCGGGTGAGCTCACCCTTGCCGCCCTTGACGGTGACGGTGGTGCCGTTGACTGTCACAGTGACTCCGGCCGGAACCTGGACAGGCTGCTTACCAATACGAGACACGGCTGTCTCCTTTCATTCCTGCCGAGAGTTACCAGACGTAGGCGATGACCTCGCCGCCGATGCCCTGCTTGCGGGCGTCGCGGTCACACATCATGCCCTTGGAGGTGGAGATGACGGCGGTGCCGAGACCACCGAGCACGCGCGGAAGCTTGTCCGCGGTGGAGTAGATGCGCAGGCCAGGCTTGGAGATGCGACGGATGCCGCGAATCACCTTGGCGTGGCGGGCGCCGTACTTGAGGGTGATGTGGAGGGTCTTCTGCGGGGTCGTGTCCTCGACCTCATAGCCCGCGATGTAGCCCTCCTCGCAGATGACGCGCGCAACCTCGACGAGCACCTTGGTCGAGGGCATGGACACCTCGGCCTTGTTGGCTGCGTTGGCGTTGCGAATGCGCGTCAGCATGTCGGAAATGGGATCAGTGATCTTCATGGATCATTCTCCTTCGGTAATGATGAACCTGAGTGCCCGGTTCGCTCGCACCCGTGGCGCGCGCGCCTGGGCGCCAGAGCCCTGCGCCCTACCAGCTCGCCTTGCGGACGCCAGGAAGCTCGCCCTTGCTCGCAAGCTCGCGGAAGCACACGCGGCAGAGGCCGAACTTGCGATAGACGGAGTGGGGACGCCCACAACGCTGGCAACGGTTCTGCTTGCGCGTCGAGAACTTCGGCTCGCGCTGAGCCTTGACGATCATCGATGTCTTAGCCACAAATCCTCCTTCAGTGCAATCCCGGCGCCCCGCTCGCGCGGGGCGTCTTGTTGGTATTAGACCTACTCAGCCTTGAACGGGAAGTGGAAGGCGGACAGAAGCGCCTTGCCCTCCTCGTCGGTCTGAGCGGTGGTCACGATGGTGATGTCCATGCCGCGGGTGTGGTCGATCTTGTCGAAGTCGATCTCCGGGAAGATGAGCTGCTCGGTGACGCCCATGGAGAAGTTGCCGCGGCCGTCGAAGCTCTTCGGGGAGATGCCGCGGAAGTCGCGGATGCGCGGGATGGCGATGGAAATCAGGCGATCGAAGAACTCCCACATGCGGTCGCCGCGCAGGGTGACCTTGGCGCCGATCGGCATGCCAGCGCGGAGCTTGAAGGTGGCGATGGACTTGCGGGCGTGGGTGATCAGCGGCTGCTGGCCGGTGATCGCGCGCAGGTCGGCAACGGCGCCGTCGATGGCCTTGGCATCAGTGGCGGCCTCGCCGACGCCCATGTTCACCACGATCTTCTCGATCTTGGGAATCTGGTTGACGTTCTTGTAGCCAAACTGCTTCTGGAGCTCGTCACGCACGGTGGCGAAATACTGCTCCTTGAGACGCGGGACGTACTTGTCTGCCATGTTCACTCCTTAGATCCTGGGGTTCTCAGCACGGGGTTTCCAACCTCGTACCTCCCTGCCTTGGCAGAGGCCGGGAGCCTTGTCATGCGTCCGAGGCAGAATCCTCCCTACCTACAGACGCAAGGAAACATATTACGCCCTTTCTCCATAAAATGGAACCTCAACCTCAGCAGCACCGTTTGTGCACAAACCGCAGGTCCTTCTCGTCCAACCGCGCCGCCAGCCCATACGCGAGTGTGCCCCAATCGAGAAAAAGCGGTCCGCAGATGGGCGTTTTTCTCGATTGGTGCACACTCGGCGTATGGGGGCGCCGCGCAAAGGAACCAACAGGGACGCTGCGTCAACGCAAAGAGGCCCCCGGTTCATCGGAGAGAAGCTTTGCGCTGCGCACTTCTCGGAGATGAACCGGGGGCCTCCCGGGTGACACTCAGGTCGGGCTTAGAACTGGGCGCCGCACTTCTTGCAGACGCGAACCTTGTCGCCCTTGTCGTTGACGTCGTGGCCGACGCGGGTGGGCTTGCCGCACTTGGGGCAGACCAGCATGACGTTGGACGCGTCGATGGCGGCCTCCTTCTGGATAAAGCCACCCTGCTGGTTCTGGGCGTTGGGGCGGACGGCCTTCTTGACGACGGCGACGCCCTCGACGACAACCTTGCCCTCGGCGGGCAGGGCGCGAACGATCACGCTCTCCTTGCCCTTGTCCTTACCGGAGAGGACGACGACCTTGTCGCCCTTCTTCACGTTCATCTTCGCCATATTCACTCACTCCCTAGAGCGTCTCAGGCGCGAGCGAGACGATCTTCATGTACTTGTGGTCGCGGAGCTCACGAGCAACGGGCCCAAAGATACGGGTGCCCTTGGGCTCGCCCTCCTTGTCGACCAGCACGCAGGCGTTCTGGTCGAACTTGATGTAGCTGCCGTCCTTGCGGCGGGTCTCCTTGGTGGTGCGCACGATGACGCAGCGGACGATGTCGCCCTTCTTCACGGAGCCGCCCGGGGTGGCCTCCTGCACGGCGCCGATGATGACGTCGGCAAGGCCGGCGTAGCGACGCTTGGAGCCACCGAGGACCTTGACGCACTTCACGCGCCGAGCGCCGCTGTTGTCAGCGACGTTGAGCATGGTCTCCATCTGAATCATTGGTGTTCCTCCGAACTATCCCCCGAGAGGTGCGCCCACACGCGCGGCGCACGTCTGGGGATTCGTCACTGATACTTACTTGGCGCGCTCGACGATCTCCACGAGACGCCAACGCTTGGTCTTGGAGAGCGGGCGGCACTCCATGACAGTCACGAGGTCGCCGACGCCGCACTCGTTCTTCTCGTCGTGGGCGTGGAGCTTCTTCGAGATGGTCATCATCTTGCCGTACTTGGGGTGGCGCTTGCGGTAGTCGATCTTCACCGTGATGGACTTGTCGCCAGAGATGGAGACGACCGTCCCGGTGACGACCTTGCGCGCGTTCCTCTTCTCGGTCTCAGCCATAGTCATATCTCCTGCTAGTTCTGGGCGGCGGACTTCTCCGCGGCGATCTGACGGGCGCGCTGCTCGGTGAGGACGCGCGCGATGTCCTTCTTCACGGTCTTGACGCGAGCCGTGTTGTCGAGCTGGCTCGTGGCCATCTGGAAACGGAGGTTGAAGAGCTCAGCGCGGCCCTCCTCCAGCTTCTTGGCGAGCTCGTCGTCGCTCATGGCCTGGATGTCCTTGTACTTCATTGACTATTCCTCCCCGTCCTTGTCGGTGCGGGCGACGATCTTGGTCTTGATGGGCAGCTTGTGCTGGGCAAGACGCAGAGCCTCACGAGCCACCTCGTCGGACACGCCGTCGATCTCGAACATGATGCGGCCCGGCTTGACGACGGCCACCCACTCCTCGGGGTTGCCCTTACCGGAGCCCATGCGGGTCTCGGCCGGCTTCTTGGTGATGGGCTTGTCGGGGAAGATGGTGATCCAGACCTTGCCGCCACGCTTCATGTAGCGGGTCATGGCGACACGGCAGGCCTCGATCTGACGGTTGGTGATCCAGTGGGCCTCCAGAGCCTGGATGCCGTAGGAACCAAAGTGCAGCTCGGTGTTGCCCTTGGCGTGGCCCTTCATGGAGCCGCGCTGGACCTTGCGGTGCAGGACGCGCTTAGGTGCGAGCATTAGCGGGCCCTCCTCTCATTGCGACCGCGGCGAGGACGCGAGGAGCCCTCGAGCGCCGGACGGGGCGTGGCCTGGCCGGGCAGCTTCTCGCCGAAGTAAATCCAAACCTTGACGCCGCAGGCACCCATGGTGGTGCGAGCGGTGGACTGGCCGTAGTCGATCACGGCACGCAGGGTGTGCAGGGGCACGCGACCCTCGCGGTACCACTCGCGACGGCCCATCTCGGCGCCGTTGAGACGGCCGGAGCACTGGATGCGGATACCCTTGGCGCCGGCCTTGCGGGCGGACTGGACGGCCTTGCGCATGGCGCGGCGGAAGGCGACGCGCTGCTCGAGCTGCTCGGCGATGGACTGCGCGACGAGGTTGGCGTCGAGCTCGGGGCGCTTGATCTCGACGACGTCGACGTTGACCATGCCCTTGCCCACGCCGGCGACCTTCTCGAGGTCGGCGCGCAGGACGTCGATGTCGGCGCCCTTCTTGCCGATCACGATGCCCGGGCGGGCGGTGTAGATGGTGACCTTGACCTTCTCGCCGGCGCGCTCGATGTCGACGCGGGAGAGTGCGGCCTTGGCGAGGCGCTTCTCCAGGTACTTACGGACGGCGAGGTCGTTGCCGAGGGTCTCGGCGTAGTTCTTATCGGCGTACCAGCGGGAACGCCACTCCTCGGTGATGCCGAGACGGAAGCCGGTAGGCTGAACCTTGTGACCCATGCTCGCTTACGCCTCCTTTCGCGGAGCGACGACGACGGTGATGTGGCTCATGCGCTTGTTGATGCGGGAGGCAGAGCCCTTGGCGCGCGGACGGATGCGCTTGAGGGTGGGGCCCTCGTCAACGTAGGCGAGCTTGACGAAGAGGTTCTCGGCGCGCATGCCGTTGTTGTTCTCGGCGTTGGCGATCGCGGAGCGCAGGACCTTGGCCACGTCAACAGAGGCGGCGCGGGTCGAGAACTGCAGGACCTCGAGGGCCTTCTCGACGGGGAGGTTGCGGATCAGCGAGACGACGGCGCGGGCCTTGCGCGGCGCGACGCGCACGTACTTGGCCGTGGCACGGACCTCGTTGGTGTTGTTCTGAGGCATCTAGCTCCTACCTCCCTAGTTGGCCTTGTGGCCACGGAACGTGCGGGTGGGGGCGAACTCGCCCAGCTTGTGCCCGACCATGGACTCGGTGACGTACACGGGCACGTGCTTGCGACCGTCGTGGACGGCGATCGTGTGTCCGACCATCTCGGGGAAGATGGTCGAGGAGCGCGACCAGGTCTTGATGACCTCCTTGGTGCCGGCCTCGTTCTGAGCGGCGACACGCGCGAGGAGGCGAGTCTCCACGAACGGGCCCTTCTTGAGACTTCTGCTCATGCTTTCTATCTCCTACTACTCGTGTTCCGACTACTTGGACTTGCGGCGACGGATGATCAGGCGGTTGGAGGCCTTCTTCGGGTCGCGCGTCTTGTAACCCTTCGTCGGCTTGCCCCAGGGCGTCACGGACGGACGGCCGGAGGTGTGGTTCTTGCCCTCGCCGCCGCCGTGCGGGTGGTCGACCGGGTTCATGACGGTACCACGGACGGTCGGGCGGACGCCGGCCCAGCGGCTGCGGCCGGCCTTGCCGACGACGATGTTGGAGTGCTCGGCGTTGCCGACCTCACCGATGGTGGCGCGGCAGGTGAGCAGGACGCGACGAAGCTCGGAGGAGGGCATGCGCAGGACGGCGTAACCGTTGTCCTTGCCCATGAGCTGGACGGAGGTGCCGGCGGCACGGGCCATGGCCGCGCCCTTGCCGGGCTGGAACTCGACGGCGTGGACGAGCGTGCCGACCGGGATCTCGGAGAGCGGCATGCAGTTGCCCGGCTTGATGTCGATGTCCTTGGTGCCGGAGATGACGGTGTCACCCACGTGCAGGCCCTCGGGGCACAGGATGTAGGCCTTGGCGCCGTCAACGTAGTGGAGCAGCGCGATGCGGGCGGAGCGGTTGGGGTCGTACTCGATCGTGGCGACCTTGGCCGGGACGTCGTCCTTGCGGCGCTTGAAGTCGATCTTGCGGTACTGACGCTTGTGGCCGCCGCCCTGGTGACGGGTGGTGATGCGGCCGTTGTTGTTGCGGCCGGCCTTCTTGGGCAGGGGCTCGAGAAGCGACTTCTCGGGCGTGGTGCAGGTGATCTCGGAGAAGTCCGAGACCGTCTGGAAACGCCTGCCGGCGCTCGTGGGCTTGAGGTGCTTGACTGCCATGTAAAACCTTTCCCTTCTTTTCCGTTGGCCGGCCCGCTCAGGGAGTGGCGGACCGACACCGGATTACCACGGTACCGCGCGTATCCATCATGCGCGGCATGCTGCCCGAGCCCCGCGAGGGACCCGGGCGGAAGCGCTACTCAGCGGCCTGCTGGCTGCCAAAGATCTCGATCGTCTCGCCGGGGGCGAGGGTCACGACAGCCTTCTTCCAGGAGCGCGTGGTACCGGGGGTCTGGTAGCGGACGCGCTTCTTCTTGCCGGAGACGTTGAGCGTGTTGACCTTGACCACGTGGACGCCGAAGAGCTTCTCCACGGCGCTGGCGATCTCCTCCTTGGGGGCGGACTTGGCCACCTCGAAGGTGTACTTGCCCTGCTCGATGAGATCGAAGGAACGCTCGGAGACGATCGGGCGAATGATGACGTCGTAGGCGGAGTTCATTATGCGAGCACCTCCTCGAACTGCTTCGCGATGTCGGCGGTCATGACGAGCGCGCCGTTGTCGATGAGGGTGCGCGTGGTGGCCTCGGAGACCCCGATGACGCTAGCGCCGACGAGGTTGCGGAACGAGAGGTAGGTGTTCACGTCATCGTCGGCGACGACGATCGTCACGCGCTTGTCGCCGATGCCGAGGGCGCCGAGAAGGGCCTTGGCCTGCTTCGTGGACGGCTTCTCAAAGGAGAGGGCGTCGACGAGCACGAGCTCCTGGTCGGCAACCTTGCCGGAGAGCACGGAGCGCATGGCGAGCTTGACCATCTTGTTGTTGATGCGCTTGTTGTGGGTGCGCGGGGTGGGGCCAAAGACGACGCCGCCGCCGGCCCACTGGGCGGCACGAGTGGAGCCCTGGCGAGCGCGGCCGGTGCCCTTCTGGCGGTAGGGCTTGGCGCCGCCGCCGGAGACCTCGTGACGGTTCTTCACGGCGTGGGTGCCCTGACGGGCGCAGCTGTCCTGGCAGACCACGACCTGGTGAATGACGGGGATGTTCGGCTCGATGCCGAAGACGCCGTCGGCGAGCTCGGTCTCCGCGACCTGAGCCCCCTCAGCGTTCTTGATTGCGTACTTGGACATTCTGTCCTCCTTGTTAGCCTAAGAGTTTTCCTGGCACTTAGGCCATGCGGATCTGGACGAGAGCGTTCTTGCCGCCGGGGACAGCGCCCTTGACGAGCATGAGGTTCTGCTCGGCGTCGATGCGGACGAGCTTGAGGTTCTTGACCGTCACGCGCTCGTCGCCCATGTGGCCGTACATGTGCAGGCCCTTGCGGACGCGCGCGGGGTAGGCGCACTGACCGATGGAGCCCGGACGGCGCTGGTTGCGGGAGCCGTGGGTCATGGGGCCGCGGGAGAAGTTCCAGCGCTTGATGGTGCCCTGGAAGCCCTTGCCCTTGGAGGTGCCGATGACGTCGACGGACTTGACGTCGGCAAAGTCGGCGACGGTGACCACGTCACCGGTCTTGTGCTCCTCGCCGTTCTCGACGCGGACCTCGCGCAGGTAGCGCATCGGCTCGACGCCGGCGGCCTTGAAGTGACCGGCCATGGGCTTGTTGACATGCTTGGCGGAGATGTCTCCGAAGCCGATCTGAACGGCATCGTAGCCGTCGGTCGCCTTCGTCTTGACCTGCGAGACAGTGCAGGGGCCAGCCTGGATGACGGTGACGGGCACGACGTTGTCGTCCTCGTCCCAGATCTGCGTCATCCCAAGCTTGCGGCCAAGGATCGTGCTGACCATGCTCTTTCCTAACCCTCGGTGGTCATGGGCTACGTCGGGCGCCCCTTGCGCCCGTCCCCAGCGGACCACGTCCTGTATCTGCTGCTTTTGGGTTCGAGACAGAGCTCTCCCCTTTTGAGCAGCCTGTCTAGTCTACACGCGCATCTGGGACAACACAAGGTCTCCATAGATTTTTTGAGGCCGCTGAGCTGCGGCGCCACATTCCGCGTCCCCGGGCGTATCCATAGTGCTCAGAAAAGGGTCAAAAGGGACTGTCCCCTTTTGCCTACTGGTTCACGATCTGCTCGCAGGCAAAGATCCCGGCGGCAGGGTCGTAGTCAAAGACGAGCACGCAGCAGTTGCCGAGGCGCACGTCCTGGGAGCAGCGCGCATACGACTCCCAGGCTAGCTTAAACTGCAGCGTCGCCGAGCCGTGGCAGACCGCGAGCGCGACGTCCACGCCCGGGGCGCCCATGATGTCCGCCATTGCCGCGACGACGCGCTCGCGCAGCGCCGCGCTCCCCTCCCCACCGTACGATACGAGCGTCTCGTCGGGGTCCCACAGGTCAGCCGGCACGTCTGCGGTCGGCCCGCCCTCAAAGGGCCCGTAGCTGCGCTCCATGAGGCCGTCGATGGGCTCTGTCGGCGGGAGGTTCTTCTCGCCCGCCCTTTGTAGCTCCTGGCGCACCACCTCGAGCGTCGAGACCGCGCGGCCGAGCGGCGAGGTGCACATGCGGTCAAAGCGGATGCCCTGCCCGGCAAGCCAGCGGCCCGCCGCGCGCGCCTGCTCGACGCCCTGCGGCGTGAGCGGAGAGTCGCAGCGGCCCTGCACGCGGTGCTGGAGGTTGAACTCGGTCTGCCCGTGGCGGAGCACGTAGAGCGTGGGCATGCTAGAGCGCCTCCGTGATGGCAGCGAGAAGGTCAGTGTAGTCGGTAAACGCCGGGAGGTCGGGGTTGTCCGCCTGGATCTGCGGCGTGCTGCGGAAGAGGAAACCGGCCTTGCTCGCGCGGATCATCGCGAGGTCGTTGAACGAGTCGCCCGCCGCGATGGTGTCAAAGCCGCAGCTCTGGAGCGCGCGCACGGTCGTGAGCTTTGACGCCTCGCAGCGCATGCGATGACGGACGATCTCTCCGGACGGCGCCACCTCAAGCGAGTTGCACAGCAGCGTGGGCCAGCCCAGCTTGGCCATGAGCGGGCGCGCGAACTCCTCGAACGTGTCGGAGAGAATCACGACCTGGGTGAGCTCGCGTAGGGCGTCCAAAAACTCGCGGGCGCCGGGCAGCGGGTCGATGCGCGCGATGACGTCCTGGATCTGGGGCAGCCCCAGCCCGTGCTCGCGCAGCGTGGCGATGCGGAAGGCCATGAGCTTGTCGTAGTCGGGCTCGTCGCGCGTGGTGCGGGCGAGCTCGGGGATGCCGGACTCCTCGGAGAAGGCGATCCAGATCTCCGGCACGAGCACGCCCTCGAGGTCAAGGCAGACGATGTTCATGGGCGCTCCCATCCTCGGAATCAGTCCTTCTTCGCTCATCATACACGGTGACGATGGCCTATGCTGGGTATAGGACCAAGCGACGAGACCGCGAAAGGACCCGGCATGTCCTCCAGCTACGAGCTCTTCATAATGCCGACCTGCCCCTACTGCCAGAAGGTGCTGCGCTTCATGGAGGCGCACGGCATCGAGTTGCCCCTCCGTGACATCTCGATCGACCCCGCTGCGCGCGAGCACCTGATCGAGGTCGGCGGAAAGGCGCAGGTTCCCTGCCTGTTCATTGATGGCGCGCCGATGTACGAGTCGGACGACATCATCGCGCACCTGCGCCGGCACGCCGTCAAAGCCTAGGGGCGCGTCGAAGGCACGCGGAGGAGTGTGTCCTGAAAATCGAACCCATGGCACGAAATCGGGACTGCGGACAAAAAGTTGGACCCCACGGGTCCGGTCAGGAGGTCCGCATGCACGACAGGGAGACGGTGGAGCTGGCCCTGATGGCGCTCGAGGAGGGCTGGTCGGCGAGGGCGGCGGCCGAGCTCG
>DXBZ01000058.1 GCA_019116265.1 Candidatus Olsenella stercoravium | reverse complement strand
GGCTGCCGCGCTCGCCGACCTCGGTCTCGTAGCCGTCGGGCAGGCTCTCCACAAAGTCGGCTATGTTGGCGCGCCGCGCGGCCAGGCGAATCTCGGCCGCCGTGGCGTCCGGGCAGCCGTAGGCGATGTTCTCGGCGATGGTGCCGTCAAAGAGGTAGACGTCCTGCTGGACCAGGCCGATGGACTCGCGCAGGCTCTTCTGCGTGACGTCGCGCACGTCCTGGCCGTCGATCGTGATGGCGCCGGCGTCCACGTCGTAGAAGCGCGGCAGCAGGGCGCACGTGGTGGACTTGCCGCCGCCCGACGGACCCACGAGCGCGATGGTCTCGCCGGGGCGGATGTCCAGCGTCAGCCCGCGTATCACCTCGTCGTCCTTCTCGCCGGGCGCGTCCTCGTAGGCGAAGTGGACGTTATCGTAGCGGATGGCGCCCTCGCTCACGCGCTGCGGGCGGGCGCCGGGTCGGTCCTGGATCTGCGGCTGCTCGTCCAGCACCTCGCAGAAGCGGCGGAAGCCCGCGATGGCCTTCTGGAAGGTCTCCGTGAAGTCCAGGATCTGCGTGATCGGCGCGGTGAAGAGCGAGATGTAGAGCGCGTAGGTGGCGAGGTCGGCCGCCTCCATCTGGCCGCGCGCGATGAGCCAGCCGCCGAGGACCACCACCACAGTGTTGAGCGCGCCCATCATGACGGCGATCGCGGCCTGGTAGCGGCCCATGGCGCGATACATGCGCGTCTTGGAGTCGAGGTAGGCGTCGTTGGAGCGGCGGAACTTGGCGCTCTCCGCGTCCTCGGCGGCAAAGCCCTTGACCACGCGCATGCCGCCGAGCGCGTCCTCCAGGCGCGAGTTCACGCCGGAGATGCGCACGCGGTTCTCGGTGTAGACGGCGCGCATGCGCACGTTAGCCCACACGTTGTAGACCACAAGCAGGCACGCGATGAGCGCGAGCGCGGCCGTGAGCGGCACGTTGATTGTGGCGAGGATCACAAAGCTGCCGATGATCTCAACGATGCCGATGAGCAGGAACTCCGGGCCGTGGTGGGCGGCCTCGGAGATGTCAAAGAGGTCCGAGACCAGGCGGCTCATGAGGTCGCCGGAGCGGTTGCGGTCAAAGAACGAGAAGCTCTGGCGCACGTAGGCGTCAAAGAGGTCCTCGCGCATGCGGCTTTCCATGCGCGCGCCCATGACGTGTCCCCAGAAGATCACGAAGTAGCGGCACACAAAGCGCAGCGCGTACATGGCCACGAGGCCAAGGGCGATGTAGGCGAGCACGCCGAGGATGGCGTCCGGGCCCTCGGTGAACAGGCCGCCCGCCAGACCGCGCAGGATCTGCGGGAAGGCGAGGTCAACGGCGGCCACCGTGATGGCGGCGATGATGTCGATGACAAAGAGGTGCAGCTGGCCCTTGTAGTAGGTGAGAAAGCGGCGGAACATGTGGCGGGCTCCCGGGTTGGCGCGTGACGTGCGATCACGAGGGTACCACTGCGGGCGGAACGCGCTCGCGCCCAACCAAGGCCCAACCAATTAACGCACAGAATCGTACCTGTGCGTTATTTTCACCTGCGGATATAAAAAGTTGTGCTTGATTTTGTGCGTTGTTCCGTGCGGGCGCGGCGAGCGGGCGAGAAGGACGTGCGGCCGGCACCTCTCGGGGCACCGGCCGCCATCCGGCTGGGTCCTAACGCCTACGGCGCCAGCAGAGCGCGATCGCCGCCGCCACGACCACCAGGCCTCCCGTCGCCAAAGAAGCCCAGAGACACGATTCATTACTCCATAGCACGGAAACGCCCAGTTTGAGCAACCTTAATGTTTTCCAAAATGCTAGTTTGCCACGACGGGGCGCCAGACACGTCGGACGACCTGCTGATGAGCTGCGTTTTCTCAGCTAGATTAGTTGTCTGTCCCGGGATTCAACTCAAGCGTGAGGACCGGGTGTGGGCCGCACAGGAACTGCGGCCGTTTACAGCCGGGCGAGAAAAGCGCTCAGAAAAGTGCTCGGTTTACGGTTGTGCGGCGGTCCCGCGGTTCTTCTCGCGAGCGAATCCTGCGGAAACGTAAGTCGGGGACGGCTCCGCACCGTCCCCGATCGTAAACCGAGCCATTTTCTATGCGCAAAATCGCTCCGGCCGTAAATGGGCGAGATTCCTGCGCGGCACAACGCGCCGCAGCCGCTACGCCTCCTCCGGCACCAACCGGTGCATGACGGAGTCGCAGATGAGCGCGCCCACGACGGTCTTGGCGTCCTCGATGCGCCCGTCGAGCACCGCGTCCACGAGCTCCTCGAGCGGGACGAGGTCCACGTTGATGAACTCGTCGGCGTCCGGTTCGGAGCGGGAGAACGTGAGGCCGGTGGCCATGTAGATGTGGATCAGCTCGTCGCAGAAGCCGTCGGAGGTGGCGATCGTAGTCAGAAACGCGACCTTCTCGGCGGACATGCCGGTCTCCTCCAGCAGCTCGCGGGTCGCGCACTCGAGCGGGTCCTCGCCGGGGGCGAGCTTGCCGGCCGGGATCTCCACGGTCACGCGGCCGAGCGCGGTGCGGTACTGGCGCACCAGGCAGATGCGCCCGTCCTCGGTGAGCGCCACGACGGCGACGGCGCCGGGGTGGCGCACCACGTCGCGGATGGCCACGCGGCCGTCGGGCAGCTCAACGCGCAGGCGGTCGACGTTGAAGATGCGGCCGGTCCAGGCCACGTCCTCGGTGAGCGGGCGCTCGGCGAGGTCGGCGTCGCGCGGGTCGTCGTCGCCGAGCACGAGCTCGCGCTCCTCGGGCGCTCCGGATAGGTGGTCCAGGACGGAGCGATCGCCGTCGTAGGTGAAGGCGGCAACGGACTCGCGCATGTCGTCGAGGGCGGCCTGCTGGTCGTTCCTCTCGTCATTCTTGTCGGCATCGGACATGGGTCCTCCTTGGGTGCGAGGTTCTTCTCGCCCTCATGATAGGGCAACGCCGGGCGAGAAGATCGTGCGCTCGCTACCGCTTGATCGCGCGCATACCGATGTCGGAGCGGTAGGTCTTGCCCTCGAAGTCGATGAGCTCGCAGGCGGCGTAGGCCTGCGCGCGGGCCTCCTCGAAGGTGGGCGCCACGGCGGTGACGTCGAGCACGCGGCCGCCGGCGGTGACGAGCGAGCCGTCCGCGGCGAGCGCGGTGCCGGCGTGGTAGACGGTCACGCCCTCCAGCGCCTCGGCGCGCTCGATGCCGGTGATGACCTTGCCCTTCTCGTAGGCGCCGGGGTAGCCGGCGGAGGTGAGCACCACCGAGACCGCCCAGTCGTCGTCCCAGGAGACCATGTCCTCGGAGAGGGTGCCGTCGTCGCAGGCGAGGAAGAGCTCCACGAGGTCGCCCTTCAGGCGCGGCAGCACGACCTGCGTCTCCGGGTCGCCAAAGCGGGCGTTGAACTCGAGGACCTTGGGGCCCTCGGAGGTGAGCATGAAGCCGCCGTAGAGGCAGCCGGAGTAGGTGATGCCCTCCTCGGCGAGCTCGGCCACGACCTTGCGCTCAACGTCCACCATCGCGGCGAGCTGCTCCTCAGAGACAAGGTGCTCGGGGACGGGCGAGTAGACGCCCATGCCGCCGGTGTTGGGGCCCTTGTCGCCATCGAGCGCGCGCTTGTGGTCCTGCGCGGTGGCGAGCGGCACCACGGTCTTGCCGTCGGTGAGGGCAAGCAGCGAGCACTCGGGTCCGTCGAGGGTCTCCTCCACGACGACGGTGGCGCCGGCCTCGCCGAACGCACCCGAGAAGCACTCGTGAACGCCGGCCAGGGCCTCCTCGGTGGTCTTGGCCACGATCACGCCCTTGCCCGCGGCCAGGCCGTCGGCCTTGACCACGATCGGGGCGCCGACGCGACGCACGTAGTCGGAACAGGACTGCTCGTCGGTGAAGCTGCGGTAGGCGGCCGTGGGCGCGCCGGCGCGGCTCATGACCTGCTTGGCAAACTTCTTGGAGCCCTCCATCTGCGCGGCGTCGCCGTTGGGGCCAAAGCACGCGATGCCCGCGGCGCGCACGGCGTCGGCAACGCCCGCCACGAGCGGGGCCTCCGGTCCGATGACCACGAGGCCGATCTCGTGGGTGCGCGCCCACTCGGCCACCGCGACCGGGTCCTCGGCGTCGAGGCCCTCGACCTTCTCGGCCATGACGTCCATGCCGCCGTTGCCCGGGGCCACGTAGAGCCTGCCGGCGCGCGGGGACTCGGCCAGCTTGGCGAGAAGCGCGTGCTCGCGCCCGCCGGAGCCCAGAAGCAGGATGTCGACCTTCTCTTTCATGGAAACCTCCTTGTTTGGGCCCCGTGGGGCCGTCTTTGCTCCCTCTTCCCTGAGGTTTGGGTTCACGCTCGGCGACCCATGTCAGGTAATCCTGCGGTTTTGTTCCTCGATACCCCCGGAGGCGCCGTTCTTTGAACCCAAACCGCAAAGGGTGGCCTCGTCGCGCCAGTACGCAGAGCTGGGAGCCACGGCCGCGGCCACGGCGCCCTTCCCCAGGGCGACCTCGGTGAGCGGGCAGGCGTGCACCGTCCCCAGGCAGGACGACCTCACGCCGAGCTCGTCGAGCGAGCGCTCCACGGCGCGCAGGGCGCGGACGTTCTCCGAGGCGGTGAGGGCGTGGACGAGCGGGCCCTCGTTGTCCGCGACGGCACCGGCGGCATGCGCAAGCCGACACGCGAGGGCGTCGAGGTCGTTGTTGCGGGCAAGCTGCGTGACGCTTCCCTGCGAGAGGAGGTACAGCCCCCGCTCCCCCGCCATGCGCACGCGAAGGGTGGCCGCCGCGCGGCCGATGAGACCGCCGCGCGTCCTGCGGGGCCGCCGGAGCGCGAGCCGCGAGGACGGAGCGGGGATCACCAGCAGGCGCACGTGCGAGGCGAGCGCCTCGAGTCCGGCGACCGCATCCTCAAAGGCGACGCTGAAGTGGCGGTAGCGCGCGGCGCGATCGATGAGCATCCCCGTTGCGGCAGAGGCCGACCCGGAGTCGACCACGCGCACGTCGATGACGTCCGCGCAGCTCTCCGCCGCGTTGCGCGCGGCGTCCGTAACGGGCGAGAAGGACGACGCGGAGTGAATCGAGACCACCTGCGTGAAGCCCTCCTCGGCCAGCGTCCTGTACGCGCGCCGGAGCGCGGAGGGCGCCTCGAGCTCGCCGCGCTCGGACCCGTCGAGGCACACGCACACGACCTGCGCTTTGTCGAGAAACCCCTCATGCAGGTCGCAGGTGCTGTCGCAGACGATCGCAAAGTCCTTCTCGCCCACGCGGGCCTCCCGCCTAGTGCCAGTAGCGGTCGATGGTCTGCTCGCGATCCGGGCCGACGGTGATGATGGAGACGCGCACGCCGGCGAGCTGCTCGAGGAAGTCGATGTAGTCCTTGGCCTCGCGCGGGAGCTGGTAGAAGTTGCGGATGCCGGAGATGTCGCACTTCCAGCCGGGCAGGGTCTCGTAGACGGGCTTGGCGTGGTAGAAGACGCTCTGGTGCTCGGGCACGGTGCGATACTCCACGCCGTCGCACTCGTAGGCCACGCAGACCTTGATCTCGTCCAGGCAGCCGAGGACGTCGAGCTTGGTGATCGCGAGGTCCGTGAGGCCGTTCACGCGCGCTGCGTAGTTCACGACGACGGCATCGTACCAGCCGCAGCGGCGCTTGCGCCCGGTGGTCACGCCGTACTCGTGGCCGACCTCGCCGAGCTTGTCGCCGATCTCGTCGAAGAGCTCCGTGGGGAACGGGCCCGAGCCCACGCGCGTGAGGTAGGCCTTGGCCACGCCGAGGACGCGGTCGATGTTGGTCGGGCCCACGCCGGAGCCGGTGACGGCGCCGCCGGCGGTGCAGTTGGAGCTGGTGACAAAGGGATAGGTGCCGTGGTCGATGTCGAGCATCGTTGCCTGCGCGCCCTCAAAGAGGATGTTCTTGCCGGCCTCGATCTGCTCGTTGAGGAAGAGGCTGCTCTCCACGATGTAGGGGCGGATGCGCTCGGCATAGGGCAGGTAGGTCTCGCAGATCTGCTCGACGGTGTAGGTGGGCAGCTCGTAGACCTTCTCCAGGATGGGGTTGGTGTAGGCGAGCGCGCTCTCGAGCTTCTCGCGGAAGATCTTCTCGTCCAGCATGTCCTGGATGCGCAGGCCGGTGCGGTTCATCTTGTCCATGTAGCAGGGGCCAACGCCGCGCTTGGTGGTGCCGATGAGGTTCTTGCCGAGCTTCTTCTCGTGCGCTCCGTCGAGGTCCTTGTGGTAGGGCATGACGATGTGCGCGTTGCCGGAGATCTTGAGGCGGTCTGCAGAGATTCCCTGCTCGGCGAGCATGTCCACCTCGGAGAGGAGGATCTCGGGGTCCACGATGCAGCCGTTGCCAATCACGGGGTAGGTGCCCTCGTACATAACGCCGGAGGGAACCTGGTGCAGCGCCAGCTTCTTGCCGTTTGCGATGACGGTGTGGCCGGCGTTGGCTCCGCCGGCGTAGCGGCAGACCACGTCAAAGTCGCCGGAGATGAGGTCGGTGACCTTGCCCTTGCCCTCGTCGCCCCACTGAGTTCCCACGAGCACCGATGCCGACATGTGCGCCCTTTCGTCGCGATTCACATACAAAGCCACATTATACGGCACTCGCGTGAGACAAAGGGGGCAGGTTCGTCTGTCTCGCGGCTCAGTCGTGGAAGGAGTCGACCTCGACGAACTTGGTGGAGCCGGGCAGGAACGTGAGCGGGATGTCCGCGAGCGCGCCCGAGCGGTTCTTGGCGATGATGAACGTGGTCTCGTTCATGGCCGGGCGGTCGTCGCGGGCGGCCTCGTCCTCGTTCATCGAGCGGTCGAGAAGGGCGACGATGTCGGCGTCCTGCTCGATCGAGCCGGACTCGCGCAGGTCCGAGAGCTGCGGGCGCTTGCCGGTGCGGTTCTCCACGGTACGGTTGAGCTGGGAGAGGGCCACGACCGGGACACCCAGGTCCTTGGCCATGATCTTGATGCCGCGGCTCATCTCCGAAACCTCGGTGGCGCGGCTGTCGGCGCGGCGCTGGCCGGCGGGCGGTGAGATGAGCTGCAGGTAGTCGATAATGACCAGGCCGAGCTCCTTGCCGCGCAGGATGCGGCGCGCCTTGGCGCGAATCTCGGTCACGGTGGTGCCGGGGGTGTCGTCTATCACGATGTCGAGCTGCGAGAGGTCGTTGGTCGCCTGCAGGAGCTGTGGCCACTGCTCGTTGCGGATGTTGGCGGAGCGAATCTCCTGGAGGCCCACGCGCGCGTTGGCCGCGAGCAGACGCTGCGCGATCTCGACCTTGGACATCTCCAGCGAGAAGAGCGCGACCGACGCGCCGGCGAACGCGGCGTTGGTGGCGAGGTTGAGGGCGAACGAGGTCTTGCCCACGCCCGGGCGCGCGCCGATGACGACCATCTGTCCCGGTCGCAGGCCGAGCAGGCACTCGTCGATGCGCGGGAAGCCGGTCGAGACGCCGAGCACGCGGTCCTTGTTGGCTGCGTTGGCGCCGAGCTCCTCGTAGAGGTCGCCCATGATCTGCTCGAGGGACTGCTCGCTCGAGCGCACGTCGCGGTTGGTGACGTCGAGCAGCAGGCGCTCGGCGCGGTCCACGACCTCCTTGGTGTCCTCCGGGGCGTCGAAGGCGAGGGCTGTGATCTGCGCGGACGCGTTGATCATGCGGCGCAGGGTGGTGTCGCGGTGGAGCATCTCCACGTGGCGGCGCCAGCCCACGAGCGCGAGCGAGTTGCTGCCCAGGCCCAGAAGGAAGCTGCGGCCGCCCACGCGCTCCAGCTCGCCGGTGCTCTTGAGGTAGTCGGCGAGCGAGATGGTGTCCACGGGGAGGTTCTTGTCGAACATCTCCCGCATGGCCGTGAAGACCGTGCGGTTTGAGGGGAGGTAGAAGTCATCCGGCTCGAGCGCGATCAGGCACTCCTGGAGCGCGTCGGCCGAGACCATCATGGCCGAGAGGACCGAGGCCTCCGCCTCCACGTCCTGGGGCATGGCCGCGCCGCCCTCCACCGTCATGCGCGTGGGGTTGACGTCGTAGTCGCTCATCTCCGCTCCTTCTTGCCTCTTCTGCGTCCGACCATTCTAGCGCGCCGCAGAAGGTTCGCGCCCCTCTGCGCCGTATGCAATCTGCGCGCGGCGGTACGCCCCCCAAAGGCCCAGCATCCCCTCCTTTCTGCGGCTGTCAAGGGGTCATTTTCCCCGTAGGCGTTCTTCTACACGAGTGGCTGGAAACCCGTGCGCTCTGAACGGCGAGTTTGCTCATTTTCGACGTTTTCAACATATTTTTTTCTCGCTGTTTGGTCATGTTTTCAACAGGTTTTCGACGGATTTGCCCTGCGATGCGCCGGCGATTGCGTCATTGAAAGGCTCATATCAGAGGCTTTATGAATCTACAAAACCGCAGGTAGGAAGTGGTATTCTTCTGAAGAACCCAAAAACGCCCCGGTCAGAGCGACGCTGACCGGGGCGTTTCCTTACCTTTTGCTGACCTGCGGATATTGTAGAAACCCGCAGTTCAGAAACTAGCGTCGAAAAGTGCCGGGCTACTCGGCGGCCTCCTCGACGGCCTCCTCGGTAGCCTCCTCGACGGCGGCCTCGGCCTCCGCCTCGGCGGGCTCCTCCTCGGTCACGCCCACGAGGACGTTGACCGTGGCCGTGATCTCACGGTAGAGGTTGACCTCGACGGCGTGCTTGCCGGAGGTCTTGATGTTGTTGCCGCGGCCGACGCGCTTGCGGTCGACCTCCAGGCCGAGCTGGGCCTGGATGGCATCAGCGATCTGGGCGGGGGTGACGGAGCCAAAGAGCTGGCCCTCCTCGCCGATCTTGGCGTCGACGGTCACCGACTTGCCGTCGAGGGCGGCCTTGGTGGCCTCGGCAGCGGCAATGCGCTCCGCCTCGCGCTTCTCGATGTTGTGACGACGCTCCTCGAGCTGCTTGATGTTGCCCGGGGTGGCGGGCTGGGCGATCTTGTTGGGGAACAGGTAGTTCTCCGCAAAGCCCTGGGCGACGTCAACGACGTCACCCTCGCCGCCCTTGCCCCGAAGCTCACTCAAGAGAATGACCTTCATGAGACACTCCTTCGTTCGACCGGATGCCCGGTCGCTAGTCCTGCATCGCCTGCTCGGCAACGCCTGTACCGGCGCCACGCTTGAGGTGGCGAAGGTTTGCCCAGACGTCCACGAGACCCACGATGGTCAATACGACGAACTGTACTTCCAGATAGAGCGCAACGACGCCGACGAGCGTCGAGGCAACCGACCCGAGGCCTTTCTTGCGCACGGACCACGCGACGACGGCGAGACCCTGTGCCGCGAAGGCAAACCTCAGGGCCATGGCCACGTTTGCCGAGACAGCAAGGGCGACCTGAGAGGTCGGCCCGTCAACGGAGATCGCGAGGGCGAGACCGGCGATCGAGGCCACGAAGACGGCGACGACCCACAGGGGGAGGTCAAAGTCGACGAGGCGGGGCGGTCGCGCGACCGAGCCGCTCGGGTGCGCCGACGCGACGAACGCGCCGACGAGCGTCGAGACGCACAGGCCGAGTGCCGTCATGACGTACGCGACGGGCCACAGCAGGCCAAGCGCGGCAAACACCGCCTCGACCTGGTCGGCGGCGCCCACGATGAGCTCGCCAACCTGCTGGCGATAGACGTCCAGGCTCGCCTGGATGCTGGCCGACAGCGTGGTGCCACTCGCCAGGGCAACAAGCTCGTCCGCAGCGAGAATCGCGACCAAGGCAAGACCCACCGTCGCGCAGAGCGCTCCCGGGGTCAGGCGTCGGGCCACCGTCATCTCGCAGACGGCCAGGACAGTGAGGGCGGCAACGACGGCCGTAGCGACCGTCGAGGCACCGGACGCACTGCCCAGGGCGATAGCGGGTACGAGCGTGGCAGCCAGACAGGCGATGCGCGCGGGAAGGCTGTGCCGCGAGGCGACGGGAAGGTACCCGTAGCTCGCGATCGCC
>DXBZ01000057.1 GCA_019116265.1 Candidatus Olsenella stercoravium | reverse complement strand
CTCGCGCTTGCAACGTGCGCGTTTACGCTATCCTTATCGGGCGTTTACAAAACTGTGACAATTGGCCGTGCCCCCTGCTCGGCCATGGAGGAAGCGAGTCGCCCTTGATTAGCTTTGAGCAGTTTCTCGGCGTTTTGTCGAGCAATCCCTTTCTGATCATCGTCATGGTCCTCGTCATGGGCACGATCTTCGTGAACGGTGCCACCGACGCGGCCAACGCCATCGCCGAGCCCGTGGGCACCCGCTCCATCGATGTGGACTCGGCGATTCTCATGAGCGTCATCTGCAACTTCGTGGGTCTTGTTGCCATGTCGTTCATCTCCACCGCCGTCGCCGACACGATCTCGGGCATGGTTGACTTTGGCGGCGACTCGCACGCCGCGCTCATCGCGCTCGCGGCGGCCACGGTGGGCATCGTGGCCTGGGGCCTCGGCGCCTGGGCCTTTGGCATCCCCACCTCCGAGAGCCACGCGCTCATCGCCGGCCTCACCGGCGCGGCCCTCGCGGTCTCCGGCGGCCTGGACGGCGTCAACATGGGCGAGTGGGTCAAGGTCATCTACGGCCTCGTGCTCTCCACGGTGCTCGGCTTCCTCGCGGGCTGGGTGATCTCCAAGATCATCCCGATCGCGTGCCGCAACGCCGACCGCCGCACCGCCAACAACTTCTTTGGCCGCATGCAGGTGCTCGGTGCCGCCGGCGTTGCCCTCATGCACGGTGCCCAGGACGGCCAGAAGTTCATGTCCACCGCCATGCTCGCCATCGCGCTCTCGCTCAACATGACGGTCGGCGAGATGGGGGGCTTCCCGCTGTGGATCATGGTGCTCTGCGCCGCGGTCATGGCGATCGGCACCGCCGTGGGCGGAAAGAAGATCATCAAGAAGGTCGGCATGGAGATGGTGCGGCTTGACAAGTACCAGGGCTTTGCCGCCTCCGTCTCGGCCACCGCGAGCCTGCTCATCGCCACGCTCACGGGCCTTCCCGTCTCCACCACCCACACCAAGACCGCCGCGATCATGGGAGCCGGCGCCGCCAAGGACCCCAAGTCCGTCAACTGGGGCGTCGCCAAGGAGATGGTCCTCACCTGGGTCTTCACGTTCCCGGGCTGCGGCGTCATCGGCTACGTCCTCGCCAAGCTCTTCCTGCTCGTTTTCTAGTCCCGGCTCGCCTGCGACAGCACGTTCTTCTCGCCAGACCATACGAAAAGGAGTCCACATGCCCCGCATCAAGAAGGAAGACGAGTTCTACACCATGCTCAAGGAGTTCGCGGCCCTCATCGTCGAGGCGGCGGACGAGTACAACAAGATCATCTGCGAGTTCCCCGAGTCCATGAGCTCGATTCCGCAGATGAAGGTCTACGAGTCCACGGCCGACGAGCGCGTGAAGGCCATCATGGCCAAGCTCTACACCTCCTTCATCACCCCGATCGACCGCGAGGACATCTCCAACCTGGCGCTGGCGATGGACGACGTCGTTGACTCCATGTACGGCGTGGCGGTGCGCCTGGACCTCTTCAACCTCTCCGACCTGCGCCTCGAGGCCAAGCAGATCTCCGAGCTCACGGTCCACGCCGTCCACGAGATGCAGCAGATGATCGACCACCTGCCCGACTACAAGAAGGACCGCGTGGTGCTGGAGAAGGCCATCGAGATCGGCACCGTGGAGGACGAGGGGGACACCGTCTACCAGAAGGCGCTGCGCCGCCTCTTCTCCGACGAGGAGGACGCGAGCGGCAAGTACGCGGTCACATGGCTGCGCATCTTTGACCGTATGGAGCTCTGCCTTGATGCGTGCGACCGCGTCTCGGGTATTGTGCGCGACATCATCATGAAGGACGCTTAGCGAGAAGAACGTCTCGCTCGTGGGGCCGCCCCCGGTGGTCTCCTGACTTTCACGCAGGACTGCGCTTCGCGGAAGATCCTGCTTAGAAAGCCGGGAGACCACCGGGGGCGGCTCGCGTTGACGGGTTCTCTTACCGAGGGGTGGGGCGCAGGAAATCGACCTGGTTACGGGCGGGCGAGAAATGCGCTCAGGAATTGGCTCGGTTTACGAGGTCGCTGTTGGACGCGCTCAGAGAATCAGCCCAATCATGGTTTGTGCGCAAAAAAGACGCCTAAATACAGGGCCGGGAAACGCTCCGAGACGCGCACTCCGTAAACGGAGCGATTTCCTGAGCGCATTTTTCGCCCATTCGTAGATGGAGCGATTTCCTGCGCGCCTTTGAGCTTTGCGTTGCGTCCGTCCGGATGGTACAAAATGGGTTGCTCGCCCGCTGGATTGTAAGGAGGACCACATGGCGCGCCCGGAGCGCATCGACGCCGTGCTCTTTGACTTTGACGGAACGCTCTGCAACACGGAGGTCGAGAACATCCGCCTCGTGCAGGACGTGCTGCGCCAGATGGGCGCCGAGGTCTCGTTTGAGGAGCTCGAGGTGCTCACGGGCGGGGAGGACCGCGTGACGGTGCCGCCCATCCTGGAGCGCCACCACGTGGCGGGCACGATCGACGACTACGAGCGCCTGCGCGACAACTGCTACCGGACCTACGCCGAGGCGAACCTCGTGCTGGAGCCCGGCGCGCTCGACCTTCTCGACAGCCTGCGGGCGCGCGGGACCAAGGTGGGGCTGGTCTCCATGACGGTGGCACGCTGCATCCTCACGGGCGTGGCGCGGCTGGGCATCTTGGACCGCTTTGACGTGGTCGTCTGCGGGGACATGGTCGAGCGACGCAAGCCCGCGCCCGACCCGTATCTGCGCGCGGCGGAGTTTCTCGGCGTCGATCCCGTGCGCTGCGTCGCCGTGGAGGACTCGCCGACGGGCATCGGTTCGGCGAAGGCGGCCGGCTGTCACGTCATCGCCTACACCGGCTGCGACATCGTCCAGGACGTGAGCGCCGCCGACGAGGTCATCGACTCGTTTGTGGGGATCGCGCTCTAGGCGAGCTCCGCCGCAAGCGCCAGCAGCTCGTCCACGTCCTTCTCGGCCGTGGCCCAGGAGCAGACAAAGCGCGCCACCACGTTGCCATCGGGCAGCTCGTAGAAGGTCTCGCAGCCGCATGTCGCCTCGAAGGCGTCGCGCTGCGCCGGCGTCATGACAAAGAACTGCTGGTTGGAGGGAGCCTCGCCGTAGGGCGAGAAGCCCAGGCGCGCGAGACCCTCGCGCAGACGGAACGCGCACGCGTTGGCGCCCCTGGCCAGGCGCCAGTAGAGCGGCTCGCCGCCGTCCGCCGGCCGCTCGAACGCGGCCTCAAACTGCACGCCCAAGAGGCGGCCCTTGGCGAGCAGCCCGCCGCGCTCCTTCTGCAGGAACGGGAAAGCCTCGCGCAGGCGCGGGTGGGAGATGACCATCGCCTCGCCGAAGAGCATGCCGTTCTTGGTGCCTCCGATGTAGAAGGCCCCGCAGCGTGCCGCGATGTGCTCGAGCGTGAGACCACCCGCAGCCGGTGAGGTGAGGCCGGAGCCCAGGCGCGCGCCGTCGAGGAAGACGGGCAGGCCCTTCTCGTCCGCCCAGTCGCAGATGGCGTCGAAGCGCGCGAGGTCCCACACGCCGCCGAGCTCCGTGGTGTTGGAGATGTAGACGCAGCCGGGGCGCGTCATGTGGCGGCCCGTGGAGGTCTGGAAGCGCCAGACGCGCTCGGCCGCCTCGGGCGTGAGAAAGCCGTCGGCGTCGTCGGTGGGCAGCACGGTGCGACCGCACGCCGCCACCGCGCCGGTCTCGTGGACGTTGATGTGGGCGTCCTTGGTGCAGACGGCGCCCTCCCAGTCGCGCAGGAGCCCGGTCACGCCGATCACGTTGGCTGAGGTGCCGCCGATGCAGAACTCCACGTCCACGTCGTCGCGGCCGCACGCGGCGCGGATGAGCTCGCGGGCGTGCTCGCAGTGGGCGTCGCCCTCGGTGTAGCCCACGGTCTGCTCGTCGTTGGTGGCGGTGAGCGCGGCCAGGATCTGGGGCGCGGCGCCCTCGGAGTAGTCGTTGCGGAACATGCGCATGGTCTGCCTCGGTTCAGGTTGGTGAAATACGTATCCCGTACGTTGTATCACGGCTCGCGATGCGCGTGAGGCAGAAATGACGGGCTGCGGTGTCACTTTTCGCCTCATGTGAGGGGATTATCTTGTCTGCCCCTTTTCGGGGAGCCAAGGAAGACCAGTTGGTCCGGCTGAATTTTACCGTGGCTACAAACTGGGGCAAATAAATCCCCTCACATGAGGCGAAAAGTGACACACGCATGCGGGAAATCTGCCTCGGCGACTTTTGGTGCCTTTGTCGCAGCGCAGCCGCTCGGCGCCGCGCAATGTTACAACCTCCGCAACCCGTCGTTCGTCCTGCCCGGAATGGGTTTATCGTTTGCGCAGCACACAATCCCGGCAGGAGGGCAATCATGGCAGTGGAGAAGAAGGACATCGACTGGGGCGGCCTCGGCTTTGCCTACCAGCCCACCGATTACAGCTACGTCTGCAACTACCGCGACGGCGCCTGGGAGGAGGGCGGCCTCACGACCGACCACACCCTCACGCTCTCTGAGTGCGCGGGCATCTTCCACTACTGCCAGGAGGTCTTTGAGGGCCTCAAGGCCTACACTACCAAGGACGGCGACATCGTCTGCTTCCGCCCGGACCTCAACGCCGCCCGCATGGCCGACTCCGCGCGCCGCATCGTGATGCCGCCCTTCCCGGAGGACAGGTTCGTCGAGGCCGTCAAGATGGTCGTGCGCGCCAACGAGGCCTGGGTTCCGCCCTTCGGCTCGGGCGCCACGCTCTACGTGCGCCCGTTCATGGTGGCCACGGGTAACGTCATCGGCGTGAAGCCGGCTGACGAGTACCAGTTCCGCATCCTCGTGACCCCGGTGGGTCCGTACTACTCGGGCGGCGTCAAGCCCGTGGCCGTGAAGGTCCCCGAGTACGACCGCGCCGCGCCCCACGGCACCGGTGCCATCAAGGCCGGCCTCAACTACGCGATGTCGCTCTACCCGAGCGTCCAGGCGCACGCCGAGGGCTTCGCGGACAACATGTATCTCGACCCGCAGACCCACACCTTCGTGGAGGAGTCCGGCGGCGCGAACTTCCTGTTTGTCGACAAGGACGGTGCGCTCGTGGTGCCGCAGTCCGCCACCGACTCCATCCTGCCGTCCATCACCCGCCGCAGCCTCGTGGACGTGGCGCAGAACATGCTCGGCATGACCGTGGTGGAGCGCCCGGTGAAGTTCTCCGAGGTGGCCGAGGGCGCCTTCGTCGAGTGCGGCATGTGCGGCACCGCAGCCGTGATCAGCCCCGTGGGCAAGGTCGTCAACGGCGAGACCGAGGTCGTCTTCGGCAGCGGCATGGACCACGTCGGCCCCGTCATGGCCAAGCTGCGCGAGACCCTTACCGGCATCCAGGCCGGCGAGATCGAGGGCCCCGAGGGCTGGGTCGTCAAGATCGCCTAACGAGAAAAGCATCGAGCCTGTGCGGGCCGTCGGGACGTGGGTTCCCGGCGGCTCGCGCTATACTTAACGGCTGTGAAACCACGAGAAGCGCACGGCGAGAAGGGACTCCCGATGGCACAGAAGGTTCAGGGGACCGAGGACCTCTACGGCGGCTACATGCGCGCCTGGCAGCGCATGGTCGACGTGGCGCGCGAGCTCTTTGGCGCGTACGGCTTCGACCAGATCGAGACGCCGGCCATCGAGCAGGTGGACACCTTCGTGCACGGCATCGGCGAGTCCACCGACGTCGTGCGCAAGGAGATGTTCCGCGTGGTCTCGGGCGCGCTCTTTGGCGACCTGCTGGAGCGCGGCAGCGAGAGCCACCTCAAGCCGCGCCAGCGCATGGCCATGCGCCCCGAGGGCACGGCGGGCGTGGTGCGCGCCGTGGTGGAGAACAACCTTGTGCCGCAGGGCGCGGCGCCGGCCAAGCTCTGGTACGCCGAGGCGATGTTTCGCGGCGAGCGCCCGCAGAGGGGGCGCCTGCGCCAGTTCCACCAGGTGGGCGTCGAGTGGCTGGGCGCGAGCGACCCGGCGGCGGACGCCGAGTGCATCATCATGCTCATGCAGTACTTTGAGCGCCTGGGCTTTGCCCGCGAGAACCTGCGCCTCGTGATCAACTCGATGGGTGACGCGGCGTGCCGCCCCGCCTACCGCGACAAGGTCCGCGCGTTCATCCTAGATCACGCCGACGAGATGTGCGAGGACTGCCTCGAGCGCGCGCAGGTGAACCCGCTGCGCGCCTTTGACTGCAAGAACGACCACTGCCGCGAGGTCATGGCTGCGGCGCCGCTCGCGCCGGACAACCTCTGCGACGAGTGCGCCGCCCACTACGCGGCCGTCAAGCGCTACCTGGATGCGGCCGGCGTGGCCTACGTCGAGGACCCCACGCTCGTGCGCGGCCTGGACTACTACACGCGCACGGTCTTTGAGGTGGAGGCCGTTGGCGCGGGCGTGGGTGCCATCGGCGGCGGCGGTCGCTACGACGGCCTGGTGGAGCTCGAGGGCGGCAAGCCCACGCCGGGCCTCGGCTTTGCGGTGGGCTTCGAGCGCATCGCGCTCGCGCTCGCGGCGGCCGGCGTCGAGATGGGCGGCGACGAGCCGAGCTGCGTCTACGTGGCCACGACCGGTGGCGAGGCGGAGCGCGCGGCGGCCTTTGACGCGTGTCTGGCCCTGCGCGCCGCAGGCGTGCGCACCGAGGCCGACTACCAGGGCCGCTCGCTCAAGGGCCAGTTCAAGCAGGCGGACAAGCTGCACGCGCGTCTGTGCGTGGTGCTCGGCGGCGACGAGGTGGCCGCGCGGGTCGCGACCGTCCGAAACATGGACACGCACGAGCAGGTCCAGGTGCCGATGGCGCAGCTGGTCGACGAGGTGCTCGCGCGCCTGGCGTAGGGGCCTGCCATGGCCGACGGCAGCGTGATTTACGAGGACGAGGTCCTTCTCGCCTGGGACAAGCCGGCGGGGATCATCGTGCACGCCGACGGCACGGGTGCGCGCACGCTCACGGACGTCGTGGCCGCGCACCTGGCGGCGACCGGCCGCGTCGACGTGCGCCCGCAGGCGGTGCAGCGCCTGGACCGGGAGACCACGGGCCTCACGCTCTTCTCGCTCGACCGAACCACGCAGCCGGCGCTGGACGCGCAGGTGGCGGGCCACGCCATGAACAAGACCTACCTCGCGGTGGTGACGGGGCGCATCCCCTGGGCACAGAAGACCGTGCGCCTGCCCATCGGCCGCGACCGCCACGACGCGCGCCGCATGCGCGTCTGCCGCCCCGGGCAGGGGAGTCCCGCCGAGACCCGCGTTCGTCGCATTGCCGAGAAGGACGGGCGCACGCTGCTCCTGGTCACGCTCGTGACGGGCCGTCGCCACCAGATCCGCGTGCACCTGGCCTCGCTCGGCCACCCCATCGTGGGGGATGCGCTCTACGGTGGGGCGAGAAGCGCGTCGGGCCTGCTGCTCCACGCCTGGTGCGAGGAGCTTGACCACCCGCTGAGCGGCGAGCGCCTGCGCCTGGAGACCGCCTGGCCGGCGCGCCTGTGGCCGGAGCGCCCGGCGCAGCTCTGAGCGGGCCGCGCGAGGTTATGCGCAAACCGCGAGGTTGTGCGCACGGCCGCGTGCCGTGGTTCTTCTCGCCAAGCCTGTGAGCAGCGAATATAGAAATCCAAACAGTGCGCATACCCTCTGCGAGTGCGCATAACCTGAGCGAGTGCGCATAACCTGCCGCATGCCGCAAAACGCGCTCCGTCGAGAAGAACGTTGAGGCTGCGGCTCTGCCCTCTGTGCGATACTAGGCAGTTGAGAAAGCGCCTCTGAGGGGAGGCGCGGCAGCTGACGAGCGACCCGGGAGAGGGGCAACCATGGCCGATACCATGCGCGGCGTCTACACCAACCTGACCGAGATCCGTCGCAACGTGTTCTCCAACGTGGCCAAGATCGCCTACGACATGGCCGACGACGACGAGAAGACCACCCGTCGCAAGATTCGTGACCTCCCGTACGAGATCATCCCCGGCGACGTTGCCACCTACCGCGAGTCGGTCTTCCTGGAGCGCGCGATCGTGGAGCAGCGCATCCGCCTGGCCATGGGCCTGCCGCTCCAGGGCGTGGACAAGCGCGAGAGCCTCACCGACGGCCTCGCCGACGCCTCGGTCCCCGAGACCTACTACGAGCCGCCCCTGATCAACGTCATCAAGTTTGCCTGCAACGCGTGCGACGACAACGTCTACCGCGTGACCAATGCCTGCCAGAGCTGCCTGGCGCACCCCTGCCGCGAGATCTGCCCCAAGGGCGCCATCTCCTTCCGCCACAAGAAGGCCTACATCGACCAGGAGAAGTGCATCCACTGCGGCATGTGCTTCAACGCGTGCCCCTACCATGCGATCCAGCACCACGTGCGCCCGTGCGCGGACGCCTGCGGCATGCACGCGATCGGCTCCGACGAGCACGGCCGCGCCCAGATCGACTACGAGAAGTGCGTCTCGTGCGGGCAGTGCCTGATCAACTGCCCGTTTGGCGCCATCGCCGACAAGAGCCAGATCTTCCAGGTCATCCAGGCCATCAACTGCGGCGACGAGGTCATCGCCGAGGTGGCGCCGGCCTTTGTGGGCCAGTTCGGCGGCAAGGGCAACGTGGACAAGCTGCGCCAGGCCTTCACGATGCTCGGCTTCTCCGGCATGGAGGAGGTCGCCGTGGGTGCCGACCTCTGCACCGTCCAGGAGGCCGAGGACTTCATGGAGGAGGTGCCCGAGAAGATCCCGTTCATGGGCACGTCCTGCTGCCCGGCGTGGTCGGTCATGGCCAAGACCGAGTTCCCGGAGCACGCGGAGTGCATCTCGATGGCCCTCACGCCCATGACGCTCACCGCGCGCCTGCTGCGCCAGCAGCACCCCAACGCCAAGATCGTCTTCGTGGGGCCCTGCTCGGCCAAGAAGCTCGAGGCCATGCGCAAGTCCGTACGCTCCGAGGTCGACTTTGTCCTCACCTTTGAGGAGATGGCCGGCATGATGAAGGCGCGCGGCATCAACGAGTACACCAAGCTCGAGGGCGAGGGCAGCTCCGACTTTGAGGTGGCCTCCGCCGACGGCCGCGGCTTTGCGGTGGCGGGCGGCGTGGCCAGCGCCGTGGTCAACGCGATTAAGGTTATGGACCCCGAGCGCGAGGTCAACGTCGTCAACGCCGAGGGCCTGGAGAACTGCCGCAAGATGATGAAGGACGCCGTCAAGGGCAAGTACCCCGGTTACCTGATCGAGGGCATGGCCTGCCCGGGCGGCTGCGTCGCCGGCGCGGGCACGTTGCAGTCGATCAACAAGACGGCCGCTGCGGTGCGCCGCTACGCCAAGAAGTCGCCGCACGCCAACGCCACGGAGAACACGTTCCGCGACCAGCTTCCCTCGCTCGAGCGCGAGGAGGATGGCAAGTAGCACGTTCTTCTCGTCCGCCCGCTCAAATAACGCACAAAATCGTACGTGTGCGTTATTTTGACCTGCGGATATAGAAAACGGTGCTTGATTTTGTGCATTAATCGGGGTGGGCGCACGGGCTCCCACCCCGTCGTCACGACTCGAGAAGGACATCCATGCTCAAGGTAGACCGCGCGATCCTGCACGTCTTTGACTTTGACTTTGACTCTGGCTCCACGTACCTCTCGGAGCGCCCGCTGGACCTCACGGTCCGGGCCACGCGCTCCTACGTGCAGCGCCACCTGCGCAAGATCTCGGCCAACGCGGAGAGCCGCCACGGCGCGTTTGCCCCGGACTCCGGATTTGCCGCCGAGCTCCAGCGCTACCTCGCCGGCGAGCGCGAGTTCGTGGAGTTTAGCGTGGAGATCGCTCAGTGGTTCTGGGAGGAGCTGCGTCGCTCCGAGGACCTCGAGCAGTGCGACCTGCTCGTGGCGGACTTCACCGACACCGACTCGGCGGGCGAGAAGGACGTGGAGTTTGACGGCCCCGCCGGGCACAGGTTCTTCTCGATCATGCTGCTCCCGCGCCGACAGGCTTTTGTCCATGAGGTTGGCGGCGACGCCAACGACATCGCGCGCGTGGACGCCACGCTGCCCAACCCGTCGCAGAAGGTCGCGTCCTACGTGCTCGTGGACGCGGAGTCCGGCGCGATCGACTTCCACGACAAGGAGCGCGCCGTGGGTGGGGAGCGCGTGAGCATCATCCCCGAGCGCTTCCTGCAGTGCACGAGCGAGGCCTCCAGCCATGAGGTGATCGACGAGGTCAAGGTGATCGTGCGCGACGTGGCCGAGGAGTTTGGCCTGGAGCCGGCCGTCGAGGTCGGGCGCGTCAAGGCCGCCGTGGCGAGAAGCGCCGACGTGGAGGAGTCCTTCTCGCCCGCCGAGGTGGGCCGGACCGTCTTTGCCGAGCGCCCCGACGTGGCAGAGCGCTTTGAGCAGCGCGTCCGCGAGGCGTCGCTGCCCGAGGAGGCGCCCGTCCGCCGCGGCGTGGCCAACCGCCTCACGCGCAGCCACAAGATTCGCACGGACACCGGCGTGGAGATCACCTTCCCCTCCGAGCTGGCGGAGCGTCCCGGTTACCTGGACTTCTCGACCGACGCGGAGGGGCGCATCACCATCACCGTGGGCAACGTCGCCAAGATCGAGAACCGCTGACGCGTGTTTGTCGTGTGCCTCTCGTGTCCGCGCTGAATTGCGGCTAGAATGATGCGTTGAGTTTCATCAATGTCACACACACGTACCAAGGAGACTCCATGTCCCGTACGCGCATCACCCCCTCTGAGGCCGGCATCACGCCGCGCAGCGTCACGCGCCGCGACGCCCTGCGCCTGTTCATCGGGGCGGGCATCTGCGCGACCATGCTCCCCGGCGTGGCCGCCGCCGAGACCACCCAGGAGAAGCTCGACGCCGCGCAGCTGAGCTACGACGAGGCCCAGGCCGAGCTTGACCGCATCTCGTCAGAGTACGAGACCATAGCCTCGCAGCTCTCCGACACCACCGCCCAGATCGTCGACGTTTCCGATCAGATCGACGAGAAGCAGGAGCAGATCGACGAGAAGCAGGGGCAGATCGAGGAGAAGCAGGAGATCCTGGGCGAGCGCATGAGCTCGAGCTACAAGGCGGGCCCGTCCTCGACGCTCGACCTGCTGCTCTCGTCGGCCACCTTTGACGAGCTCACCAACAATATCTACTACCTCGACAAGATCACCGAGGCCGACAGCGAGATGATCGCCGAGGTCCGCGAGCTCAAGACCCAGCTCGAGGAGGAGCGGGCGGAGCTCGAGCAGCAGAAGGCCGACCTCGAGGAGCTCCAGGCGCAGCAGCAGGTGCAGCTCGAGGACGCCCGCGCCAAGCAGCAGGAGTCGCAGGAGCTCGTGGACAGCCTCTCCGCCGAGGTCCAGGACCTCATGGAGCAGCGCGACGCCGAGCTGCTCGCGGCACAGCAGCTGGCCGAGCAGGTGCACGGCGGCGGCCCCAACACGGTGACCGACACCCCCCCGGTCGTTGGCAACGGGTCGCTCTCCGCAGTCATCAGCGCCTGCCACTCCACGCCGTCGCCGGGCACCGGCCTGTGCGCCGCGTGGGTCACCAACGTCTTTGCCCGCGCGGGCGTGGACTTGTTCTGGGGCAACGCCGACGACATGTACTACGCCTGGTGCCACACCTCGCCCTCAAACATCCAGCCGGGCATGATCGTGGCCGTCAACAGCTCCCCCGCGAGCGCGGCTGGCCGCATCTACGGCCACATCGGCATCTACATCGGCAACGGCACGGTCATGGACAACGTGGGCTACGTGCGCTCCACGTCGCTGTCCTACTGGACGAGCTATTACAGCGCGCTTGCCGTGCCCCTGTGCGGCTGGCTCGGCGGGATCGCCCTCTCGTAGGGCCGGCGGGCGAGAAGAACCACGGCTCGCCGGGGAGGCTGCGCAGGAATCTGGCTCATATACGGCCGCGCCGAAAATCCGCGTAGAAATGAGCTCCGTTTACGGTGGCGCCGCGCGGGGCGCGGAGCTCCGCGCAGGAATATCGGCCAGATACGGTGGCCTGCGCAGGAAACGCCGCCATACACGATGCCCAGCGCCCACGCCTGAGAAGAGCCCTGTAGTTTGAGCGTTTTTCTCGGCAAAAATGCGACGCTCTCGTATGCGGGACCATTTCCTATGCGGGAAGCCGCATCCACGTGGTGGCGGGCGTTTGGGTATACTTCCCACGTCTGGCGTTGACCGAAAGGCGGATTCGCATGGAGGATCTTAAGCCCTCGGTGCCGCGCACGCCCACGCAGGCCGTCTTGCGCATGGTGTCGCTGCTCATGGGGTGCATCGGCGGGCTAGTTCTTATCGGCGGACTGCTCGTGCTCGTCCCGGGCGTGATCGGCGGCGCGGACCTGTGGGCGTCGGTCACCTTTGGCGTGATGATCCTCGTGGTCGCCGGGCTGCTCATCCTCACGGCCGCCCTCGGCCTCGCCGCGTCCAACAACTCCGCGCGCGTGGGGCCGTACCGTTTTTTGTGCTACCTCGTGGGCCTTGCCGTGCTCGTGGCGATCGTGTGGGGCTGGGGCATGGGCACGTTCATCCTGTTCAACCCCATCGTCCTCACCACGACGATCGTCTACGTGCTGATCTGCTCGCGCCTGGCCGACAAGGTCCAGGAGGAGCACGACAAGGGCGTCTCCGGCGAGACCTTCCTGCGCTCGCGCCACCAGCGTGTGCTGCACCTGCTCGCCGAGCTCGTCATCCTGAAGGGCGCGCTCACCGTCGTGGTGGTCTGCGTGATCGGGGCCGCGCTCGTCGTCTACGGGGAGGGCGAGCGCGCGGTGATCTCCGGCATCCCGGTCACCGTGACGGGCACGCTCTATGCGCTGGTCATTGCCGGTGGTGTTGCCGCCGGCCTGAGCATCGGCGTGGGCGCGCTCGGCATCTGGGGGTCCAACCGCCCGCAGAAGATCAGGCCGTTTCTGGTGGTGGCGGCGATCTCGCTCGCGCTCGACGTCGTCCAGGCGGCCGGGCGCGTGGCGGAGCGTGGCGTCTTTGGCCTCTCGTTTGACCTCGTGCTCGACATCGTCTTCATGGCTGCCTGCGTCTACCTGGCCGTTCGCATAGACCGACAGCCCACGCCCGAGGAGCTCTCCGCAGCCGCCGGCGTCGCCCTCGTGGACACCACGGAATGAGGCAAGGGGGACAGGCTCATTTGTCTCATCGGAAAGGACGACCATGACCAACGGAACCATGCTCCAGGGCTTCTCCTGGTACCTGCCCGCCGACGGCTCGCACTGGCGCCGTCTGGCGGAACAGGCCTCCGACTTTGCCTACCAGGGGATCACCGCCGTCTGGCTGCCGCCCGCCTACAAGGGCGAGAAGGGCGGCGAGGACGTGGGCTACGGCGTCTATGACACCTATGACCTGGGTGAGTTTGACCAGAAGGGCTCCGTGCGCACCAAGTACGGCACGCGTGCCGAGTACGAGGCCGCCGTGCGCGCGCTGCAGGCAAACGGCATCCAGGCCCTAGCGGACATCGTGCTCAACCAGCGCCTCGGTGCGGACGGCTGCGAGGACGTGCTCGCGCAGGAGGTGCAGAGCGGCAACCGGGGCGAGAAGGTCGGTGCGCCCCAGACCATCTCCGCATGGACGCGCTTCTCGTTCCCCGGCCGCGCGGGTGCCTATTCCGACTTCACCTGGGACTGGACGTGCTTCCACGGCGTGGACTGGGACGACCGTGCCAAGCGCAAGGCGATCTTCCTCTTTGACGGCAAGCATTGGGACGACGCCGTGGACCGCAGCGAGAACGCCAACTACGACTACCTCATGGGTGCCGACGTCGACGTGAACGACCCGCACGTCTTTGACGAGCTCGTGCGCTGGGGCTGCTGGTACGTGGACGCCTGCGGGCTGGACGGATTCCGCCTGGACGCGCTCAAACACATCGATCGCGGCTTCTACCTGCGCTGGCTCGACGCGGTGCGCAAGCACGCCGGCAAGGAGCTCTTCACCGTGGGTGAGTACTGGGGCCGCACGGCCGACGAGCTCGCGGCATACCTGGGCGGCGAGCGCGCGATGTCGCTCTTTGACGTGCCGCTGCACTACAACCTCTATGCTGCATCGTGCTCCAACGGCAACGTGGACCTCTCCAAGATCTTCTCGGGCACGCTCGTGGAGCGCGATCCCGTGCACGCCGTCACCTTTGCCGAGAACCACGACACGCAGCCGGGCCAGGCGCTGCAGTCCTTTGTGCAGACGTGGTTCAAGCCCGCCGCCTATGCGCTGATCCTGCTGCGCGAGGCGGGCTACCCCTGCGTCTTCTACGGTGACCTCTACGGTATGCCCAACGACGGCAACATCCCGGCAGTGCGCGAGCTGCCGCTTCTCATGGAGGTTCGCCGCCGCTTTGCCTACGGCGCGCAGCACGACTTCCTGGACGCCCCGGACGTGATCGGCTGGACGCGCGAGGGCGACGCCGAGCACGAGGGCAGCGGCGTGGCCGTGGCCCTCACCGATCGCGACGGCGGCGAGAAGCGCATGTTCGTGGGCGCGTCCCACGCCGGCGAGACCTGGTCGTGTGTGGTGGGCGAGCAGGACGACGTGGTCGTGGACGCCGAGGGTTGGGCGACGTTTCGCACGCTCGGCGGCCGCCTCTCGGTCTACCTGCCCGAGAAGACGGCCGACGCGTTGGAGAACGACCGCCAGCTCCACCGCATCGCCCGCGAGATCGCCGCCGACACCGAGGAAATGCGCGTCTAACAGTTTGGGGACGTGTTTATTTGAGCTGCAAAAAAGGGACAGGCCTTGGCGATTGCTTGCCAAGGCCTGTCCCAAAAGAGCCGCGGGATTTAACACGTCCCCAATTTACCAATTTACAGGTCGAGGTCCATGAGGCGGGCGATCGAGACGATGTAGATCTTGAGCGCGCGGCGCATGGCCTCCTCGGAGACGCCCTCGTCGGGGCCGTGTTCGCCGCCGACCCACTCCGGCAGCTCGTCGGCGGGGTCCTGCGGGCCAAAGGCGCAGGCGCGCCGGAAGTGGCGCGCGTAGGTGCCGCCGCCGATCGTGAACGCCTTGCCCTCACGGCCCGTGTACTCAGCGTAGGTGTCGAGAAGGGCGTGGATCTCCGGGCTCTCGGGGCTGATGTAGAAGGGGTCCATGCCACGGTCCGCCTCGTAGGTGCAGCCGTGAGCCGCCGCCAGCTCGGAGAGGCGGGCAGTAATCTGGTCGGCCGTGGTGGAGGTGGGGAAGCGCGAGTCCACGGTCTGCGTGAAGCGGCCATCTACGGTGCGTACGACGCCGGCCACGAGCGTGAGGTCGCCGAACTTGTCGTCGGTGGCGGCGACGCCGGCGGCGCGTCCGTAGGCGTCCTCAGTGAGGGTCACGACCAGCTCGAGGAAGCTGCGCTCGCCGGCGCCCGCGAGGTCGTTTGCGAGCAGGTAGCGCGCGAGCACGCCGATCGCGTTGACGGTGCCTGCGGGCATCGAGGCGTGGCCGCCGATGCCGGTGGCCGTCACGCGCGCGAGGCCCTCACCGGCCGGCTCGACCTCGATGCGCTCCGCACCCGCCAGCGTCGCGGCGTCGGCGCGCACGAGCGCGGTGGCCTTGCCAGGAATGGCGTTGGAGACCGTGCCGCCGGAAAGCTCCACGATCTTCTCGCCCGCCACGGCATCCGAGGTGAACGTGCCGCCGTAGATGCCCTTCTCGCCGCAGATGAGCGGGAACTCGGCGTCGGGGGAGAAGCAGAAGAGCGGCTCCGGGTAGCGCTCGAGGTAGACGTCCACGTCCCCCATGCCCGTCTCCTCGTTGTTGCCGATGATGCAGCGCAGCGTGTAGGGCAGCTCGCGGCCGGCGGCGGCGCGGCGCGCGAAGAAGTGCGCGGCATAGAGCGAGAGCACGAAGGGGCCCTTGTCGTCGGCCACGCCGCGGCCGATCAGCATGCCGTCCTTGCGCGTGACGGCGAGCGGCGGGAAGTGCCAGCCCTCGCCGGTGGGGACGATGTCGGTATGGGCGATCGTGGCCACGTAGCGCTCGGGACCGGAGGCGCCGGGGACGTCGGCAAAGCCAAGGTAGCCGTCGACGTCGGTGACCTTAAGGCCCAGGCGCTCGGCCATGCGCTCGGCCTCCACGAGGGCATCGTTTGCGGCGGGGCCCCAGGGCTTGCCGGGCTCGGCGGCGGTGAGGTCCTCCACGGAGTCGTGGCGCACGAGACGGTCCATGTCGGCCACCACGTCCTCCCAGACCTCGTCCACGTAGGCGTCTACCTCGCGCTTGAGCTGCTCGTCAACCATGCGTCCTCCTCGGCGTCGCGGTTCTTCTCGCCGACCATCTTAGCGCTGTGGAAGCGCGGCGGCGCGCGCGTTGGAGGTTTGGGTTCAGGGTGCGGGGGACGTGAGGCTCACTTTCTGCAAAACCGCAGGTAACAGATTCATAGTTTGATAAATGGCGCCCTCAGGAGGGGAACCTTGAACCCAAACCTGTCGGGGAGGGGCGGAGCGGGCGCCTACACCACGAACAGAAGCGCGGCGAGCGTGATGCAGACGCTACCGGCGAGTGTGAACAGGTGGAAGACAAAGTGCAGGTAGGGCACCTTCTTGATGGCGTAGAAGACCGCGCCCACGGTGTAGCTGAGGCCTCCGGCCAGAAGCAGCCAGAACGCGGGCGGCGGCAGGAGCTCCCAGAGGTCGCCGATGTGGAAGACCACGAGCCAGCCCATGAGGACGTAGATCAGCGCGGTGAGCCAGGCGGGCTGGCGCTCGCGCAGCAGGCACTCGGCGACGATTCCCACCACGGCCACGCCCCACACGGCACAGCACAGCAGAAGCCCGCCGCGATCGGCGAGCGTCACCAGCGAGAAGGGCGCGTAGCTACCGGCGATGAGCAGATAGATGCCGCAGTGGTCGAGCACGCGGAAGACGGCCTTGGCCTTCTCGGGGGCGAGCGCGTGGTAGAGCATGGAGAAGAGGTACTCCACGATGAGCGAGACGCCCATGATGATGGCCGCCGCCAGCCGCACGCCGCCGCCGTGCGAGACGGCCATCACGATCAGCAGGACGAGCGCCGCGATGCCCAAAAGGACACCCACCCCGTGCGACACCGAGTTGGCGATCTCCTCGCCGAGCGAGTAGAGGCGCTTGCGCAGGCCGGGCTTCTCGCCGGTGGTCTTGACGGAGCTGGTGGTATCAACCATGGTCCCTCCTTGGGAGCGAGGGTCGAGTCGGGGGGTATAATGACCCGGATTGTCCGCTTGGGGAAAGCATACCCCTCCGGCCCGTCGGGGAGGCCGCCTTGAAGAAATCGACGTTCATCGGAAACCTTGCGGTGTGGGTTGTGGCCGCTGCGGCGTGCTGCGCGTTTCTCGCCTGGTGGAACCTGGGCAACGGCACGCCCGATATTTCGGACCCCCTGGTCCAGCTCGGCGTGGTGCTCGCGGCCCCGGTCCTGCTCTACGCGATCGGGGCCGTGGTCGGCCTCGTGCTCCTGTGGTTCAAGAAGATCCTCGTGGGCCGCGTGACCAAGCGCGTGTGTCGGGCGATCGGCATCCTCATGCTGCTCTTCGTGCTGCTCGCGGGCACGCCGGCGCTCCTGCCCGACGCGGGCGAGGCGCTGCTGGGCCCCGCCGTGGTTGTGGTGTACGTCACCATGGTGGCGCCGCTGCTCATCATGATGCTCGGCTTTGTCTACGCGATCGGCTGCGCGGGCGTGGACACGAGCAAGCGCGGCCCCTTTGCCAAGTACCTGCCCGACGACCACTTTGACGAGTAACGCCTCGTGTTGCGGAGAAGAACATGGAATTTGTGATTGCCTACCTGCTCGTGAACATTGTGGCCGGGGCCCTCGCCTGCTTCTTTGGCAGGCGCCTCTTCTATGTGGTGCTCGGCCTGCTGGTGTTTCTCGGCGTCTTCAACATCGCGCTCACGTCCACGGACGGCTCGACGCTCTCCCTCGTGATCGCGGCCGTGCTCGGCGTGGCTGCGGCGCTGCTCTCCAAGTTCGTCTACCGGGCCGGCGTCTTCCTCGTTGGCTTCATCGCCGGCGCGGCGCTCGGCTTTGTGGTGACGATGTTGCTGCCCGAGGAGGCGGCGGACTTCCTCTGGGTGATCGTGGTGGTCGCCGGTCTGCTCGTGGGCCTTGCGGCCGCGCGCTGGTCCGACCTCGCCGTGCGCCTGGGCACCGCCTGGACCGGGGCCGCCTACGTGGTGCCCAACGTCCTCGCCGCGACGCTCGCCCTCCCGGAGCTCTCCGCACTCGCCGTCCCCGGCGACGCCACCGCGACCTTCGACGCGCTCTCCGCCTACATCGCCGGCGACTTCTCTGCCGCCTACGGCACGGCGATCCTCCTGGGCACGATCGTGCTCGCCGTGGTGGGCACCGTGGTCCAGGCGCACCAAAAGAACTAAGTGCAAGGGCGAGAAGAACGGGCGGCCGCGCGGCGCTGCTGCGCTCGCGCCTATGTCACGCGCGTGTAACGCTTCTTGCGCGCGCCCGGGCCCGCTGCTAACGTATCCAGCATGAAGAGCGCTGTCGCACATATCACGATGATGATGGTCATGGAGATGCCCAAGCCCGGGCACTCTGCCGTGTCGTGCGCACGTCGCGCGACCGGGGAGACCGGGCGCCTTCACTAGGTCGTCTCCGGCGGGAGGCGGCCCTCCCTGTTCACGTCATCGAGCGGAGCCTCGCGCATGATCCAGATCAAGAACCTCACCAAGACCTACGGCAGCGCGCCGGATGCGCCGCATGCCCTGGACGACGTCTCCATCGACGTCGCCGACGGCGACATCATCGGCATCATCGGCATGAGCGGCGCCGGCAAGTCCACGCTCGTGCGCTGCATCAACCTGCTCGAGCGCCCGGACTCCGGCCAGATCCTCGTGGACGGCCAGGACGTCACGGGCCTCACGGGCGCCGCGCTGCGCACCTACCGCCGTCGCGTGGCGATGATCTTCCAGAACTTCGGTCTTCTCGCCCAGAAGACGGTGCTCGCCAATGTGTGCTTCCCGTACAAGGCGGCGACCGGCCGCGTCACGGCGGCCAACCGCGAGCGCGCGCTGGAGCTGCTGGACATGGTGGGCCTGCGCGACCGCGCCGACTCCTACCCCAGCCAGCTCTCCGGCGGCCAGCAGCAGCGCGTGGCCATCGCCCGCGCGCTGGCCTGTGACCCCGAGTACATCCTCTGCGACGAGGCCACGAGCGCCCTCGACCCGGCGAGCACCAACACCGTCCTCAAGCTCCTGCGCCAGATCAACCGCGAGACCGGCGTCACGATCATCGTGATCACGCACTCCATGGGCGTGGTCGAGAAGATCTGCCGCAACGTGGTGGTGCTCGAGCACGGGCACGTCGTGGAGCGGGGGAGCGTGGCGGACGTCTTCGCCGACCCCCAGTCCCAGGCCGCCAAGGTACTTCTCGAGAGGGTTGATTGGGATGCCTGATGTCGTGAACGCCTTTATCGCCGAGTACGGCGAGCTGCTCGCCGAGGGCACCCTCTCCACCATCGTGATGGTGCTCGTGCCCACGGCCATCTCCTACGTCCTGGGCCTCGCGCTCGGCGTGGTGCTCTACCTCACCGCGCCGGGGTCCCTGCGCCCCATGCCGGTGCTCTCCGCCGTCCTCGGCTGGGTGGTCAACATCCTGCGCTCCTTCCCGTTCATCGTGCTCATGGTGTTCATCATCCCGTTCACGCGGCTGGTCATGGGCACGGCGTCGGGACTCGCGGGCATCATCCCGCCGCTCGTGCTGGCCACCACGCCCTTCATCGCGCGCATGGTGGAGCAGTCGCTCGCCGAGGTCCCGCGCGAGAGCGTCGAGGCCGTCGAGGCCTGCGGCGCCAGCGTGCCCCGCATCGTGTTCTCGGCGCTTCTGCCCGAGGCGCTGCCCTCGATCGTGCGCGGCGTGGCCGTCGTGCTCATCGCCGTGCTCGGCTACACCGCCATGGCCGGCGCCATCGGCGCGGGCGGCCTC
>DXBZ01000056.1 GCA_019116265.1 Candidatus Olsenella stercoravium | reverse complement strand
GAGTTCTTCATGCGCGTCGCCGTCGCCGCGAGCCTGCGCAGCAAGGACCCCAACACGCAGGTCGGGGCCTGCATCGCCGACACCAACCACCGCATCCTCAGTGTGGGCTACAACGGCACGCCCTCCGCGCTCAACGACGACGAGTTCCCCTGGGGCACCGCCGAGGACCCGCTGCACGACAAGCACAACTACGTGATCCACGCCGAGGCCAACGCCATCCTCAACTACCGCGGCTCGCTCAAGGACATGACCGAGGCGACGGTCTACGTGACGCTCTTCCCGTGCCACGAGTGCGCCAAGACCCTCGTGCAGGCGGGCATCGGCGAGGTCGTCTACCTGGACGACAAGTACGACGGTACCGAGGACAACCTCATCTCCAAGAACATCCTCCAGCGCTGCGGCGTCGCGTATCGTCAGATTGCGCTTTCTGAATAGAGGCTGTCCGGCGCGGTTATACTAAGAGGGTTCTGAGCACCGCGCATACGGGAGACCCGCCACATGGCTTCTATGAACGACAAGGACTACTACGCCATCCTCGGCGTCGAGAAGGACGCGTCCACCGACGACATACGCAAGGCGTTCCAGCAGAAGGCCCGCAAACTCCACCCCGACGTCAACAAGGAGCCCGACGCCGAGGAGCGCTTCAAGGAGGTCTCCGAGGCCTACGCCGTGCTCTCGGACCCCGACAAGCGCAAGCGCTACGACGCCATGCGCTCCGGCAACCCCTTCGCCGGCGCCGGTACCGGCGCGCCCACCCAGCCCGGCGGCTACGCCGACCCGTTTGGCTTCGGCGGCAACCCGTTTGGGTGGGGCCCCTTTGGCGGGGCGTCCTCGCGCGGCCGCTCGCGCGCCTACCGCCCGCGTGCCGGCGCGGACGTGGTCTACGAGCTCACGCTCGACGCGCAGACGGCGGCCGACGGCGTGCGCCGCGGCGTCACCTACCAGCGCTACGCGTCCTGCGACGTCTGTCACGGCTCCGGCTCGGTCGAGTCGGACCACCCGGCGACCTGCCCCACCTGCGGCGGGCGCGGCCACATCACCGTGGACACCGGGCTCTTTGGCGTCATGGCCATGACCTGCCCCGAGTGCGAGGGCACCGGGCGCGTGGTCGCGGACCCGTGCTCGGCCTGCGGGGGCTCCGGCCGGACCCTCTCGGCGAGCGAGGTCGTCGTGGACGTCCCGGCGGGCACGCACGACGGCGACGAGATCCGCGTCCCGGGCATGGGCAACGCCGGAACCAACGGCTCCGAGGCCGGCGACTTCGTCTGTCGCGTCTGCGTGCCCGAGGAGCGTCTCACGCGCCGCCAGGCGAGCGGCTTCAACCTCATCGGCTTTGCCCTGCCGTTCCTGGCGTTTGGGCTCTTTGCCGGGACGCTCTCGTCCCTTGTGGTCTTCATCGTGCTGCTTGTGGTCTTTGGCGGCTACTTTGTGGTGCGCGACGGCATCAAGGGCTCGGCCCGCTGGTGGAGAAACGCCGGCGTGGCGGTGCTCAACGGCATCTCCAACGGCTTCTTCATGGCTCTCTTCATCGCGATGATGTTCTCGTGCACCAGGAGGCCGTACTATCTCTTCTAGCTTCTAGCGCTTCGATCCATCGGCGGCCGCCCGTCGCGCCGCCGCGCTGTGTCATGTACGACTGGGGTGATCTGTAGACCGTGGAACCAAAGAGGGACTACTACGAGGTACTCGAGGTGCCTCGCGACGCTGACGCAAAGACGATCAAGCGCGCCTTTCTCAAGAAGGCGCGGACGCTGCACCCGGACGTGAACGACGCCCCGGACGCCGAGGAGCGCTTCAAGGAGGTCAACGAGGCCTACACCGTGCTCTCCGACGACCAGAAGCGCGCCAACTACGACCGCTACGGCGACCCCAACGGCCCGGCCGGCTTTGGCTCAGACTACGTGGACGTCTCCGACATCTTTGGCGGCGGGGGCTTTGGCTTTGGCGACATCTTCGACTCGTTCTTCGGCGGCATGGGCGGGCGCGGCGCCGGCGGCCAGGCACAGCGCACCCGCGGCCGCGACATGGGCATCCGCCTCACGGTGACGCTCGAGGAGGCGGCGGCCGGCTGCACCAAGACCGTCGCCTACACGCGCCTCGCGCCCTGCGAGGACTGCAACGGCACGGGCGCCGCCGAGGGCGGCCAGCTCCACACGTGCGAGCGCTGCCACGGCACGGGCCGCGTCGTCGAGGTTCAGCGCACGATCTTCGGCCAGATGCAGACCCAGGGGCCCTGCCCCGCCTGCAACGGCCAGGGCCAGGTCATCGACCACCCCTGCGAGACCTGCGGCGGGCAGGGGCGCACGCCCTCGCGCGAGAAGGTCGAGGTTCGCGTGCCGGCCGGCGTCCACTCCGGGCAGACCGTCACCGTGGGGGGCAAGGGCGAGGCCGGCCTGCGCGGGGACGCCTGCGGCGACCTCGTCGTGAGCATCGAGGTCGCCGACAACGAGCGCTTTGAGCGCCAGGGCGACGACCTCTACTGCACCGTGAGCGTCGACGCGCTCCAGGCCATCGTCGGCACGGAGGTCACGATCGACGGAATCATGGCCGACGAGCGCGTCACCGTTGAGATCCCCGCCGGCTGCCAGTTTGGCCAGCGCATCACCGTGGAGGGCCACGGCATGCCCCGCACGGGCATGGCCGCGCGCGGCAGCCTGATCGCGGTCGTCCAGGTCGAGGTCCCGCGCGACCTCACCAGGAGCCAGATCCATGACATTGCGGCGATCGTCGCCGAGCGCTCGGGCGGCTCGGTGCCTGCGGGCGAGAAGAACGACGCGCCCCACGGCTTCTCCGCAGCCGCCGAGCACGCGGCCGAGAGCTTTGCCAAGGAGCGCTGGCACGCCCCCAAGAACCCCTTCAAGGGCGGGCGCAGGTGAGCGAGGCGCGCGGGGTCGCGCTCGTCAACCTCGGGTGTCGCGTCAACCGCGTGGAGCTCGACGCCATGGCGCTCGAGCTCGAGCGCGCCGGCGCCGAGCTCGTGGGGGAGCGCGAGGCCTCGGTCGTGATCGTCAACACGTGCGCGGTCACGGGGGAGGCCGAGGCAAAGACCCGCAAGGCGGTGCGCCACGCCGCGTCGCTTCCCGGCTCGCCGCTCGTGATCGCGACCGGCTGCGTGGCCAACCTCTTCGCCGACGAGATCGCCGCCCTCGCGCCCAACGTGCGCGTCGAGCGCGACAAGGCGGCCGTCGCGGCGCTCGCAGCGGGCGCCCTCGGGCTCGACGAGCCTGCCGCCGAGGTCTGCGCCGCCGCCCCCACGCCCACGGGCCGCACGCGCCCCGGCATCAAGATCCAGGACGGCTGCGACAACCGCTGCACGTACTGCATCGTCTGGCGCGCCCGCGGCGCGGCGCGCTCGATGCCGCCCGAGGAGGTCCTCGCCGCCGTCCGCGCGGCGCAGGGGCGCGGCGCGCACGAGGTGGTGCTCACGGGCATCAACCTGGGGAGCTACCGCGCGAGCGACGCGAGCGGGCGCGAGCTGCGGCTGCCCGCCCTTCTCGACCTGCTGCTCACCAAGACGGACGTGGGCCGCATCCGCCTCTCCTCGATCGAGCCGCCCGACGTCACGGCCGAGCTCTGCGCCGTGATGGCCGCAGCGGGCGAGCGCGTTGCCCCCTTCCTGCACGTCTGCCTGCAGTCAGGCTGCGACGAGACGCTCAGGCGCATGGCGCGTGTCTACCGCACGGACGCCTTCCGCCGCGTGGTTGAGACCGCGCGCGAGCACCTGCCGCACGTGGCGGTCGGCACCGACCTCATCGTGGGCTTTCCCGGCGAGACCGACGAGGACTTCGAGCGGTCGCTCGCGTTTTGTCGCGAGATGCGCTTTGCCAAGATGCACGTCTTTCGCTACTCGCGCCGCCCGGGGACGCCGGCGGCCGCGATGGCGGGCCAGGTGGACCCGCACGTCATGGCCGAGCGCGGCGAGCGGGCGCGCGCCCTGGCCGACGAGCTGCGCCTCGCCGAGGCCGGGCGTCTGGTGGGCGAGCGGGACCTCGTCGTCGTGCAGTATCCCGGACGGGGCGTGTCCGGCAGCCTCTTTGACGTTCTCCTTGACCCGTCGGTGCCTGTGGACAGCCTCGTTCCCGTGCGCCTCACCGGCGTCCGTGCCGACGCGACCCTGCTCGCCGACGTCCTCTGAGCGCTGCGCCCGGGGTCGCCCGCCCACAGTTGGGCTATCATCTGAGCCGTAGTCGTCTCAGGAGGAACATGGAGCCCACGCAGGTCCGTCTCACCATCCCCGACTCGGTTGACCCCACGGCGCTGATGGGGCCGGCCGACTCGCTGCTCAGACGCATCGAGTCCGGCTTTGACGCGATGATCTCGGTCCGCGGCAACCTCGTGAGCGTGTCCGGCCCGGCTGATGTGGTCGACCAGGTCACCTCGGTCTTCTCGCGCCTCATCCGTCTCGTGGAGATGGGCGAGCGGCCCACCGTCGGCGAGGTCGACGTCATCGTCGACCAGGTGCGCCACGGCGCCGAGCGCGCGCTCGTCACCGGCGACGACATCCTGCTCACCTACCGCGGGCGCGCCATCCGCCCCAAGACCGCCGGGCAGAAGCGCTACGTCGACTCCATCCGCAGGAACACCGTCACCTTTGGCCTCGGCCCCGCCGGCACCGGCAAGACCTACCTCGCGATGGCGATGGCGGTCGCGGCCCTCAAGCGCCGCGAGGTCGGGCGCATCGTGCTCGCCCGCCCCGTCGTGGAGGCCGGCGAGTCGCTCGGCTACCTGCCGGGCACGCTCGCCGAGAAGCTCGACCCCTACGTGCGGCCCCTCTACGACGCGCTCTTTGACATGACGGACATCGAGAAGGGCAACGTCCTCATCGAGCAGGGCATCATCGAGATCGCCCCGCTCGCCTACATGCGCGGGCGCACGTTCAACAACGCCTTCGTGATCCTCGACGAGGCCCAGAACACCACGCCCGAGCAGATGAAGATGTTCCTCACGCGCCTGGGCTTCTCGTCCACCTTCGTGGTGACCGGCGACGCCTCCCAGCGCGACCTGCCCGGCGAGGGCGGCCTGGAGTCCGCCCGGCGCGTGCTCGAGGGGATGGACGACATCTCCTTCGTCGACCTCGACAGAAACGACATCGTCCGCCACGCGCTCGTCGCGCGCATCGTGGACGCCTATGACCAGGACGCGCGGGAGAGGGGCCAGCGATGAGCGCGAACGAGTACGACGTGACCTGCGAGGAGGGCGTCTCGTGCCCGCTCGGCGAGGCCGAGGTCGCCGCCCTCTGCGACCGCGTGCTCGCGGAGGAGGGCGTGGGGCGCCCCTGCATGGTCTCGCTCTCGCTCGTGAGCGACGAGCGCATCCGGGAGCTCAACGCCGAGTGGCGCGGGGTCGACCGCGCCACGGACGTGATCTCGCTCGAGTGCGAGCGTCCCGACGACCCCGCGCTCGCCCCCGGCGAGCCCTGCGAGCTCGGTGACATCGTGCTCGCGCCCGCCTACGTGGCGCGCCAGGCGGCCACCTTCGGGACCACCGAGGCCGACGAGTGCCGCCTGCTGCTCGTGCACGGCCTGCTGCACCTGCTCGGTCACGACCACCTCGACGAGGTGGAGGCCGTCGCCATGGAGGCGCGCGAGGACGCCCTTCTCGCCCTCGTTCCCACCGACGGGACCCTCGACCGCGTGGTGATCACCCGGCACCGTGAGGAGGAGGACGCATGATCCCCGGATCCAAGAGCGACCATCCCGGCTTTCGCAAGAGCTTCCTCTTTGCCATCCAGGGCTTTCGCACCGCCGTCGCCACCGAGCGCAACATCAAGGTCATGCTCGCCGTGGGCGCCTGCGCGGTCGTGGCGGGGCTCGCGCTGCGGCTCGACCTGATCAGCTGGGCCATCGTCCTGCTCTGCTGCGGCGTCGTCATCATGGCCGAGCTGCTCAACACCGCCATCGAGACCGTCGTCGACCTCGTCTCCCCGGAGTACCACCCGCTCGCGGGCCGCGCCAAGGACATCGCCGCCGCCGCCGTGTGGGTGCTCTCGGCGATCGTGGCGGTCGTGGGCGTGCTCGTCTTTGCCAACGCGATCATCGCGCGCCTCTAGCTGTCCCAAGGAGTCTTCATGAGCGAGAAGAACGCGCCCTTCACCAGCGGATTCGTTGCACTGGTGGGCCGTCCCAACGCGGGCAAGTCAACGCTTCTGAACGCCATCATGGGCGAGAAGCTCGCGATCACGAGCCCCGTGGCCCAGACCACGCGCCGCCGCATGCGCGCCGTTGTGAACACCGACCACTCCCAGCTCGTGATCATCGACACGCCGGGCCTGCACAAGCCCAAGGACGCGCTCGGCTCCGAGCTCAACAAGAGCGCCCTCGGCGAGCTCGCGGACGCCGACGTGGTGGCGTTTCTCGTGGACGCGACCAAGCCCGTGGGGCGCGGCGACGAGTGGGTGGCCAACCACGTGGCCCGCGCGGATGCCGGCTACAAGCTGCTCGTGCTCACGAAGGCGGACGTCGCCAAGCCCGAGCAGGTGACCGCGCAGCTCGAGGCGGCCCACGCGCTCGCGGACTTTGACGACGAGCTCGTGGTCTCGGCGACCGAGGGCTTCAACGTGGACGCGTTCGTCGAGCTCGTCTCCGCGCACCTGCCCGAGGGGCCGCGCTGGTTCCCGGAGGACATGGACGTGGACGCCTCGCCCGAGGAGCTCGTCGCCGAGTTCGTGCGCGAGAAGCTCTTCCTGCACCTGCGCCAGGAGCTCCCGCACTCGGTGGGCGTCATCTGCGACGACATCGACTTCACCGACGACGACCACGCCACGATCACGGCCACGATCCTCGTGGAGCGCGAGGGGCAGAAGGGCATCGTCGTCGGTCGAGGCGGCCAGATGATCAAGCAGGTGGGCATCGAGGCCCGTCGCGACATCGAGCGCCTGCTCAACTGCAAGGTCTTTCTCGACCTCACCGTGCGCGTCTCCCCGGCGTGGCGCCGCGACGAGCGCCAGATCCGCCGCCTCGGCTACTCCGTGGAGGAGTAGGCGGTGGCTGGCAGGCGCACCTATCGCACCCGCGCCATCGTGCTCGACCGCACCAAGCTGGCCGAGCAGGACCTCATCCTGACGCTCCTCTCCGCCGACGGGAGCCAGCTGCGCGCCGTCGCCAAGGGTGCCCGCAAGCCCGGCGGGCGGCTCGCCGCGCGCGCGGAGCTCTTCTGCGAGACCGACTTTTTGCTGGCAGCCGGCCGCTCCCTCGACGTCGTGAGCGAGGCGCAGACCGTCGAGCCGCACGCGCACCTGCGCGGCGACTACGAGCGCGTCGCGGCGGCGAGCGCCGTCGCAGAGGTCGCGCGCCTCACCTGCTTCGAGGACGCGC
>DXBZ01000055.1 GCA_019116265.1 Candidatus Olsenella stercoravium | reverse complement strand
GGCGCCACGCGTCGCCGTCGCCACCACCAGGCGGCGGAGGGCGAGGCCGCGCCGCAGGGCCAGCAGGCTGCCAAGCGCACGCGCCGACCGGGCGACAAGGGCGGCCAGGCTGCGGGCGGCACCCAGCCGCGCGGCATGCAGCCCTCGCGCAAGAAGCGCCCGCAGCAGGGGGGCGACCAGGGCGCGGCGCAGCCGGGCGCGGACGGTGCGGCACCCAAGCGCCGTCGCCGTCGTCGCGGCGGTCGCGGGCGCGGCGGCAACGGCGAGGGCGGAGCGCCCGCCGGCGAGTAGCGGCTAGAGAAGGCGGCTTCTCTCGTTGCGACGATTGTGCATCGAAACTCTTTCGTTGCATAAAATAGCGCGTCGAATACTGCGAGTAACCGCGGCGCGTTCGTCTCGTCCTGCCCACAAAACTACACTTTTGCCGGAGAGGGCCTCGCGCGTTGTCGCCGAGGCCCTTTCTGTAACGTTTCCCCTGATTTTGGGTAAGAACTTTATGTCGAGAAGAACGCTGAGCAAAAACCTTGCCGGATTCCGCGTGAAAAGCCATGCGAGGCAGGGTTTTGTGTGGCAGGATCATCGTTCTTCTCGTACGAAGATAAAACATCTACCCAGAATCGCGATGCGGACCACGAGTCAGGAACCCTTCTCGTCACTTTGCCGGTAAGAACCGAGTTTTGTGCGGCTGAGCCTATTCAGTGTCCACCCTCGGAGAGGTTTGGGTTCATGGTTGGCGGCAAGAAGTGATTGCTGCTTGCATATCTGCAGGTAGAGCGTTCATTCATACTTTCATATCATGCGATGAGACGGAAACGTGAACCCAAACCTCGGAGGAGGGGCAAGGGAGCAGCATGGTCTGTCATCGTCGCGGGCAGGGTGGTTGATTATAAGCAACCTGTTTGCTAAGGTTCAGGGTGGCGCGGTCGTAAGAGCTGGCGGAGGTGTGCTTGTGAGCAGGGCGGATGCGCAAGGGGCTGAACAGGTCGTGCGCATTGTTGCGCCGAGAAAGCTCACGCCCACGGAGGGGCGCATCATCGTCTACCTGTCCCAACACGAGGGAGAGTCCTGCACCAAGGCACAGATCGCAGAGGCGCTCGGGCGCAACAAGAAGACGATCGACCGCCTGATCATGCGCCTTCGGGCGGACGGCCTCATCGTGTCGGAGCCCATGTGGGACGAGCGGGGCGGGCAGGTCGCCAACAGGTATCGGGTGAGCGGCAGGACGGTCTGCTGACAGGCCCCGCACCCTCAAATCTCCCCGCAATCAGTTGACTATAAGCAACCTGTTTGATTAGAGTTGCTACAAAAGGTTGACTATAAGCAACCTCACGTCATCGTGAGATAGAGGTACGCCATGAATCGACTTCCCCTTGCCCCGCGCGCCGTCCGTCGTCTGGGTGTCGCGCTGGCTGCGGTATGCGTGCTCGTTGGGGCGCTGCTCATCATTCCGGCGCGCGCACAGGAGGGGGACCGCGTCTCGTCGTTCAGCCTGCGCTGGGCGAGCGAGCAGGTGCAGGGCGACGGTGTTGAGGTGAGCGCGGACGGCACGCGCGTTGACCTTACGCCGTACCGGAATCGCACTGACACCGACACCACCGGCACGATGGCGCGCGCCGAGCTCACCATGCACCTCGAGGCGTCCAAGGACGCGCTCGAACCCGGTGAGCTGTGCATCACGCTCCCTCGCACCTTCTTTGTGAACCGGGAGGGCGAGCGCAGCGGTCAGGGCGTCCTCGGCTGCGGCCGTCTTGTGGAGAGGGACAGCTGGAACGCGTCGGAGGCGGGCGGATCGGACGTGTCCCGGAACTTCTATTACTACTTTGACGACAACGGGACGCCGAATGACGAGACGGACGACCTGCTCGTCATAGAGAACGGTGCCTCCCTGGGCGACGCCCTGGACTTCACCTGTGAGATCGACTATACGAGCGTGGGATCGTATAAAGCGGGCTCCTCCTCCAGCCGTAGCTGCTGCCCCAGCGATTACGTAGGCAACGGCTTAAAGGGCAGCGATCTCACTGCGCAGGTGAGCGTTCGTGACACGGGCGAGGAGGGCCACGAGGAGCACAAGACGGGACCCATCAGTGCGTACTTTCACACCAGCGCGGTGCTTAGCAGCGTGAAAAAGGTCGGAAGCACGGAGCGTCTCTTCTTGGAGTGGGACAGCGAATGGGGCGAGAAGCCAGAGGACTCCGACGACTATGTCTATGTGGTCTGGACCCTCGGCTGCCACGCAAATAACGATACAAGTTATCGTGAGCCAACACAGCCCTACACCCTTACCTTTGAGGATAATCCCGGCAACTCGGGCGTGATTGTCAAGTGGGTTAAGTCAGACGAGGACGGAATCTACTATGACCATGTGACGAACAGTGAGGCCCCGTCAGGGGGTTACCTCTCCTGGGAGGACGCTCAGTCGGGCCCAATGGAGTTCGAGGTGCCAACTGCAGGTGCTAATTGGACGGATACCCAGACAACGAGTTCGTTCTGGGTTGTCGTTCTGATGCGTTACCCCAAATCGATTCTTGAAGCCGGGTCCGTCGAGTTCACCAACAGCGTGACCGTCACGCTGACACCCTACGACAACAAGACGCCGAGCGAGATGACGGTTGAGAAGTCGTTCTCATATGAGCGTATCGATTTTGTGTACCCGCCCGGGTACTATGGCGTGGAGAAATCGTCCGAGAGAGATGCCGGAGACGGTGCGCTGGGCTTTCTGCAGGGTGACTCCGATGCCCTCATCTCCTGGTTTAATCTCGGAATTACCGCGCATGGGGGAAGCCTCACATACGACAGCTCGTTTGGTGGCGTCGACAATCCCGACGCCTATGGTCACAAGCCCTATACGGTGGAGCTGACCGATGATGTGGTCACGCTCAACGGCGAGCGGCTCAATGACGAGGACTACGAGTTCGCATGGGTCGACTTCCACAGCCGCTTCTCCAGATATGTTGAGGGCCGGCTCGACGAAGACTATATCGTGACATCTAGCGGGCAGCCTGGCTGGGTCAACCGCCCCCGGGAGGAGTGGGAGCCTGCCACGCTCCAGTACCAAATGGGAAGCGAGGCAGCGTGGGTCGACTATGCCCAGATGCAATGGACGCCATACACCGGTTTCTACCTGCTGGGAGAAGATGGTAAACCGTCCGAGTCCGTCGGCGACCGAGTGCAGCTTCCTTCCGGGGTAACGGGGATCCGCCTCGTCTATGAGACGACTGCCGGAAGGACGTACATCTCCTACCTAAGGGCTGCGATCAGGATCAAGCCGACCGACCACGTGAAGGAGCTCATCTCCCAGAGCGACTCGTCCGCTCAGCTCTACAACGTCAACTCCCTCATCGTATATGACAGCGAGGGCGTGCCGCAGAACATGGGCGCCTCGCTCGATGCCTCGCTCGGCTCGTCCGAGAACCTCACGCAGATCGTCGAGAATCGTGACGAGGAGCTGTACGGCACCTTGTATCAGGGGGCGCCCTACCCGATGCACGACGCGGCCTCTGCCACGCTCACGCCGTTCACGGTCGAGACAGAGACGACAAAGACGCACGGTGATAAAGACGACACGGCCAACGGGCGCGTGAGCGTCACGTACAACGTGTGCGCCGTCGAGAAGTCAAAGGATGCAGATGTTGAGGAGAGCGAGCCGCTGTTTGCGAGCGGCGCTCTGCAGGAGCAGCGCTCCGGTGCCTTCTACGACCTGCTGCCCCCGGGGTTTGTCGTGGATGAGGCCACGATACGCGTCCGCGTGGGAAGATACGAGTCGGAGGGGGTAGCGTGCCCGTTTGACGTCAGCTACGAGGAGAACTGGCGCGGCTCCGGTCGGACGATGATGGTGGTGCGCGTGCAGCTTCCCCATTCGTTTGAGGGAAGAAACGCGTTCGAGTCGCAGTTTGGTGCGAGGGTCACTGGCGTCGAATCCGGCTTCCACCTCTCCTTCACCGGCTACTACGACTACGAGTCCTACGACATTTACGGCCCGACCCTCCACAACAGCATCGCCTACGTGGCGGACAAGGGGGAGCTGGCGGACGGCTACGCCGATACGGGTGGCGAGCTGCAGGACGCCGAGCTCTTTGCCGACCTCGATGGCGACGGCAATCCCGAGGGGACGCTCAAGAACGTCTCCTACGCGGAGGACACGTTCACGATGAACTACCCCATCTCGACCGAGCTCACCAACAGAAAGCTCGTGCGAGCCGCAGACGACGTGTCCTGGTCGCAAGAGACCTCGGTCAACGAGGCGGGCTCGTACAGCTACGCGCTCCAGAACTCGACCGAGCAGGGGGGCACGGAGAGCAACATCGTCTTCTACGACGAGCTCGAGCAGTATGACGGCGGGGGCGCGGCGGAGCGCTGGTACGGGACCCTCAAGGGCGTGGACGTCTCGCAGCTCGAGCGTCGTGGCATAGACGCCGAGGTCTACTACACGACGCACCCCGCCTCTGAGCTCGATCTTCTCGGCGACTCGGACGAGTCCGCCCGGCAGCGCGACCTCCACGCGACGGGGAGCATCTGGAGCTCCTGGGACGAGAATCCCCCGACCGACCTCTCCCAGGTGACCGCCATCGCCGTTGACGCCACAACAAAGACGGACGGCACGCCCTACGTGCTCGAGCAGAACCAGTCGCTCATCGTGGTGGTGAACATGAAAGCCCCCGAGGAGGGCGGCTACGAGCTCCAGCTCAAGGACGCCGTCGCACTCAACCAGATGGGCGTCTCCTGCGTGAGGACGTCCGCGACGGGGGACAACGAGCCAACGCTGATCACCACGCTCAACACGACGGTTCACATCAAGGGTGCCCTGCCCACGTCGCTGACCTTTACCAAGGTCGACGGCAGCTCCGACGCGCATGCGCCGCTCCCGGGGGCGAGCTTCGACCTCTACCAGTGGGTGGGCGAGGGTGACCCCGACGAGAGCGCCCTGGTCGACGTGGAGAGCCCCGGAGACTCGTGGAAACTCTGCAACAAGGCCCCCGTCGTCAGCGGGGGGGACGGGACGGTGAGCTTTGACGGCCTCTTCAGCGGTCGGTACCGGCTGGTCGAGCTCGAGGCGGCGGGAGGCTTCTTCACGCCGACGGGCCAGTGGTCCTTCTCGGTAGACACTGAGGCAGAGGAGGGCGAGAAGATCTCCGACTTCTCATACGTCGCCGGACCCGACGGTGAGGTCCCCCCGGCCTTTGCGACCGATGAGGAGACGGGCCTCACGCTGCCAAACTATCGCCCGCTCGACCTGCCCTCCTCGGGTGGGGCCGGGACGGCGGCGCTGGTGTGCGGCGGTGCCGCCGCGGTCGCCGCAGGCGCGGTCTGGATTGCGCGGAGACGGCGCTGATGAGGGAAATCCCGTTGGAAACAACGTGTGCATAGACAAAAGGTCGTAAGACGCGACGCCCCCGGCGCCGCCAAGTGAGAGGAACAAACCATGAAGAGAAGAGGACCTGCGGCCCTGCTCGCGCCCGTGCTCGCGGCGCTGGCACTTGCGTTTGCGTGCGTGACGCCGGCATGGGCGATCCAGAGCACCAACACGGGCACGATCACCGTGAGCAACGTGGAGAACGGCGTCGACGCCTCCGCGTACCAGGTGATCGAGGTCAACTACGACTTTGACGCCGACCAGCCCAAGGACCCCGAGTTCACGTGGGCCTCGTCCGTGCGCAGCTGGGTGAGCACCAACTATGCCACCTACATCGACACGCAGACCGGCGCCGTGACGAAGGCGTTCAGCGAGGCCCCGGCCAGCGACGTCAAGGCCTTCTATGACGCCCTGGCCGCCGCCATCCGAGGCGGCGACCCGAGCGTCCAGGTGGCCAAGACGGCCCAGGCGCAGGGCGCCACGGTCACGCTCGGCGACCTGCCCATGGGCGGCTATCTCGTGCTCGTGGAGAACGGCCAGTACGTCTACGAGGCCGCCGCGCACAACATCGTCCCCGAGTTCGACGAGGACGCCCAGGCCTGGCAGATCGCCGAGCCCACGATTGACGCTGCGGCCAAGCGCGAGCCCGTGGACGTCACCAAGACCGTCGAGGACGTCAAGGTCGTGGGTGCGCAGTACGGCGACCTCCTCGACTTCACCCTCGAGGCCGACGTGCCCGGCTACCCCGACAACGCCATCGAGAAGACCTATGAGATCGGCGACGACCTCTCCGACGGCCTGACGCTCAAGGCGGGCACGATCACGGTCTACGGCATCGCGGGCAGCGCCCAGCCGGTCGAGCTCACCTCCGGCACGCACTACACGCTCGTGGACCAGAGCGCGACGATGGGCGACGACGCCCAGACGCCCGTCGACTTCAAGGTCGTCTTTGACTACGACGAGCTGGAGGCGGCCGGCTACGACACCGTCCGCGTCACCTACCAGGCGTCGCTCAACCACAACGCCCCGGTGGGCCCCACGGGCACCCCCAACGAGGTCATTCTCGGCTATGCGAACAACCCCTACGAGGAGGACTCCTACACCACCAAGGACGACGACGTGAAGGTCTTTAGCTACGGAATCGACGTCCTCAAGTACGACGGGTCGACCGGTGGCAAGACTCCGCTCGCCGGTGCCGAGTTCAAGCTCTGCTTGGACGCCGATGGCGAGCACGTCCTGTCCTTCGTCCAGGCGGGCGACGGCGTCTACCGCGTTCCCGAGGAGGGCGAGACCAACGGCACCACCACGACGCTCGTCGTGGGCGAGGCCGAGGCCGTCAAGGGCCAGCTCGTGCTAAACGGCCTCAAGGAGGGCACGTACTACCTCATCGAGACCAAGGCGCCCGAAGGCTTCAACATCTCCACCACGCCCGTCACCTTCACGATCGTTGATAAGGGCGACGACGGTGACTACGACGGCAACATCGAGAACCAGATGGTCGACAAGGCCGGCTACGTCCACGCCGACTTTGAGAACAAGAAGGGCTTCCTGCTGCCGCAGACCGGCGGCCTCGGCACGGTCGCCTTTGTCGTGGGCGGCCTGGCGCTCGTTGGCGGCGGCTGCGTCTACACCGCAAAGCGCGTTCGTGGACCCAAGGGCGAGTAGCACCTGAGCTTGGTCACAGAGCGCAGACAGCAGAGCATCGGGGCGGGGCGCGCAGGGCATGTGCGCCCCGCCCCTCCGCGAAGAGGAGGAGCGTGAGCAGAGGGGCGCGACACATGCGGCGCACGAGGCCCGTGCGGGAGGACTCTCCCGTCGCGCGGGCCCTGCCGGTTGCGCTCGTTCTTCTCGGCACGCTGGTCCTTGCCTACCCGGCGGTGAGCGCCTGGGTCTCGGAGGGCTCCCAGAGCCACGCCGTGCAGAGCTACGTGGATGCCGTGTCCACGCACAGCGAGGAGGAGCTCGCGGCGGCGTGGGAGGAGGCCGAGACCTACAACGAGAACCTCACCGGCGACCCGGTCCACGACCCCTTTGTCCCCGGGAGCGGCTATGCCCTGCCGGACAACTACGCCTCCGTGCTCAACCTGGGCGGCGACGGCGTGATGGCCACCCTGGAGATCCCCTCCATCGGCCTGGAGCTGCCCGTCTATCACGGGACCTCGGAGGAGGTGCTCGAGCGGGGCGTCGGTCACGTGGAGCAGACGCCGCTGCCCATCGGCGGCGAGGGGCGCCGGTGCGTGCTCACGGGACACCGCGGCCTGCCCTCGGCGGAGCTCTTCACCCGCCTGGACGAGCTGGGGGAGGGCGACCTCGTGCTGCTGCGCGTGCTGGGGAGCACGCTCGCGTACCGCGTCTACCAGACCGAGGTCATCGAGCCGGACGAGATCTCAAAGCTCGTCGCCGAGCCGGGGCGCGACCTGGTGACGCTCGTCACCTGCACGCCGTACGGCGTCAACACGCATCGCCTGCTCGTGCACTGCGAGCGCACCGAGTACGTCCCGGGCGAGACGGACGACGTCGCAGCGGAGGCCGCCCCGGTCTTTGGTGACGCGTGGATGCGCGGGCTCGGCCTGGCGCTTGCGGTGGCGGTCGCCGTCTGCGCGGGCGTGGTTGCGGCGGCGAGGGCACTGCGCCGTCGCGCCGGGCTGGCTAGGCGGGCTCGTGCTCCTCGTCCGCCGGGCTCACGGGGTCGTCCACGCCGGCAAACAGGTCGGAGAGGCTGACGTTGAGACCGCGTGCGATCTTGGTGAGGTTGTCCACGGCGATGTTGCGGCGCCCGTGCTCCACGGCAATGAGATAGGTGCGGTCCATCTCGATCATCAGGCAAAACGTGCGCTGCGAAAAGCCCTGCTGCGTCCGGAGATCGCGGATGCGCAGGCCAAGCCCCTTGCGGATTTGGTCGTTGCTGGCTCTCATGAGCCAAGGGTATGGGTCGCCTATGTGAAACAGGTTGACGATGAGTCACGTTGCAGAAACAGCGCGGAATGCTGTGCGCGAGCTTGTGGTTGGCGGGGAGTGGAGCGGCGTGCGGGCCCAGATCCCGACCCAAAGCGCTATGATGGCGCCCGACGCAAGCAGCGACCATCGGAGGCCCCATGTACGGACTCAAGACCGAGTGGCACTTTGACTCCGCGCACTTCCTGGCGGACTACCACGGCAAGTGCGAGAACCTCCACGGCCACCGCTGGCGCGTGGTGGCCTACCTCCGCACGGACGCGCTCGGCGAGGCCGGCACGGAGCGTGACATGGTGATGGACTTCGGCGCCTTCAAGCGCGCGGTCCGCGAGGTGTGCGACGCTCTCGACCACACCTTCCTCGTGGAGGAGGGCACGCTCGCACCGGCCACGGTGGCCGCGCTCGAGGGCGAGGGCTTCTCGCTCACCGTGCTGCCCTTCCGCACCACGGCCGAGAACCTCGCGCGCCACATCTGCGGCGAGCTGCGTGGACGCGGCCTGCCCTGCGCGCAGGTCGACGTCTACGAGACCCCGCTCAACTGCGCCACGTACGTGGCGGAGTAGCGAGCGCGCGTTCTTCTCGCCCGTGGCTGAGGCCGCCCGGCCGGCTTTTGCGGTTCTGGGTAACATCTTTATATTTGTAGCGGCGTGCCCGACGCCCTTCTCAACAAAAGCGCAGGTGGCGAGAAGGACGTGGCTCCCCAGCTCCACCAAAAGTGGGCTTTTGTCGTCGTAGCCATAAAAACTGGTCCCAAAACCACGCCGGGCGTCGCAGATTTGGCCTTCTGGCAAACGCGGGAGGCTCTCGCCCGCAAAACTACGCCGATTCTGGCATCCGCATGTTGCCTCGCGCCCCGGCCGTCGACAGGAATCGCGTGCCGTTGGCCCCAAAACTAACCATGCCGAGAATAACGTCCACGCCCGTGGCTATACTTGGCGTAGGTGGCAAGAGAGGTGGAGGTGCGTCATGGCAAGCAACACGCTGCACGGCGTCAACCTGACGGGCTGGCTGACGCTCGAGTCGTGGGTGACCCCGGAGCTCTTTGCCGAGGCCGGCGCGCTCGACGAGGAGTCGCTCGCCTCCACGCTCGGGCCGCGTCGCTATCGCGACTACGTGCGCAACCACCGCGCCACCTTCATAACGCGCGACGACTTCGTGCGCATCGCCGCGCGCGGCTTCAACGCCGTGCGCCTGCCCGTCCCGTGGTACGTCTACGGCGAGAACGGCCCCGAGCCCGGCCCCTACCAGGGCTGCATCGAGCTCGTGGACGAGGCGCTGGAGTGGGCGGAGGAGATCGGCCTCAACATGGTCTTTGCGCTGGCGATGAGCCCGGGCGCGCCCCACACGGACAACGGCGTCTCGCCCGACAACGCCGACTGCCACGTCACGCGAGACGAGGTGCTCGAAGTGGTCTTTGCGCTGGCCAAGCGCTATGCGCACCGCGTTGGCTTCTACGGCATCGAGCTCGCCGACGCGCCCGTCGTCCAGGTGCGTCGCGGGCTCACGCTCACCGACGGCGTGCCCGTGCACCGCCTGCGCAACTACTACCGCGAGGCCTACGAGCTGGTGCGCAGAGCCGCCGGCGAGGACGTCGTGGTCATCATGCCCGACGGCGGGGTCTCGAGCGGCTGGGGCCGCTTCATGGCGCAGCGCCACTACCGCAACGTCTGGCTCGACTGCCAGCTCGACCGTCCGTGCGCGCGCGTGGACGTCTCCGGCCCCGCAGGCGTGCGCCGTCTGGTCGCCGCGCTCGACAAGCGCCTGCGCGAGGCGCGCCGCGCGGAGATGCCGGTCATGGTGGGCAAGTGGTCGTCCTCCTTGCCGGTCGCGGACTCGCAGATGACACCGGAGGGCCGCATCGCCCTCGAGCGCGTCTACACCTCCGAGCAGCTGCGCACCTACGAGAAGTGCCCGGCGTGGTTCTTCAACACCTGGAAGACCTCGGGCATGCTCGCCGCCTGGGACGCGCGCGTCGCGCTCGCCACCTTCGAGCGCGGGATGATCGTCTGATGGCGGAGGCGCGCGCGGGCCTTCTCAGCGTCGTCGGCACGCCGATCGGCAACCTCGAGGACGCGTCGCCGCGCGTGCGGCGCGTGCTCGGCGAGGCCGACGTGGTGCTCTGC
>DXBZ01000054.1 GCA_019116265.1 Candidatus Olsenella stercoravium | reverse complement strand
CGCCTTCGCCGGCCTCATGAACATCGGCCTGGACCTCAGCGTCCTGCGCGCCTTCAACCCGCTGCGCGGCATCATGTTCCTCTTCGACGGCAACCTCAACGCCGCCGGCGTCATGGTCCTGGGCAACGTGTTCCTGTGCACCACCGGCGCAGAGGCCCTCTACTCCGACATGGGCCACGTGGGCAAGCCCAACATCTACGCCACCTGGCCGTTCGTGAAGGTCTGCCTCATCCTCAACTACCTCGGCCAGGGAGCCTGGATCATCGCCAACGCCGGCAACGCCGACCTCGCCGCCATCTCCGACCTCAACCCGTTCTTCCAGATGCTCCCCGAGCAGGCCCGCGTCTTCGCCGTCCTGCTCTCCACCTTTGCCGCGATCATCGCCTCCCAGGCGCTCATCACCGGCTCCTACTCCATCGTCTCCGAGGCAGTGCGCCTGGACCTCATGCCCCACATGCGCATCAACTACCCCTCCGAGACCAAGGGCCAGATCTACATCCCACTGGTCAACAACATCATGTGGATCGGCTGCATCTGCGTGGTGCTGCTGTTCCAGACCTCCGCGCACATGGAGGCCGCCTACGGCCTGGCCATCACGGTCACGATGCTCATGACCTCGATCCTGCTCACGATGTACCTCTCCAAGGTGCAGCACAAGACCGCGCTGGCCGTGCCCTTTGCGATCTTCTTCGGCGCCATCGAGTTCATGTTCTTCTTCTCGAGCCTCACCAAGTTCTTCCACGGCGGCTACGTCACCGTGATCATGAGCTTCCTGATCTTCGTCGTGATGTACGTCTGGCGCCGCGGCACCGCCGTCGAGCGCACGCAGACGGTCTACCTGCCCGTCCGCGAGTACCTGGACCAGCTCTTTGACCTCTCCCACGACGAGGACTACCCGCTGCTTGCCGACAACCTGGTCTTCCTCACCAACGACTCGTCGTTCGACAAGCTCGACCGCGACATCCTCTACTCGATCCTGGACAAGCGCCCCAAGCGCGCCAAGGCGTACTACTTCCTCAACGTCCAGGTCACCGACGAGCCGCACACCCACGAGTTCATCGTCAACGACTTTGACACCGACTTCCTCTTCAAGGTGCAGCTGCGCCTGGGCTTCAAGGTCAACCAGCGCATCAACACCTATCTCTACCAGATCGTGGCCGACCTCATGGAGCGCGGCCAGCTCGCCCCGCAGAACCACAAGTACTCGATCTATCGCGAGCACAGCTCCGTGGGCGACTTCCGCTTCTGCCTCATCCGCAAGGTGATCTCCCCTGAGACGGACATCTCTGGCTTTGACCAGCGCCTCATCGAGCTCAAGTACCTCATCCGCGGCTTCTGCGGCTCGCCGGCGCGCTGGTACGGCCTGGAGAACTCGAGCGTCATCTTTGAGTACGTGCCGCTCTTCTCCAAGACCAAGCGCCAGCACAAGCTCACGCGCCGCCCGCTCGAGGAGGTGGCGCCGCAGGTCGCCGCCAGGCTCGCCGAGAGCCGCGAGAACGCCGAGGACGACGAGGACATCTTCTCGGTCCACATGCGCGACGAGCGCGAGGCCCAGGCCGAGGAGGCCATGCGCGGCCTCGTGGGCGGCGACACCGCCACGTTCCGCCCGCTCGTCATCGACGAGGAGGGTAACGAGGGCTCCAAGGAGTTCCAGGAGGGCGAGGAGTAGCCGACCCTCTCGTCACACATGAGAGAAGCCCGGTCTGCGCAGGCAGGCCGGGCTCTTTTGTTGGGCGAGAAGGACGCGGGGCCAGCGACCCCCCTTGCGCTATCGCTCGTCCAGGGGCACGTAGTCGCCGCCGTGCGGCATGACGGAGTTGTAGGCGGGGCGGATGATGCGCCCGGCGCCGTAGAGCTCCTCCATGCGGTGCGCGGTCCAGCCGGCGAGGCGCGCCATCGCGAAGATGGCCGTGTAGAGGTCCGGCTCGATCCCGAGCATCGAGTAGATGAAGCCCGTGTAGAGGTCGATGTTGGCGCAGATGGCCTTACCCGGGCCCTTGACGTCATGCATGACCTGCGGGCCCAGGCGCTCGATGCTCTCGATGAGGTCAAAGCGCTCCAGGAGGCCCTTCTCGGCCGCCACCCTGCGCGCGTAGGTCTTCACAATCTGGGCGCGCGGGTCGGAGAGCGTGTAGACCGCATGGCCCAGACCATAGATGAGGCCGCTCTTGTCAAAGGCCTCCTTGCGGACGATCTTGGCCAGGTAGCTCGCGACCTCGTCCTCGGAGTCCCAGTGGCGCACGTGAGAGGCCACGTCGTCGATCATGCCGCTCACCTTGAAGTTGGCGCCTCCGTGCTTGGGGCCCTTGAGCGAGCCGATCGCCGCCGCGTAGGCCGAGTAGGCGTCGGTCCCGGACGACGACAGGACGCGCGTGGTGAACGTGGAGTTGTTGCCGCCGCCGTGCTCGGCGTGCAGGATGAGCATGACGTCGAGCAGCATCGCCTCGTCGTGGCTAAAGCCGTCGTCGCTGCGCAGCACGTCGAGGACCGTCTCCGCCATGGAGTAGCCCTCCCGCACCGGCGGCACCATGAGCTTCTCGTCCGCGAGCTCGGCCTTGTGGGCGGCGTGCGCCACAGCGGCGGTGCGCGGCCAGCGGCCGAGCAGCGAGAGCGCCACGTCGATCTCGTGCGTGGGCGAGGTGTCGTCGGGGTTGGGGTCAAAGGCGTAGAGCAGAAGCGTCGCGCGCTGCAGCACGTTCATGATGTTGTGGCTGTACGTGGCACGCGGGAAGATGCCGAAGTAGCCCTCGGGGAGCTGCTTGCGGGCGTCGATGCGCGCACGGAAGTCGTCGAGTTCCTCGCGGGTGGGCAGCTTGCCGGCGATGAGCAGGTACGCGACCTCCTCGTAGCCAAAGCGGTCCTCCGCCTGCGAGGCGCCGATGAGATCGGCCACGCGATAGCCTCGATAGACGAGGTCGCCCTCGTCGGGCTCCACGCCGTGGGCGGTCCTGTTGTAGCCGTGGACGTTGGAGATCGTGGTGAGGCCCACGAGCACGCCCGAGCCATCGGCGTTGCGCAGACCGCGCTTGACGTCGTACTTTGCATAGAGCTCGGACGGCACCACGTCCACGTCCTCGTAGCCGTGGTAGAGCCCGTCCGAGACGGGAGGCAGGCCGAGCCCGACCGACGGCATGGGATAGGCGTCGGCCACATGGTCAAAGGCGGGGGTGTCGCGCGGGGTAAGGATGGGCCTCCCGCCACCCTTGGGCAGGTGAATCATAGGAACCTCCTCCCGGGGCCAGCAGCGGCCGGCCCGCTCGATGGGCGCCTGGAGCTAGAGGCGATACATGTAGCGGAAGACCTCCTCGCGCTGCATCATGATCTGCACGCCGAGGCCCTCGGAGAGTTCGTCGAGACGAGCCTTGAGCTCGGAGAAGTCCGCCTTCTCAAGATCGACCAGCATGGTCATCGTGAAGATGCCCTGCAGGATGGTCTGCGAGATGTCGAGGATGTTGGCCTCGCGCTCGCTGAGCGCCCCCGCCACCGCGGCAACGATGCCCGGGCGGTCGTCTCCCAGAACGGTGATGATGACCCTGCTGCCGCGGGCCTCCTGATCAGACGCCATGTAATCCTCCCTGAGTCGGGTCCGCTGTGCGCCCCCCATTGTACGGGCAGATGCGATGAGCACACAGCTCCCCCATGAGGCGGTACCCAAACGGTAACCGGGGAGCGCGGGGCGGGCGTCCTTCTCGCCGGCTCTGCTAGTTCTGCTCGGCGGACTCGCCCATGCTGCGCTGGAGGAGCAGGGCCACGTCGTCGGGCGTGCAACCGAGCGCCACCGCGAGCTCGGAGCAGGAGCGCTCGCGCGCCTCCTTGAGGATGCGCTCGTAGGCCACCGGCGGCTTCTTGTTGCGCGCGGAGAGCTCGGCGATGCGGGCGCGGAAGGTCTTCACGATGCGCACGGAGTCCCGGCAGGAGCCCTGGCGCATCTCGGTGCGGTAGTGCTCCTCCTCGAGGGAGTTGTTGCGCGCCTGGAAGCGCTCGACCTCGATCGTTGGATAGTCCTCGATGATCCGCTCGGCCTCGTCGCGCGTGAGGACCGGGCGGAGGCGCCCCTCGTTGGCAACCGGGAAGCTGATGTGCACCGGATGGCGCTTTCCAACGGGAAGCAGCTGGTAGACCGCCTGCGGGCCGCTCGTCACATCCCTCACCTGACAGACACCCTGGCCTGGATGGACGAGGTAGTCACCCACAGAATACATACGCCGCTCCTTTCACGTGGGACGAGTATACCACGAAAATTGGTATTTTTGCGCCGTTCACGGAAAGGGTGTTGTCAACGGACGGTCATATGAGTATGTTTTTGTGTTTACCTTTGCGGAAGCCGAGGACGGCCCGGCCGCGCAGCGTCAGTCGAGGACCTCGATCAAGGTGATGACCGGCTGGTCCTCCGGCGCCACGAGGCCGCTCGCCTCGTCGGCCACGGGAACCTTCTCGCAGATCGCGTCGACGACCTCCATGCCCGAGGTCACGGTGCCAAACGCCGCGTACTGACCGTCGAGCGAGGACGTGGTCTCCTGCATGATGAAGAACTGCGAGCTCGCGGAGTCGGGGTCGCTCGCGCGCGCCATAGAGATCGTGCCGCGCGTGTGCGGGATGCTGTTGGCGATGCCGTTTGCGGAGAACTCGCCGGTGATGGTCTGGTCGGAGCCGCCCGTGCCGTCGCCGGACGGGTCGCCGCCCTGGATCATGAAGCCGGGCACAACACGGTGGAACGTGAGGCCGTCGTAGAAGCCCTCCTCGGCAAGGTGGCAGAAGTTGGCGACCGTGATCGGGGCGGCGTTGGCGTTGAGCGTCACCTCGATGGTCCCATAGTCCTCGACCTCGATGCGCGCGTGGTGGATGCCGGAGGCGTAGGGATCGTTGGGGTCCACGGTCTGCTGAGTTGAGGCCTCGTCGCTCTTCTCGGCAGGGGCGTCCCCCTGCGCTCCGGAGCACCCCACGGCAACAAAGGCAACGAGCAGGGTGGCGAGAAGGGCGAGCGGCAGCAGGCCCCTGCCCTTGTTTGACACGGTCATATGGTCTCCTTTCGAGCGCTGGTTGGCAGTACGAGCGCGAGAGTCGCGGCGATAAGGGCCGGGCACACCCAGCCGAGCCCCAGGTCGGCAAGGGGGAGGTGGCCCGGCGCAAGCCCCAGCGCGGCGCAAGCCGCCTCGGCCACGCTCACCACGGCCGTCACGGAGACGCTCCAGCGCCACAGGCGCGGCACGCGGTCCGTGAGGCGATGGAGCATGCCGAGCACCACGAGCACGATGGCCACGGGGTACAGGCACCCGAGCAGCGTGGCGGAGAGCTCAAGAATCGCGTCGAGACCGAGGTTGGCGACCGCGCAGGAGAAGGCCGCAAAGGCCAGCGCGCAGCCGCGATAGCTCACGCGGGGCAGTTCGTCGGCGAAGTAGGAGCCGCAGCAGCTGATGAGGCCGATGCAGACGTTGAGGCACGCCAGCAGGAAGATCGCCGCCACGACGACGGTCCCCGCCACCCCAAAGTGCGCGCTCGCCGAGGAGGTGATGACCGCGGCCCCGTTGGTGGCGCCGGCGAGCGCCTCGCACCGCTCAAAGCCCACCACGGCGAGGCCCCCGTAGACGGCGACCATGAGCACGCCGGCCAGCACGCCCGCGCGGCAGACCTCGCGCATGACGCCGCTGCGCCCGGTGACGCCGAGGTTGCGCACGTTGGTGGCGATGACGAGGCCAAACGTGAGCGAGGCGAGCAGGTCCATGGTCTGATACCCCGTGAGGAAGCCCTGGACCGCCGCAGCGGAGTCGTACGGGGCGACGGGCGCGGCGGCAGGCAGCGCGGGCGCCGCCGCGAGCGCGGCGACCGCAGACGCCACGACGGCCACGATCAGCAGGATGAGCGCAGGGCCGGTCACACGCCCGAGCAGGTGCGTGAGGCGACCCGGGCGCATGGCGAGCGCATACGCCACCGCGAAGAAGGCAACCGAGAACACGAGGCGCGCCGCCTCGAGGGGGACTCCCTCCCCCAAAAGCGGCGCGAGCATCTCAAAGGCCGTGGAGGCCGTGCGTGGAATCGCCAGGCACGGGCCGATCGCCAGGTAGACGAGGGCTACGAAGACGCGGGCAAACGCGGGATGGACCCGCGCGCAGAGGTCGCGCAGCGTCCCGGAGAGCGCCACGGCGACGATGCCCAGCACCGGCAGGCCCACGCCCGCCACGAGAAAGCCGATGAGCGCCGGAAGCGTGGCGGAGCCCGCCTGCACGCCAAGGAGCGGCGGCAGGATCAGGTTTCCAGCCCCAAAGAACATCGAGAAGAGTGTCACGCCCACGAAGAGAGACTGACGCGGGGAGAGCGCCTCGTCGGAGCCCCCCTGTCCCACAGAGCCCATGCGCGACCACCTACGACGCGCAGCAGGAGACGACCCAGTCGATCAGGTTGGAGGTCGCCGAGCCGGAGCGCTCGGCGAGCACGTGGCCCTGCCCCCAGACCGGGGTGTGCGCCACGTCCGCGACGCCGTCATACTTGCGCAGGGCGCAGACGATGTTGGCGGCCGTGCACAGCGAGGTGTCGGTGTCAAAGAGGCCCTCGTTGACGCGCCAGTGCGGCGCCACCGTGGCCTGGCCGTAGCCCTCGTAGTGGCCGCTCAGCCACGTGAGCGGGTTCATCATCGCAACGCGGTCGGCCATGGGCGTCTCGAGGACGTCCACCGTCTCGAGGTCGTCCGCCCATGCGGTCTCATATGCCGGGTCCCAGCCCTCGGCGGCCGAGAGCTCGTCGACGCCCGCCTCGACCACCCCGGCAACGCAGGACGAGAAGTGCAGCGTGGAGTCCTCCCCCACGCCAAAGAGCTGGTTGGCACGCGAGCTGCGATCGGGTCGGTCAAACGGCGCCGCCGGCAGCTTGGCGGGGCGCAGGTTCACGACAAAGTCGCGCAGGCTCGAGACGGACACGCTCATGGAGCGGTGATTGTAGTTGATCCACCACGCCCTCGCGTTGAGCGACGAGAAGTAGCTCTGCGCCGAGTCGTAGATCGTGGACTGGACCTGGGCCACGCCCTCGACCGCGCCGGCCTCGGCCTCGCCGGTCCCGTCCGCGGCCGCCTCGCCGCCGGCACCCTGCGACAGGGCGTCCGCCTCGCGCGAGGCCGCGAGGTTGGGGTCGCCCGGGAACGCCGGGTCCTCCAGACGCTGGGGCGTGTAGGTATAGGGAAAGGCGGTGTTCTGCACAAAGTACGTGGCGGCGTCGTCCACCTCGTCGAGAAGCGCCTGGGCGTAGGAGCCCATCGCGTAGACGCCCGTCTCGGTCTCGTCGAGCGTGAGCTGGGCATCGCTGGAGTCGCGCAGGTCCATCTCGTTGATCCAGGCACCGTAGGCGCCGGCGAGATCCCTCGAGAGGAGCTGGGTCCACGTGCCGTCCGCGCGCGACCCGTCGCTCGCGTACTGGCCCTGGCACCACTCGTAGGCGGCGTCGGCCATGTCGTAGGAGGTGGCGGGGCACCACGAGGCGCTGCCGGCGATGGCGTCGGAGACGGAGGCGCCCGTCGCGTCGTGCGTGATGGCGCCAATCTCCGCGAGGTAGGGCTCAAAGAGGGCCGCGTCGCCGGACGCGCCGAGAACCGCCGAGAGCCCGCCGCCGGCGCCAAACCCAAAGACAAAGGTGCGGCTGGCGTCGCAGGGCAGGACCGAGGCGTTGTAGCGCAGGTAGCGGATCGCGGCCTTGAGGTCGACCACGGGCCACGGGGACCCGCCGGCGATGAGGTCGTCCGAGCCGCTGGTGGTGTCCACCGCTGCGGAGCGTCCGCGGAAGCCCGCGTAGACGTAGACGCAGCCCTGGGTCAGGTAAGGGGCGAGCCCCTCGTAGCCGTAGGTCGTCGGGCTCGCCTGGGCGGCGAGGCTACCCGAGTTGATGGGCATGAGGATGGGGGCCGTCGCGGGGGTGAAGCTGCCCACCACGGCCTTCTCGTTCACCGTGCAGGTGTAGGTGTCGCCGTTCTTCTTGCCAATGAAATAGGAGCCGGGGACAAAGATCGCCAGCGACTCGTACGTCTCGGTCGCCGGGTCGAGGCAGTAGGTGAGACCGAGCTGGTAGTAGACGTTGTTCTCGCCATCAAAGCGCCATGCGGAGGGGTCGAGCGCGAGGCTCTCAAACTTTGAGGCGTCAACGGGGGGCGTGGCCTGGCCCTCGTCCGTCGAGGGCTCCGCCTCGTGCTGGGCGGGAGCGCAGCCCGCCATCCCGGCGATCGTCCCCACGGAAGCGAGCGCGAGAAACTCTCTTCGTGTGCAGCCCATGGTCCCTCCCTGTATAGGCAAAAGAGCGCATACTATTGTAGCAACGGCTTGCGTGCGCGCCGACCAAGCCATGCGACCACCACATTCTTGATGCCGCAGGGAGGGTGCCATGTGCGCGTTCTGGAAGAGGGACCGCCGCGAGGAGGGGGTGCCCACGCCGCCGGACGCCAAGCGGCTGCGCGTGCGCTTTGTGGGACGGGTCCAGGGCGTGGGGTTTCGCTGGACGGCCGCCATGGTGGCGCGGCGGCTCTCCGTCACCGGCTGGGTGAGAAACGAGCCCGACGGCTCCGTCACGGCGGAGGTCCAGGGGTCTCCGTCACACGTGGGCGCGTTCTTCTCGAGCATGCTGGAGGAGTTTGGCGGACGCGGCCAGCGCGTGAGCTACACGATCGACCAGCGCGACGAGATCGCCGTGGTGCAGGGCGAGCGTGAGTTCGAGGTGCGCTACTAAGGAAAAACCCCTGGCCGCGCGAGCGACCAGGGGCCTCAAGTTCTGGTGGCGGGGAAGGGAGTCGAACCCCTGACACGGGGATTTTCAGTCCCCTGCTCTACCAACTGAGCTACCCAGCCATTTGGTGCAGCGCTTACTATACCAAACTCGCCGCTCGTGTCAAAGACAATTTTTCTGCCGCGGTTGGCGGGCGCGCTGCGTCGGAAATGCGGCCATCTACAACGTTGGCACAATCCCGCACAGAAAAGGGCTCGATTTACGGGCGAGAAGAACCTCGGGCCGTGGTCTGACCGTACATGGCGCCGTTTTTTGCGCGCGGCGCCGTATGCAGACACGATTTCTATGCGGCGCCGTGGGGCCAGCGGAACGCGTTCGTAAACGGAGCGCATTCCTGAGCGCTTTTCTCGCCCGGCCGTATCTAGGGGCGATTCCTGCGCTCAGAACGCGCCGCCGCCCCCGCCGCCACCAAAGCCGCCGCCCCCGCCGCCGGAGAAGCCGCCCCCGGCGCCGGAGCCCGAGCTCAGCTCCGAGGACGCGAGGGCCGCCGCAGAGACGTGATGGGCGGAGTCCAGCTGGTCGGTCAGCTCGTCCGCGGGTGTGGGCCCACCGGGCGTGTGCCAGTAGATCCAGGCGTAGGTGGGCATGATGAGCGGGTCATCGAGCACCTTGGGCAGCGCCACGCGGAGCTGCTCCGCGACCTCGTCGGCAACGTCGAGCGCCACGGCCATGACCAGCAGGCGCCTCCACAGCACCACGTCCGTGGGCACCGCCTCCTCGAGGCGCGTGAACTCGCGCAGCCAACGCTGGAGCGCCTCCAGCTTGGCCTTGACCTCAACGGCCTCTTTGTCGAGCCCCGGCATTGAGCCCCTTATCACAAACGCAACCACGCCGGCACCCGCCAGGAGCGCAGCGAGCACGAGTGCCAGGATCGGCGAGCTCCCGGTCGCGAGGACCATGATGCACGAGAGCGCCGCCGCAGCAAAGCAGACGATCCCGAGCACGAGGAGCAGGGTCCTTCCGCGCACGGGACGGCCGTCGCCCAGAAAGCGCTCGAGGCAGGAACCCTCGACGACGCCCTTCCAGCCGTCAAGGGCGTCGGCATAGTCCTGCGCGTGCTCCTTGGCATAGACGTCGATCTGTGAGAAGAGCAGCTCGGACGCGCCCTCTCCGCCGTCTGCAGCCACCTGGTTAAACAGGAACGAGAGCGTTCTCTCGTCCACGTCGCGGGCGTCACGCGTCACGCGGCCGGACACCTCCTCGGCACTCGGCACGTCGCGAAGCTTGACTAGGCGGAAGTCCTCCTCGTCCCTCTTGCCAAAGAGGCCGTCGCGCTGCTTCTTCACGCGCTCCAGACGCACATACCCCTCGTCGGTGAGGCGCATGAGCGCCACCGTGAGCTCCTTGGACTCGGCGTCTCCCCCGTTGAAGAGGGTGCCCAGGACGGCAGGGTGGTCCCCCGTCGGGACGTCGCGGTAGTAGGTGCCCTGGAACTGCGGCCGGAAGTCGCGGCGATAGCGGGAGCGCACCACCAGGGCAGCGACCACCGTACCCGCGGCAACCGCGACGTCTCCGACAATGCCTCCGACGTAGACGGCGCGGACCCGTGCGCGCCGGGCGTTTGCCTCGTCGGCCCACTGCTGCTCCTCGGCGAGTATGCCCGGGAGCGCCTCTCCCTCGCTCACCTCGAGGCTCGGAACCCACGCGGAGGGAAACGTCACCCGCATCTCGGCAAACTCGTCGGTACCCACGCCGGGCACGGTGTAGACGATCTCGTCGCCGCTGAACTCAACCGAGGCGTCGAGCGGGCCGTGTCCCCACGCGCGCACGTTCTCCCCGGGGCTCACCGTCTCGCCCGACGATACCGGGAGGTGCAGGGTGCACGTCACGTTCTCGGAGGGCTCCTCCCAACCGTCGGAGACAAACTTCCAGTAGAGCTCGGCGGTGTCCTCCCAGTTTGTGAGGATGCCCGTCGCCTCGTAGACGATGGTGAACTGGACCGTCTCGTCCTCGTGGGGCGCGTACAGCTTGACGCGTCTCACGTCGGACCCCAGATCCGAGACCTCGTAGGTTCCCGGCTGCCCGCTCGCCGACTCCTCGAAATCGCTCACGTCCCCGGGCGATCCCTCGCCCGCAAGGATGACATCAACCTCGACGTCCTTGCCGTTGCTGCTGTTGTAGCCCTGGGGAATGTCCCAGTAGACGCCGTTGAACGAGCCGTCAAAGTCAAAGGTCCTGACCTCGGTCACAAGCAGGGAGCCGTCCTGGCGGACCTCGGCGTCTATCTCCGTCCGCGTCATCTCGTACTCGCGGGCCTGCGCGGTAGACGGCGCCAGCAGGACGATGGGCAGGGCGAGAAGCACGGGCAGAACAAGAAGGAGGGGCCAGGGCCTGCTTGCGGGGCGGTCGCTCATACGAACCTCGATTCGCGTCGTCCTCGGCGCGCCCCGGGCGGCGTGCCGTCACCGACATTGTAGCGTCGCCGGGGCCAAGGCCGCCCGTGGCCCGGTCATCGTGAGGGCGCAGCCGCAGACGTCGATCGTGTCTCCGTAGGGAACCACGACAGTGCCCCTCAGGTCTCTCCCCTGATAGCGCGCAGGGTTGGTCGCGCCGAGGTCACTCGCCTCCATGCCGTCGGGCGTGGGGACGAGGCGCAGGTGGCTGCGGGAGACGGCACGGGAGTTGAGCACGATGTCGTTCTTGGATCCCCGCCCGACCAGCACGCCTCGCGCGGACACACCCACCCACAGGTTGACCGAGGGCGTCCTCAGGAGCATGCCCACCTCCTCCGTGACGCCAGGCGACGTGCCTGCCCCAAGGTCGAGCGTCTCGTCCCCCTCGTACTCGGGCGCCCCCAGGGGGAGCTCGGAGACGGCGGGGCGGGGCGCGTCTCTCGTGAAGTCGTACAGGCACCCGTAGCAGACGTTCATGTCAGCATAGAGCTCGGCCCCGCAGCGCGGGCAGGCCTTTGTCTGGTAGCTCGGGAGCCTTCCTTTCGTCTCGTCCATCGTGATCTCCTCTCTCAGCTTCCAACCGTATCCGGCGTGACCGCCGTCACCCAGAGGTGCTCCCCCTCCTCGAGCCACGCCCCCTCACGTGCGGGCCGCTCGATCGCGCAGCACGCGTCCGGGTGGGCGAGAAACTCGCGTGGCGGCAGCGCCCTTCTCACCAGCAGTACCTCCCCGAGCTCGCCCACGAGGGCAACGTCGATCGGGTAGCGCATCCCAAATGTGTGGATCGACGGGCAGCGCGCGAGCATGACCGGATCCGCGTCGGGTCCCGTCCCCAGAAGTCCCCGCAGGCGCTGTGCCCAGCTCGTCAGCACCTTGAGCTCGATCACACGCCCCGGCCGCTCGTCCGAGGCGAGCCTCGCCGCGCCCACCTCAGACCACCACCCCGGGGCGGTACCGGTCGACGACGAGCTCGCACTCGTGCTCGAGCGCAAACGGTGCCTCGTACGTGACGCCCGGGAGACGAAGCGCCCTCGGCCAGGGCCGGTACGTCAGCGTGCACACGTAGCGCGTCAGCAGGGGCGAGATGACAAACGACCCCTGAGCCCCCGCCGAGACCGCCTCGGAGCGGACCTCGACCTCGCAGCGGTCCGCCCTCCCGACCAGCTCCTCGATCGCAGCCCTGACCTCGGCTGCCGCGTGCTCGGCGCCCTGCTCGCCCGTCGGTGCCACGCCCTGCGCGAGCACGGCGTCCTGTGCCGCTTGGTCAAATGCGGCGCAGGCCTCCACGTAGCCCATGAGGTTCAACGCCACGAGAGCCACCACGATGACCACGGGGACCACCACCGCGAGCTCGACGGTCATTTGCGCGTCTCGTGCCGACAGGAGCCGGCCGCAGCCCCCGCTCATGGCGCGCCTCCCAGCGCGGCGAGGTCAACGGTCAGCGGAATCGACCAGCTCGTCCCCGGGACGGGCAGCTCCGCGACCGTGATCGAGCCTCCCCCGGCCCAGCCCTCGAGCTCGATTCCCACGGACCGCGCGAGGTCGGCCGCCGTCGTAGCGTCGGGAAACCGCGACACCAGCTCCCGGAGCGTGGAGACCTGGTCGAGGCCCGCTCGGTCGAGCACGTCCTGTGTGTTGGTCAGCACCGGCTTTCTCAGTCGCATGTCGACCGGCTCCAGGCCGGCGCCCGCGAGCACCCCCTTGAGCTGGTCTCGCAGCCACGAGCCGACGGTCCCTCCCAGGACGCCGTCAAGATCGTCGAGAAACTCCCCGCCTGCCTCCGTCATGTTGCCGTAGCCCACGAGCATGTCTCCCCAGAGCTCCATGACGCCGTCGAGGGCCCCGCCGATCGCCGAGTCCCCGCTCGAGAGCGCATCAAAGAAGCTCGCGAGCACGTTGTTCTCGGCGGTCGACTCGTCTGGGGCGAGCGTCGCCGCAGAGACCGCGGCGCCGGCGGGAAGCTCAGCCGACGAGAGAAAGGATGCCGTGAGCTCGGTCGGGACGACCGTCCCCTCAGAGCGCGCGACCACGGCCACGCAGCCCCAAGCCCCCGGTGGGCAGAGGGTGGGGCGCTCGGAGCCCAGCTGGTCGAGTGCCGCAGAGAAGGCCTCCTCGCCCTGCTCCGCGAGCTCGCGCGTCCGCGTCTCGGCCGCCGCCCAGTCGTCGCGTGCGGCCTCGTAGTCCTCGGATGCCTCCACGACCAGGCGCCAGTGGTACTCAAAGCCGTTCTCGATCGAGGTCGACGCCGCAGCCACACGTCCCAGCTCGCCAACATCCATCTGACAGGCGGGACAGCGTGCGACGGCCCCGGAGTCGAGCTGCGCGAGCGAGGCGCTCCCGGAGGAGGGCCCCTCGGCACCCGGGCAGCTCGATGCCGCATGGAGCGTCCGAAGGCCGCCCTCGTCCGTGCAGGGCCACGTCACCTGCGTGTAGAGCGAGCAGGCGCGCGTGTCGTCGGCGTTTCTCGGCAGGCTGGGGAGGTTGCCGTCCACCGTCCCGTCTGCGCGCTCGAACCAGGAGCCGGAGCGCACCTCCGCGAGCGCGTACTCGTAGAACGCCCTCCTGCACGCGGCGTCCGTGAGCTCCTCCGCCGTGGCGCCCGCCACGCGCTCGGCGGACAGGCGCGCCGCGTAGTAGGCGCGCGCCCGCTCGAGGGCGACACCAAAGCCCCAGGTCTCCGCAGAGGCGTAGTAGGGGTTTGCCGACCCCGCGAGGCCGGCGAGGGTTCCCGCCCGCTCGTACATCGAGTAGGGGGCGGAGCCGCAATCGGCCATCCACCCGCGCTCGAGCGCGTCCCGCGCGCGGTCGCGGGCCTCCTCCGCCTGCTCGGACGCCTCCCGCATCTCCTCGGAGAGGTCGCTCATGGCGGTGTCGTCCACGTCGGTCAGTATCGCCGAGAAGTCCGATGCCGACGTCAGGGGCAGCGGCAGGGCACACCCCACGTACGAGAGCCCCTCCTCCGAGTTGGCCGCGACGCACGAGGCCGAGTTTGCGACCACGAGCAGCGGCAGCGCCGACTCGAGCTTGTCGAGCCCGCGTGCCGCAGTCTGGGCGAAGCGCGTGCGGGCATCGAGGATCTGCCCTCCCGCCGAGCACATCTGGAGTCCGAGCGGCGTGAGTCCCGGCACGCACGAGGCGACGAGCCCCGCCCCGTACACGACGATCCCCGTGAGGCCAAGGCTCAGCGTGCAGGCGTCCAGCACCTGGGCGACCGTCGTGAAGGCGGCGACCGCGTTGGCGCCGGCGAGCGCCGAGGCGTCGGCGACGCGCTGGACCTCCGAGGAGCGGGACGTGACCCACCCCGCCGAGGCCGCCGCAAAGACCAGCGTAAGGCTCAGCAGGAGCGCGACGGCCACGGCGACCGTCGTGAAGCCGCCCTCGTCGTCGCGAAAGACGGAGAGCACGCCCGCCGTGCGACCCGCGCTACCCCCACATGCCGACCCAGTCGTCATAGTCCCCTCCAATCCAATCCGCCCGCAGGTCGCCCCTTGTCTCGACCCTAACCAGCACCGTCCCGTCCCCGCCCGTCCCCAGCGCCGCCACGAGCGCCCCGAGCAGGGGCAGCGGACGGACGCGCCCCTCCAGCGCCACGAGGACCGAGCCGCCCTCGTCGGGACCCGTCACCTCCAGCTCCCAGTCCGCCGGCCCGCCCTCGTGGAAGATCGAGAGGTCGGGCACCGCGGCGAGCCGTCGCAGCGCAAAGGAGCGCAGGTCGGCCTCGGATGCCCGCGACGTGACGGCCAGCCGGGCGAGCTCGCCCGCCGTCGACGCCATGACGGTGCGCGTGTACAGCACGCAAACCGGCTGGACGAGAAGGGCGAGCAGCGTCAGGACGACCGGGAGCAGCAGGGCCGCCTCGACGCTCATCTGCCCCAGGCGGTGGTTCTTCTCGCCCACCTCAGTACCCCAGAACGTCCTTGAGCAGCGAGACGCCGCCCTGTCCCACGCCATGGGAGGCGCTCTGCGTGGCCAGGCCCACGAGCACGCCGTCGCGCCCCGCATGCCAGAGCAGGCCGAGCGCCCCGATGACGGAGACAAAGGCTACGAGGACGAGCAGGTACTCGACTGTGGACTGCCCGCGCTCGCCGCCTACCCCGGCGAGAGGCAAGCGAGCTCCGAGGCACGCATCCTCCAGGTGAAGACGTCGCAGCC
>DXBZ01000001.1 GCA_019116265.1 Candidatus Olsenella stercoravium | reverse complement strand
GCACCGTCCGCTCGAACTCCCGACGCGCAGCGACAACGCCCTTCTCGACATCCTCGGCTGAGACTGCATCAAATTCCCAGCCGGCACGAACCTGTGCGGCACGCCAGACGTTGTAGCCCACCAGTTGAATGAGATAGGCGTATCCAGCAGTTGAATCCGCAGCCAAAGCAAGCGCGTCCTCGTCAATTCGGACGCCGCCCTCTTCGAACGTTGCCCTCAGCGCCGCCTCGACCTCGCCCACCGGAATGGTGTTCAGCTCTTCCGGGTACGCGCGCCTCAAAAACGTAGGCCCATCCTCTCCCAACAGATTCATCACTCCTGCGGTCAGCCCGGCAAAGACAAAGGCAATGTTGCGACGCTCCCTGATGAGATGCTGAATCGCTACGGCAATCTCGCGAACGTCCTCGACGCTGGCGTCCTGAATCTCGTCGACCGTGACAAGCAGACCTTTGCCCTTCTCGGTTAGCTTGCCGGTAATGCGCTCAAGAGTCTCATAGACATCCTCAGATCTATGAGGCTGGTCTTTCTGAGCCTTCGCCTTTACGACCATGAGGTCAAGCTCTACCGAGTAGTCGACACTGTCCGTCTTCTCGAGACGGCGACAGATCATTTCGGGAAGATGCTCCCCTGCCGTCACATCCACCACACACCACCCGCGCCGACGGGCAATGTCGCCCAACTCAGTGAGAAGAACGGTCTTGCCAGAGCCCCTCGGACCAGTAATGCGCATGAGTCTTCCGGGCGCGCCAACGCCCTCCTCAAGCCCAATCTCAAAGTCATCAAGAACCGTGTCACGGCCTGCTAGGACTGGCGGCTCCGCACCCGCGGTCGGCTTGAACGGGTTGACCTTCCCCATGGCGCCTCCTCGCATCGAGGGCTCTGTTCTCGTTATTTTATCCGTTTTCGTTTTTTTATTTTTTCTCGTTTTTCTATTTGGGACAATCAGCTCGCCGAACGTTGTTGCGGAGGCCTGCGACCTCAACCAGAAAAGCCCAAGGGCCGCATTCGGCTCCCAGGCCCGTACGTGCTTTCTAGCAGCCTACGCCGTCATGTCGCCGTCGAACGCCAGGACCTCTCCGAGCGCTGCTACCCGGCAGCCGTCGATCACACCCTGACGCAGATGTCGATGATCTACATGTCAGAACAGACAGCTTTCGATGATGTCCTTGCCCCGCAGCGCCTCCATCCAGGCAGGCGGAATGGCGTCCGCGCCGTACACGATGCCCGCGAGCACCCCGGCCACGGCCGCGGTGGTGTCCGTGTCGTCCCCGAGGTTGACGGCTCGCAGAACGCACTCCTCATAGGATTCCGAGACCGCGAGACACCAGAACGCGGCGCAGTACGTGTCCCGCACGAAGCCTCCCGAGCCCAGGTCCTTCTCGCTGGCGGCGAGAAGGACGTCAAAGTCCGGAATCGCCTCCGCCGGCGAGGCGCCGGCCGCGAGCGCGCGCATCACACGCACCATCTCCACGCAGGTCTCGGTTGAGACAGGGTGCGCGTGCGTGATGGCCGAGACCGCGCGGACCTCGTCGTCCGTGGCGTCCGTGAAGGCGAGCGGCGCGATGCGCATGAGAGAGCCGTTGCCGTTGTCGCGCTCGCCCGCACAGCCCGTGCCGGCGGCGAGCGCGTGGGCCGTGGTGTTGCCGTAGTCAAAGACCGCGCCGTCGATGGCATAGGCTCCGCCGTCGATCCACGCGCGAAACCGCTCGAGCATGTCCGTCGTGTCCACGTGGCCGCACGCGCGGATGCTGTCGCAGGTGGCGAGCGTCATGCTCGTGTCGTCCGACCAGGTGCCCGCCGGCTGGTCGTGCGTGCCGTGGCCGACCATCCCCGTGCAGGCGAAGCTCCCCCGCGGGCGGAACTCGTACGGCACGCCGAGCGCGTCGCCCACGGCCAGGCCGTAGATCGCGTCACGAAGCGTTGGCATGCACGCCCCCCTCTCCCGGGGCCGCCCGCAGCAGCTCGTGCAGGTATCCGACGAACTCGTCCGGACCCTCCGGCGGGCAGTGGCCGATGACGAAAGTCTCCGGCGCCGGGTCCAGGCCCTCTATCGTGGCGAGAAGTGCGCGCAGCCGCGCGGGGTCGAGGTGGCAAACGGACGGGTCATCGCCGGAGTCGTAGTCCTCGCAGAAGCAGTCGCCCACGAAGAGGGTGCGCTCCTCGGGGACGTAGGCAAGCGTCGAGTCGTTGGTGTGGGGCGCGTCCGTGGCGATCAGGCGGGCCGTCACGCCGCCGAGGTCAATCGCGAGCTCGCCCTCAAACTCGAGGTCGGCGGTCACGACGACGGGGTCCTCCCCGGGCGGGAACTCCTCGGCAAAGCCCTGGGCTGAGCGGATGTCCGCGTGGCGCGGGTCATCCGGGTCCGAGAGGATTCCGCACGCCTCGAGCAGGTGCTCGTTCGTCTCTTTCCGGGCGACCGTGAGGCCGGCGACGGCGCTCATGCCAAAGCTGTGGTCCCAGTGCCAGTGCGTGAGCACGGTGAGGTCGGGCAGCGGGAGGCCCGCCGAGACGAGCCCGTGGTAGAGGTCCGCGACGTGGCGCGGCGAGTAGCCCGCGTCGACGGCGAGCGCGAGGCGGTCCCCACGCACGAGCGCCAGCACGGGACGGTCAAGCTCCTCGACGTGCGGGAGATAGGATATGCGCTCCGACAGGCGAACGAGCGACATGGGTACCTCCTTGCGTGCTTGCCCGAAGCGGTAGAAACCCCGGGGCAGCTCTAAAGAAGCAGGTCGTAGTTTCCCTGCTCGATGTTGAACCTCATGTTGCCGATGGTCTGCTCAAGACCGAACGATCCGTTGGGCCGGATGACGCTCCGCATGCCGCCGGGCGAGGGAAGAACCTGCGTCATCCGCCCCGTCGCGAGGTCAAAGCGCATGGTGCCAACCTGATGCTCGAGGTGCGTCGCACCGTCGGAGCCGATCACGCTGCGAAAGCCGGTGTCCATGGTTCCCCTCCCGTTCTTCCGTCTTGGTCCTAGCTTCAGATTAGCGTAGCGACCGGACAATAATTCCCCTCCCGGTCAAATAAGACGGGACCGCCAACACAGCGCCGACGGCCCCGCCACAAAACACGCTGTCACTCAAGCTCAGCCGGCCATCCAGCCGCCGTCCACGGGCAGGACGACGCCGTTGACGTAGCTCGCGGCGTCACTGGCCAGGAAGAGCGCCGCGGCGGCGATCTCCTCGGCGCCGCCGGGTGCAGGCGCGCAGTCGAGCACGGGTTTGATGCGGCCGTAGCCCGCCGGGTTGGGGACGCCCATCGACGTGGCGATCTCCGTCACGATACCTCCCGGCGCGATGCAATTCGTGCGGATGCCGTCCGCCATGTACATGTAGGCGGTGTTCTTGGTGAGCGAGATGAGAGCGGCCTTGGAGGCGCAGTAGATGGCACCCGCGCAGCTGCGCATGCCGCCCACGGAGGCCACGTTGACGATCGAGCCCTTGGTGCCGGAGGCCTTGAAGGCGTTCACTGCGGCGCGCATGGCGGCAAGCGGGCCGTAGACGTTGACGGCCATGACCTGCTCGTACTTCTCGTCCGTGGCGTCGCCCACCGGGGACATGTCATCCATGATGCCGGCGTTGTTGACGAGGATGTCAAAGCCGCCGAAGGTCTTCTGGGCAAAGTCGATCATGCCCTCGTTGACCTCGCGCGAGGAGACGTCACCGGGATAGACCGCGACCTCGCCCGGGGCGTCTGCCAGACTCGCCGCCAGCTCCTCGAGGCGCTCCTTTCGCCGCGCGACGGCAACCACCTTGGCACCCTCTCGGGCGAAGAGCTCCACGATGGCGTGCCCCATGCCCGACGACGCGCCGGTGACGACCGCAACCTTGTTCTCGAGCTGCATGTTCTTCCCTTCTGCCGTTGCGCGCCGGATGCGCGCCGCTGCTGTTTACTTACCGCGCGGGAGGGCCGGCGACAAGGACGCTGCGGCAGGCGGAAACACGTCTTTCGGCAGATGGGCGAGAAGGACGTGGGACGTCAATTGGATGCTGTCATTGGCGTCATAGCACAAGCCATCGGCACTACGACATTTACTACGACATGGGATGTCACAATACACGCCACTGCCCGTCTTTCGCGAGCCCTCACGCACGATACAGCCTGCCTCACGGAGCTCCTTGAGTGCACGCTGGATCTGTCTTGCACTCAGGCCCAGCCCCCGGCAAGGCTCCCCGCCGTATGTTCAGGTGACTCTGACAAGTCTTCGAGGACTCTGCTAGCTGTTGTTTGCCAATAGGTTGTTTATTTGGTCACATCCCGCACTTTCACTATAATCTTCTCAAATCCGGAGTCGATTCCGGATTTGAGAAGATTTGGAGGCAAGGCATGTATATCAAGCGAGCGCTCGAGTCCGTGGTTCATCGTTACTCCGAGCACTTCAAGGTCGTCGTGGTGACCGGCCCGCGACAGGTCGGCAAGACGACCATGCTGCGACACCTCATGGAGGAGGATGCGACAAGCGGCATCGAGCGGGCCTACGTGAGTCTCGACAACACCGCAATCCTCCAGACCGCAAAGGAAGATCCCGCCCTCTTCCTGCAGCGCTATCGTCCTCCGGTTCTTATCGACGAGATTCAGAAGGCACCGGAGCTGCTCCCCTACATCAAGGAAATCGTTGACTCCACGGGGCTGACGGGCACGGTGTGGCTCACCGGCTCGCAGCCGTTCCATCTTATGAAGGAGGTCTCGGAGTCCCTCGCGGGCCGCGTCGGCGTCATTGAGATGCTCGGGCTCTCCGGGGCGGAGATTGCGGGCGTGGAGTCGGAGCCCTTCTCGCCGGGTCAAGACTACTTTGTCAGGCGCGTGGGCATGTCCAGGCCCTACGACGTCGTCGAGGCCTACGAGCGCATCTGCGCGGGATCCCTTCCGGGAATACGTGCCCTGCCCGATGACCTTCGCCCGAGTGGTTACGAGTCCTACCTCGACACCTATATCATGCGAGACATCCGAGACCTCTCGCAGATTGGTGACGAGCTCAAGTTCCGCCGCTTCATGACAGCCTGCGCGGCGCTCACCTCCAAACCCGTGGTGTATGCGGAGCTCGCGCGCATCGCAGACATCGACGAGAAGACGGCAAAGACCTGGCTTTCGCTGCTTGTGAGCTCCTACATCGTCAAGGTTGTCGAGCCATACGCAAACAATCTGCTCAAGCGTCTTTCCAAGCAGCCCATCATGCACTTCCTCGACACGGGACTCGCCGCGTATCTCACCGGCTGGACAAGCCCTCGCGCGCTTGAGGCGGGTGCCATGAGCGGTCAAATCTTCGAAAGCTATGTCTTCGGGGAAGTCTACAAGAGCTACCTGAACGCCGGGCGACGGGCGCCCCTCCACTTCTTCCGGAATAACGACAAGAAGGAAATCGACCTGCTCCTGGAGAGCGACGGGACACTCTACCCCATCGAGGTGAAGAAGACTGCCTCGCCGTCAAAGAAGGACGCCCGCAACCTTGGCGTACTCGACCCGGTTGCATCCGATGACGTGCCGGCGGCGCTTTCCTCGCTCAAGCGCACCATCGGGATGGGTGCAATCATCTGCATGGCACAGGACACCTTCCCCGTGAGCGAGCGCGCCTGGGCATTTCCCGTCTGGGCCGTGTAGAGACCGCCCCTACCGCACCTCGGCGCCGAAGGGCCACAGGGTGAGCTTTGCCATCTTGAAGAGCTGCAGGCCAAACGGGATCCCGACGACGGTCACGCAGTAGAGCGCGCCCTCGGCCAGGTAGCACAGGGCCGACCACCAGCCGCCCAGCAGCAGCCAGACAACGTTCGCGGCCACCGACGGGGCACCGCCGCCGTAGACGATCTCCTTGCCAAACGGCGCCAGGGTCAGGCTCGCCATCTTGAACGCCTGCCGCCCTATGGGGATCCCGATGATCGTGACGTAGCAGAGCACGCCCACGACGAGAAACCCGAGCGCTGTCAGCCAGCCGCCGGTGAGAATCCAGATCAGGTTGAACAGCACGCTCAGACAGCCCATGGCCACCTCCCGCCGGACGAGTCGGACGTGAGAAGTGTACCCACACAAACGGCGAGAAGAACCCGCGGGCAGCAGGTTCTTCTCGCCGGCTCTACCTGGCGGCCTTGGCCTTGCGCGCCTACCGCCTCCGTGCCCGCACGTCGGCGTCGAGCCCCGCGCGCCACGCGTCGCCCATCGCGGCGCTGGGCGGGCACGCGCGCGCCTGGGCCACCGCGCACGCCATGGCCTCGTAGAGCACCCCGGTCCCGCGGCCGTCCGCCACGTAGTCCGCCGCGCGCTCGCGCGCGATGCCAAGGCTCGCCGCCTCAGCCGCCGCGTCGATGTTGGCCCCTATGAACAGGAACTCCCAGCCCCTCTGCCGATGCTCCTCGATCATGCGCTTGACCTGCGGGTACGTGTAGCGTCGGCTCGCGTTCTCCTGGCCATCGGTGGTGATGACGAAGAGCACCCGGTCCGCCTCGTAGCCCCTGGGCTGCACGCCCTGGACCAGGTCGACGTGCCTGATGGCGCCGCCCACGGCGTCGAGCAGCGCCGTGCACCCGCAGCACTCGTAGTCGCGCCTCGTGAGCCGGGGAACCTCGCTGATGTCGAGCCGGTCGTGCAGGACGCGCGAGCCGTCCGAGAAGAGCACCGTGGACACCACGGCCTCCCCCGGCTCCTCCCGGCTCTTCTCGATGAGGCTGTTGAAGCCGCCGACCGTGTCTGCCTCGAGCCCCGCCATCGAACCGCTCGCGTCCAGGATGAAGACGATCTCCGTGCGCATTGCTGCCTCCCTTGTCGCAGCCAACCTGACGACATCGAGGCTACGCGAAGGCGCCGGCGCGGAGGTAAACCGCCGGGCGACATCTGGCGCGAGGCGCCGGCGCCTACTGCGAGCCCAGAAGCGGCTGGTCGAAGGCGAAGAGCGCCTCGTTCACGGTCATGACGTCGTGGACGCCGCGCGCGAGGTAGAACTCGACGATCACGTCGAACTTGCTGCTGCGCGAGAGCGTGAGCCCGGCGTGGGCGAGAAGCTCCTGCGTCTGCGGCAGCGTGAGGCCGAGCGCGAGCGCGAGCGCCACCGCCGTGGGCTTGCTCGGCCGGTAGTCGGGCTTGGAGCGGATCTTGGAGAAGAGCTGGCGGCTGAGGTTTGCCCTGCGATAGACCTGGGCGTCGGTGAGGCCGCACTCGTCGATCAGCGCGAGCAGCGCCTCCGAGAAGGACGCGTCCAGATGCGCCAGACGCTCGGCGAGCTCGTCGGGCGGCACCGACCCGCCAGCGATGGGGGCGGGCGCGGGCGGTTCCGCCGCGAAGTGCCACGCCTCGGGGACGCAGAGCTCCCGGAGCTCGGCGGAGCGGTCGTACAGGTGCGGGCTGTTGTCCACGTACGCATCGTCCACGTACTCGCGCAGCTCGCCCAGGAGCGCCACGCCCTGCGCCACCACGTCGCGCGTGAAGACGACGAGCGTCACCTCCACGTCCGGGTGGTCGTTGAGAAACGCCGACGCCTCGGCGCGGGCCACGTCGAGCGCCTCGCGCACGGGGTAGCCGAAGATGCCGGCGGATATGAGCGGGAACGCCACCGAGGTCGCACCAAGGCGCGCCACCTCGGCGAACACGCTGCGGTAGCAGCTCCGCAGGAGCTCCCTCTCGCCGTGCGTCCCACCGCGCCAGATGGGGCCCACCGCGTGGATCACCCAGCGGCACGGCAGGTCAAAGCCCGGCGTGGTCACCGCCGAGCCCGTGGGGCAATGACCGGTCTGCGCGCACGCGGCCGTCATCTTGCTCGCGCCCGCACCGGCAAAGATCGCCCCGCAGACCCCTCCCCCGGCGGCAAGTCGCTCGTTGGCGGCGTTGACGAGCACGTCTGCGCGCACGCGCGCGATGTCGTTGCGAACGATGGAGAACGGCATGGTGACCTCCTGCTTCAACCTTGAGGCGATGGTAGCAGGACGGGTGGACAGATACGCAGCGAGAAGGACGGTGCTTGTCGTACAGAGCCCGCTTCACTCAGTTATTTTGACTCAACTATTTTGAGTCAACTTTTTTGAGTAAACCGAAGTGAGTAAAACGGAGCAACGGCAGCCGCAGAGCCCGAGCGCCGTCACCCAGCCGCTCGCGTGACAAGCTTGACCCCTCCTCCAGCCCCGCCTCCGTGAGGCCCTTGGCGTCCTTCGGGGCCGACTACTCCCCCCACCAGCACAAGGAAGTCGTCGACCGAGAGCGCCGCCACGGGCGCATGGCGCAGGAGCGCCTCGTCGCTCGTCACGAGGAAGTCCGCCTTTGCACGCTGAGCAGCAGCAAGCACGAGACAGTCCTCGAAGTCCGCATGGATGCACTGGTACTTCAGGGCAGGCCAGATATTCGAGGAGTCGGCGCCCACAGCCGTTGCGATTTCGTCCATATTTGCCACGCATGCCGCCGCGTAGGCGGATGCCGCGCGCTCCGGCCCCTTGGAGAGCGTCTCCCCTGCCGCCCGCGCCTGGCGCTTGAGCGAGGCACCCACGAGGTAGTACACGTCCTTTGCCGCGCCGACCGCGTAGAGCAGCTCGATTCCCTTGCGCACACAGACGTCGAGCAGCTCGATAGGCCCCAGAGAGGACCCCTCTTCAACGGGAACTATCTACCAGCACACCACGGGAACTCGCAGTGAGATAATGGTCGCAACACCCAATCGAAGTCGAGGAGGTAGCCATCTTGAAGCTGACTGACAATGAGCTCGACGACATTCTCGCCAAGGGCGGCCTCTCGCTCGCACAGCCATACAGCCCCCGTGGCAGCTACCGCAAGGACGGGTACCTCCTCACCAGATGCAACCGCTGCGGCATTTAGGCTCACTACCGTCTCAAATACATTCTCGACAAGAACGGGATTGGCGAGAAGGTCTGTCGCGCCTGTTGCTGGCTCGGGTGGTATGACGGGGGACACGACCTCGAGCACATGGCAATCGGCAAGTTTATCGAGGCTGGACACACCCTCGACGAACTGATTGACCAAGGAGTCATTACCGCTGGCCAGAGCATCAGGTGGCAGGAGGCGGAAGCTTTAGCAGACGAGCATGGATACGAGCTCCTCGACCTCATTCACGGGAGACGCCGCGGAGATGACGTGATGCTGGTCAAATGCCGGGCATGCGGTCGACAGACAGCAGAGCGACCGTGCGACGTTGAGTACGGGTGCACGTGCGGAGGAGTCAAGGAAAATGGTGGCGTTGCCTTCGGCAACGAGGTGATAAAGGTCCCGCGCGAGTCACATCCTGTCGCATCCAGCCTTCTCCAGGATGGTTCTCCGAGATTGCTTAAGGAAGCTGACGCGGGGCTCCTTGCGTGGTGGGACGCGGAAGAAAACTCTGGCCCCATTCCCGAAGAGCTTACGCAAAACTCCCGACAAGAGTATGCCTGGAGATGTCCTACATGCGGTTATAAGTTCCACGCTCCGGTTTTCTCGATGGCGAGAAACCACCGCTGTCCGCTTTGCACTGCGGTACGCGGATATCTATTCGACATAAAGTGGGCAACTCTCAAGACCATGGTGGTAGCCGACTTCCCGGATCTTCTCGCTGCATGGAACGACGATGCGGATCCGTTCGCAACGCCCGTCACTACTTCGAGGCTCTTTCACCTCACCTGCCCGAAAGGGCACCACCCTACTCAGACTGCGTATAGCTACCTATCCAACGGATGCATGGTTTGCCGTGGTCTGGCGACAAAGACGCTTGAAAATCGAGATTGCCTTGCCGTGACCGACCCTGAGCTCGCCGCAGAATGGCTCCACGCCAAGGACGGAGAGCGCTATACCCCGGAGAACGTGCGAGATGGGAGCAAACGCACGGTGACTTGGCGTTGCATCGCATGCGGCCACGAGTGGGACGCTACGGTAAGGGAGCGGCAGCTGAGGATGAACAATCGCTGCCCAGAGTGTGGAAAGGTGATGGGCTCCCTAGCGTGGAAGTACCCCGAGCTCGCCGCGGAGTGGAGCCCGAGCAACCCAGTGAGCCCTTGGAACACCAAGCCATTCGGCAAGCTCAGCTTCACGCCAGAGTGGATCTGCGGCAATGATCCTAGCCACATCTGGCGTATGTCTACCTCGGCCAGAATCAATGGCGGGAAAGGATGCCCATTCTGCAAGGAGCGGTCGGAGGAGCATGGACGATAAAGTCCGAAGCTTGCCTCAGAACAAGCACGCCTCAATCAGGTCCTTGCCCCTCAGCTTGTCGAGCCACTCGGCCGGAATCCCCTCGATGCCGTAGACGATGCCGGCGAGCGCGCCGGCGACGGCGGCCGTGGTGTCCGTGTCGTCCCCGAGGTTCACCGCGGCGAGCACGCACTCGGCGTAGCTCGACGTGTTGGCGAGACACCAGAGCGCGGCGTCGA
>DXBZ01000008.1 GCA_019116265.1 Candidatus Olsenella stercoravium | reverse complement strand
GACCACATCGTCTACGCGCGCGGGTCGGGGATCACGGTGAGCGAGCTCGAGACTGCGGAGGTCAGCGGCACCGATCACCGCGCGCTCTTGGGCGTGCTGGAAGTTTAGGGTCGTGGGATCAGGGCGGCGCCACAAGGGCCTGCCTAGCGCGCAGTCACAAAACGCTGGTCTTTGCTCTGTGGCTTCTCGGGCATCGTCATGAGCAGAAGCTCTCGTTCAACCAAGGGGTTGATGTAGCGGCTTGAGGCATAGGCAGTGTTTACCTTGAAGTGCGAGGCGATCTCGCCCCTGCTTCTTGGAACGGAGCAGAATTCCAGAAGCTCTTCCTCGGAAACTTTGCGCCGACCGTCCCTGCTTCTCGCGCCCTTGACCTCGGGCTCATTGTAAAGGGTAACAGAGAATGACCCTCTTCTGTCGACGAACACAGGGGGGCGCAGGCCCGCCCTTCTCATCTCCTCCCTGATGAGCGGAATCCCTGAGTGGCGATTCTCGGCAACTCCCTGGATCTCCAGAATTGAGACAAGGGTCGGGTTTCTCGTCTGTATGTTCACGTAGCCGAGGTTGTCAATGCTCTGCCCGCCGTAGATTCCCCCTGGATTCCAGCACTCCAGACGGTTGGAGAAGATGACCAGCCTGGTGGGCGTGCCGTTACTATATGGGCCATAATCCCGGTGCATCAGCGAATTAACCACAATCTCACGCACGGCCTTCTCTGGGTACTCTGGAATATCCTCTCGGCGCGTGTCTCGGATGATAGACCTTGTCCGCGTGTTCCTTTTTATAAACGCGATCGCCGCCTCGACCATTTCCTCTATGGTTCCCTCGAAGCGCTTGTTATCGATGAACCTCTCCCCCGAGTCGTCTTGGCCGATTCTTGTTCCCGCAACGGCAATGGCGGTTACGCAGAGATTTGGAAGAGCTTGCTGCGGATAGTCGGCCAGCGTCATGAGACCCGCCAACGTAGGCTTCCCGTCTCTCTGGACCCCCAGCAGGCCCAGGACCTTATCGGCGTCCCGTCGCGCGAGGTTTGGTCGATTGTCTTTCGCCCTGATAACAAAGTCGGCAACCTTATCCGGGTCGAGCATATCCCTCTCTGAAATAGGCGGGACGCTCACGTCGTCTCTCAGGCCATCCTTGAAGGCCTCGATCTCGTAGAGCTCGGCCGGCCCCATACGCAAGTCTTGGTCGCCGCTGCGCACGTAGGCGCCTTTTGTTATGCCCGCCGTGGTGCGATAAACAGGACGGCGACCCATCGGCATCCCTGAGACGTGAGCAACTACAACAGTGCCTGTTGGGGTCTCATACGTTTCGAAAGTGGGATGAACTTCAGGCGTCATCTCTTTGCCTTGGTCAACGATTTCACGTTGCAGCGCCTGGATATCGTAAACACCGACCACTTTGAAGTTGTCTCGCTCGTCCATGCCAAAGACGATATCGCCGCCATCCTGTTGGTTAGAAAAGCTCGAAAGTGTGTCGTAGACCTTCGGAGCGCCGCTTTTGGCCGCCTTCACTTCGACCGTCTGACCCTCCGCCTTTTGGTGAATGACTCTTTCCACAAGCTCTTTAGCATCCATGCGGCCTCCGTTCTTTGCATGTTTGCATTCTACAAAGTTTGCTCTTTATATGCAAAGTTTTCCACTTTGCCTGCAAAGTTTGGTAGATATCAGTATATTATGCAAGGAGTGCCGGAGGCGCGCCGCCGCTGGCGGTCGCGCGGCAGATTGGGGTGAGCCATTTCCGAACTATTCCGAATACATTCCGAATAATCGGAATGTATTCGGAATAGTCGGAATGTATTCGGAATAGTTCGGAATGGACGTGGAGTGGGATGCGCACACGAGGACAGAGAAGCAATCCCACCGCCCTACTTGCCCTTGCTGGCCTTGTCGAACTCGTCCTTGAAGGAGCCGAACATCTTGCCGAGGCCGCTGAGCTGCTTGCCTGCGGCTCGGGCGACCTTGTCGCCCGTGGAGGGGGCGGGCTTCTTCTTGGGAGCCGGCTTCTTGGCGGCGGGCTTGTCCGCGGGCACGTAGGTCTTGGGCTTGGGCTTCTTGGCGGGCGCCGGGTCGGCGCTTTTCTCGGCAATGCGCTGGACGGGCTTTTCCACGCGGACGTTGGCCGCAGGTACCTCCGGGACGGCAGGCGACTCGTCCTCGGGCGCGGCGGCATCGGCGATGGCGCGCTTGGCCTTGCCGAGGGCGCGGCCGAGCGCGAACGAGCCCTTGTCCACGGCCTCGCCGGCTGCGGCGCCGACCTTCTTCCCGACCTCGGACGCACCGGCCTTGGCACGAGCGTAGCCCTCGCCGGCCGCGCCAGCCAGGCCGCCGTCGAGCGCGACGTTCTTGCCGCGCGCATCCACGATCATGAAGCCATCGCGGTAACCGCGCACCATGTCAACCGTGATAACGAAGGAACCGATGAGGGCGCGCGCCATCCCGCCGTCGGCGGTGAAGAAGCGCGTGACCTCGCCGGTCTTCTCGTCGTACTCTGCGTCGGAAACGTAGCCGAGGGGCTTGCCATCCGTGGTCTTGGCGTCCATGCCCGACCACATGATGCAGCGGTCCCAATCCAGCTCCAGTCGGCGCAGCGCGGCGTCGTCCAAGCCGTCCTCGGGGCGTGACACGAGGAGGTTCTTCTCGTCCATGCGCTTGAGGGCGTCCCACGCCACGAAGGCGTCGGCACGCTTGACCATGCCCGCGACGTCGGGGCGCTTGATCACAAAGCCAGCGACGTGCCTCCCGTCAGGCGAGAAGACCGCGGCGCGCACCCTGCCGAACTTCTGGTACTTGTCCGTGACGGTGCCATCCTTGGCCTTGGTCGACTTCTTGAAGAGAAGGACGCGCTGGCCCGTGAGCGAACCTATTCTGAGCACGTGCTAGGCCTCGGGGGTCTCTTCGTCGACCTCGACGACCTCGACGTGAACGGCCTCGGCGGCCTTCTCGCCCGCAGCGGCGGCATCGGTCATCGCGGAGACGCGGTCGGCGACGGCGGAGGCGGCGTCCTTGACCTGGTCGGAGGCGTTGGCGACGGCCTCGGAGAGGGAGTCGCGGAGCTGGTCCATGCGCTCGCGGGCGAGGTCGACCTTGGCGCGAAGCTCGTCGGTCTTGGCGTCAACGGTGGGGCGGACGGCGTTGAACTTGTCGTTCACGACGCTGGCGCCGCGCTCGTAGGTGTCAACGGCGGAGTCCCACGCGTCGTTCATGGCGTCGGCGGCCATGGCGCGGCTCTCGGCGCCGGAACGCGGGGCGAGCATGACGCCCGCAACGACGCCGGCGGCAGCGCCGACGATGCTTCCAAAGATGAAGCCAACCGTCTTCTTGTTCATTGGTACCTCCTGTCGGTGCGGACTGTACGGGCGCGGGGTGCGCCGATTAACGAACGAGGTGTGGGCGCGGAACGTCGTCCATGTCCCACGGGTTGGGGGCGGTGGTTTGGGGCTCATCGGGGTCCGGAGCGGGTTCCGGGTCGGGTTCGGGAGCCGATTCGAGGGCCGGTTCAGGCTCGGGTTCCGGCTCGGGCTCCGGTTCGGGCTCCGGGACAGCCTCGGGCTCCGGCGTAATCTCGGGCTCTGGCTCCGACTCTTCGACGACCTCAGAAGCCGGGGCGTCAACCGGCGCGAAATCAGCCTCGAGCTCCTCGGCCGTCGGCTCCGGATCCGGCTCGGTCTCGGGCTCCGGCTCTGATTCGGACTCGGTCTCGGAAACCAGCTCGGGCCCCTCTTCGGCCACGGGCTCATCCTCAGGCGCCGGCTCGGGCTCCGCGTTCTTCTCGACAACCTGATCGGAAACGCTCTCGACAAGGCCAACGAGGCCGTCGACGATGGCCGCAACGTCGGGCTGGGGGTCGCCGCCGCCCGAGAAGGCCCACTGCAGCACCCACGCCGCACTCGAGAGCGCCCCGGCGACGAGCACGTCATCGGGGCAGCCGAGGGTGATCTCATAGGCGCGCTCGCCGACCTCGACCGTCTGGCCGCAGGAGACGTCGTCCGCAAGGTTGGTCTGGGCAATCAGCTCGACGGTGACGTGCTCGAGGAGGTGCGCGAGCTCGGTGTCATGCGCAACCTCACCAAAGGTCGGTGCCACGTCGCCGAGGCAGACGTGGTCGCGCAGACCGGGCATGAGGCCGAGGACGAGGTCAACGGCGTTGGAATCGCCGCTCGTCACAACGGGCGCGCTCGGGGCGAGCTCGACCGTGGCAACGAGGGCGCGCGGCCCGACGGTGACCTTCTTGAAATCGAACAGCTGAGCCATGCGAGGCTCCCTCTCTGTCGCGGCCCGTGTCCGGGCCTACCCTCTCCCCATTGTAGTTAAACTCGCGACGCGGGCCTACTCCTTCGCCGGGGCGGGCTGCTTCTCTCCGTCAGCGTCGTCCTCGCCGGCCTCGGCGGGCGGCTCGGGCGCGATGACGCGCAGCATGGAGAGGCGACGCCCCCGCATGGACTGCACACGGAACTGATACCCATCCTTGACGAAGATGTCTCCCGGGTGCGGGAGCTTGTCGGCCTGGTCCAGGACAAAGCCGGCGATGGTCTCGAACTCCTCGGAGTCCTCGACGGGCCAGCCGAGCTCGATGGCGTCATCGATGGAGAAGCGGCCGTCCACGAGCCACTCGCGCTCGGAGAGCTGGGTGAGGTACTTGTTGTCGGGGTCGAACTCGTCCTCGATCTCGCCGACGACCTCCTCGACGATGTCCTCGATCGTGATGACGCCGGCAGTGCCGCCGTACTCGTCAACGACAATGACCATCTGGTCGTGGCTGGACTGCATCTCGGAGAGCAGCGGGATGATGTCCTTGGTGTCGGGAATGAAGTCTGCGGTGCGGGCGTGGCGGGCAACGGGGTCGTCGGCGCGGCCCTCGTCGAGGATGGGGCTGATGATGTCCTTGATGTGTGCGATGCCGACGATGCGGTCAACGGACTCGTGGTAGACGGGGATGCGCGAGTAGCCGGTGCGGCGCATGATGGCCAGGACCTCGGTGAGGGTGGCGGTGTCCTCGACGGCGGTCATGTCGACGCGCGGGACCATGACCTCGCGGGCGATGGTGTCGCCGAGCTCGATGACCTCGTGGATCATCGACTTCTCCTGATCGGAGAGCTCGTCGGCGTCCGCGACCATGTACTTGATCTCCTCCTCGGAGACGCTGTCGCGCTCGTCGGCGGACTTGATGCCGAGCAGCGCTGAGAGACCGTTGGCGGATTTGGCCGTGAGCCAGACCAGCGGGCGGGCGATGGTCATGAAGCCGCGGATGGGGCCCGCGACGGACTTTGCCGTGCGCTCGGCGTCGGAGAGGGCGATACGCTTGGGTACGAGCTCGCCGGCGACGATGGAGAGGTAGGAAACCGCAAGGGTGATGAGAACGGGAGCGAGCGGGACGGCAATGCCCTCAGGCATGCCGAGGCTCATGAACCAGCCGGTAAGGGGGTCGGAAAGGCTGGTGCTTGCAAACGCCGAGGACGCAAAGCCCACAAGCGTGATGGCAACCTGAATGGTGGCGAGGAACTGCTCGGAGTTGGATCCCAGGTCAAGGGCGGCGCGCGCCTTGCGGTCACCCTCCTCCGCCTCCGGCTCGAGCACGGCTCTCTTTGCGCTCACCACAGCCAGCTCGGACATCGAGAAATAGCCATTGGCCAGGGTGAGCAGGAACGTGACCACAATAGATATCGCTACGTCCATGCGCTCGTGCGCAACCTCCTTGGTCGAGAGACAGATGCGTGCCGCAGCAGGGACGCTAGCGCTGCTGGCACAATGGATTGATTTTAACAGGTCGCTCCCCAACGCGCACTCGGTGGCACAGCGACGCAACCGGACCTCACGTCGGATGCAAAATGGCCACTCGTGATGGAAAACTGAGATTTGGATTGCAAAAGCGTGACTCGTGATAGTGAAAAATCGGCCAGAATCGGAGTTCAAGCTTGGCGCTCCAAAATGCCAACAGGCGTTTTGTAATTTCAGGACGCTCCGAAGCCGCCTCAGAGGCCAAAAAGTTCCATCACGAGCCGAGTTTTTGCAGTGCGTTTCGCGATTTTCCATCACGAGCGACGCTTTTGCATCAAGCGCCTCTCATTACCGTCTTGCCAGCGCCGAAAGGGCCGCGTCCTCGGACTCTATGCCAAACAACCGCTCGCGCAGCTGCCGGCGACGATCCCCCATCTTTGGCGTGAGAGGCCGACGGGTGACCCCAAGGCTCCGCTGGAGGTCGTCGGCGAACCACTCGTACCTCTGGTTGCTGCAGAGAATCTCGTTGGTAAGCGTGAGGCAGTCAAACCCGAACGACTGATACGCCCGTCGCTTCCTCTCGTCTCTGGCCCGGCTCTCCGGCGTGTCGTGCGCAAACTTGCTGTCATACTCGACGAGCGTCCGATCGTTCCAAGAGAAGTCCGGTATGACCACGCTCTGGCCCAGCTGCTCCGCAAGCGCCCCGGGCAACCGGACGGCCTTGTTCATCTCAAAACCCTCGAGCATGAGGCCTCCCCTGCTCCTGGAGAGCCCCAGCGCTATGGCCACGTCAGACTCTCTCGGGGAGTTTGAGTTGGGCACGACGAGCCGCAGTGCACGGCAGGCGCGACTCGCGCCGCGCACTCCGAGGGCGCGGCACGCCATTGCGTACCCCCTGAGCTCAGCGGGATCGACAAGCGGCAGCAAATCGCCCAGCATGCCCTCGTCGGTCCAGGGCGCGACTCCGTACGTCCCCGTCATCTCCAGGGCAATCTCGGCGAGCTCGATCTCGTCCAGACTCTGCGCGAGCTGGACGAGCACGACCGGCATCCGACAGACAAAGACGCCGCTGCCCAGGGAAAGCAGGTGGTCGGCCCCCAGCGGCCCGGTCCGGACGTGGTCGGCGAGCAGCTCGTGCGTGTGGCGATGCGCGGCGTCGTCGCACACCACCTCGAGCGGGCCGTCTACGGCGCACGCGGCGAGCGCCACCCTCACCTGCTCGCTGAGCGTGAGTGTGCGTTGGCCATACGTTCTCCCGTCCGGCTCGGGACAGGGACGAACCGGCGAGGCCGCTCGTGCCTTCCGCCAGAACTCAAGCGCGGAGCCAAATCCCACCCTCAGTTCTCTCATGAGTTTCCTTTCACAACTGAAAACTGATGAGATTATAGCTATATTCAAATTTAGTTAATACCAGACATGTATTTAAAATCAAAAATGGGGCCGCCCTCCCGGACGGCCCCAATCGCGCTCTGAAACAGGCTCTACGCCATCAGCTCGGAGACCGCATCGCGCGCGGCGGTGAGCTGCTCCTCGCTCGGAATCCAGTTGACAGCGAGCGTCTTCACCGGCATCTGGAAGCCCGCAGCCTCAAGCTCCTTGGCCACGTTGTTGGGGCCGAGCGGGGCCCAACCATAGGAGCCAAACGCCAGGCCCACGCGGTTCTCGTTCTTGGGCGAGAGCCCCTTCATGTACGTGAGGAAACCGGCCACGGTCGGCAGCATCTGGCTGTTGAGCGTCGGCGAGCCCACGCACACGTACTTGCAGTCCAGGAGCACGTCCATGACGTTGGAGATGTGATTCTCCTTGAGGTCCATGAGCTGCGCGGGAACCCCGGCGGCGAGGAAGCCGTCCACCAGCGCGCGGGCGATCTTCTCCGTGGAGTGCCACATGGAGTCGTAGACCACCACGGCGCGCTCGCGTACCGCGCCGGAGACGAAGTCCTCCTCGTAGGCACGCAGGATGTCCTCCACGTGGGAGCGCCAGATGACACCGTGCGCCGGGCAGATCATCTCGAGCGCATCCGGGCCGAGCCCACGCACCGCCTTCACGGCCGCCGCAGCCTGCGCGCGATACGGCTGCACGATGTTGGCGTAGTACTTGCGCGCCTGATGCATGACCTCGCAGAGGTCATTCTCGTCATCAAAACGCGCGGAGCTGGCAAAGTGCTGGCCAAAGGCGTCATTGGAAAAAAGGATCTTGTCGTAGGCGTCGTAGGTGACCATGTTGTCGGGCCAGTGGACCATCGGCGTCTGGACAAAGGCCAGCGTGCGCTTGCCAATGCACAGCGTGTCGCCGGTCTTGACGCCGTTGTAGCCGAGGTCGCCAAAGTGCGCGGTCATGTTCTTCACGCCCTGTGGTGCGGAGCAGTAGATCTGGCAGTTTGGCGCCAGGCGCTTAATCGTGGGGGTGTTACCAGAGTGGTCCATCTCCACGTGGTTGGCGATGAGCACGTCGATCTTGGACGGGTCAATCACCGAAGAGATGCGCTCGAGCAGCTCGTCGGTGAAGGTGACCTTGGCCGTATCGATCAGCGTGACCTTCTCGTCCAGGATGAGGTAGGCGTTGTAGGTGATGCCGGCCTCGGTGGTGTAGCCGTGGAACTCGCGCGCGTTCCAGTCGAGCGCGCCGACCCAGTAGACGTCCGGCTTGATCTGAACAGCGGAGAGCATGGTTTCCTCCTCGGATGGAAGTGATAGCCGCATAGCAGCATTTTACCCCGCTCACGGCGAGAAAAACGGGCGGCCGACCCGAAAGTCGGCCGCCCGCGTGGGGGTCATGATGATTCAAAAGGGGTCTGTCCCCTTTTGAATCACTTCTCGCCGGCGGCGCGGCGGGCGGCGTAGTCCTCGGCAAGCTTCTGCTGGATGTCGTGCGGCACCTGCTCGTAGCCGCTGAGCTCCATCTCAAACTCACCGGTGCCGCGCGAGAGCGAGCGCAGGCGCGTGGCGTAGTCGGTGACCTCAGCGTACGGGATGGTGGCCACGACGGTGGTCTCGCCGGCCTGGGCGCCGGTGCCGGCCTCCATGCCCTCGACGCGGCCGCGGGAGGCGGAGACGTCGCCCATAACGGAGCCGGCGTAGCTCTCGGGCACGGTGATGCGCAGATGCGCCATGGGCTCGAGCAGCACGGGCTCGGCCTGCGCGACGGCCTTCTGGAAGCCGATGCGCGCGGCGGTCTTGAACGCCATCTCGTTGGAGTCAACGGGGTGGTAGGAACCCTCGTAGACGGCGCACTTGACGTCGATCATCGGGTAGCCCGCGAGCACGCCCTCGCGCATGGTCTCCTGGACGCCCTTGTCGATCGCCGGGATGAAGCCGCGCGGGATGTGACCGCCCACGACCTCGTCCGCGAACTCGTAGCCGGCGCCCGGGTTGGGCTCGATGCGCAGCCAGCAGTCGCCGTACTGGCCGGCGCCGCCAGTCTGCTTCTTGTGGCGACCCTGAGCGGAGGCCACGCGACGGATGGTCTCGCGATACGGAATCTTGAGCGCCACGGTGTGGGCGGTGATGCCCGCCCGGTCCTCAAGACGGTCGAGAAGGACGCTAACCTGCGCCTCGCCGATGGCGGAGATGACGGTCTGGCCGGTATCCTCGTCGCGCTCCACCTTGAGGGTGGGGTCGGCGTCCGCAGACTTCTCCAGGAAGGCGTAGAGCTTGCCCTCGGTGCCGCGCGCGTCGGGCTCGATGGCGATGCGGTAGAGCGAGTTGGGGAAGCGGAACTCGGCGGCCTCGACCTTGCCGGTCACGGAGAGCGTGTCGCCGGTCATGGCCTCGAGCTTGGGCACCACGACGATGTCGCCCGCAGCAGCGGACTGGACGTCGGCGGTGTCGCGGCCGCACATCTGGTAGAGGTGGCCCAGGCGCTCGGTCTTGCGCGTACGCGCGTTGGTGAGCTCGATGCCCGGCGTGATGGTGCCGGCCAGGACCTTGAGGAAGGAGAGGCGGCCGTTCTGCGGGTCGTTGAGGGACTTGAACGCAAAGACCACGGGGCGCTCGTCGTCCTCGGAGATGTCAAGCTGCTCGCCGTTGACCAGCGGGATGCGGCCAAAGTCGGCCATCGTGGGGAACCACGCCACAGCGGCGTCCATGAAGGAGATGACGCCCTCCTCGCGCACGCAGCTGCCGGAGAAGACGGGCACAAAGACGCGCTCGCGGATGGCCTTGGCGAGAAGACCCTCGAGCTCGTCCTGCGTGACCTCCTCGCCCTCGAGGTACTTCATCATGATCTCGTCATCGGCCTCAACGACGAGCTCGGTGAGCTGCGCGCGGGCGGCTTCGGCGGCGTCGGCGTACTCGGCGGGGACGTCCTCGACGACCGGCTTGCCGCCCTCGAGGTGGCGCGCCTTCATGTGGACGACGTCGATGATGCCCTTGAAGGCGTCGCCGGAGCCCATCGGGATGGTCACGGCGCCGAGGTTGGTGCCAAAGCGCTCCTGCAGCGCAGCCATGGCCACGTCAAAGTCCGCGTCGGGGCGGTCGAGGCGGTTGATGAACAGCGCGCGGGCGAGGCTGAGCTCCTCGGCCGCGTACCACAGACGGGTGGTGATGGTGCCCGGGCCGCTCGCGGCGTCCACGACAAAGACGGCCGTCTCGCACGCGCTCATGGCGGCGTAGGCGTCGCCGACGAAGTCGGGGTAGCACGGGGCGTCGAGCACGTTCAGGCGCGTACCCTCCCAGGTGACGGGCGCGATCGCGGTGGAGATGGAGAAGCCGCGCTCCCCCTCCTCACCGTCGTAGTCCAGCGTGGGCTTGGTGCCGGCGTGGCCGCCGAGACGGGTGGTACGCCCCGTCAGGTGGAGCATGGCCTCGGCCAGCATGGTCTTGCCCACGCCGCCTTGGCCCACAAGGACCACGTTCTTGACCTTCTCGCTTCCCTTAGCTGCCATGATGCCTCCCTCGAACGGGGTGTGTGCACGATGTCATTCACCTTACCCACACCCAACGGAAGCGAGACGAACATATCGGGCAGCGGGCGAGAAGAACGGTGGGGACGGGTCTCACCGCTCGTCCCTCTCGTCCTTCTCGCCCTTCTTGGGGAGCCGTCCCGCGCGGCGCAGGGCGTCGCGCAGGATCCACTCTACCTGGCCATTCGCACTGCGCATCTCGTCGGCGGCCCAGCGCTCGACCGCAGCCCAGACCTCGGGGTCTATGCGAAGCGGATATTGCTTGCGCGCGGCCACGTCCTTCTCGCCGGCCTACTGATAGAGGGAGCCGGTGTTGAGGACGGGCTGGGCCTCGGACTCGCCGCAGAGGACGACCATGAGATTGGACGCCATCACGGCCTTGCGGTCCCCGTCGAACTCCACGACGCCGCCGTCGGAGAGCTCCTTGAGCGCCATGTCCACCATGGAGACCGCGCCCTCGACGATCTTCTTGCGCGCGGCGATGATGGCCTCGGCCTGCTGGCGGCGCAGCATCGCCTGGGCGATCTCCGGCGCGTAGGCGAGGTGCGTGAGGCGTGCGTCGTCGACGGAGACGCCGGCCGGGGCGAGGCGACGATCGAGCTCCTCCTTGAGGCTGGCGGAGACCTCCTCGATGTTGGAGCGCAGCGTGATGGAGCTGTTGGAGGCGTCGTCGTCCTCCATGTGGTCGTAGGCGTAGACGCTGGCCACGTGACGCAGGGCGGTCTCGGTCTGCATGGCCACGTAGCTGGGATAGTTGTCCACGTCGAAGAGGGCCTTGGCGGTGTCGGCCACGTGCCAGACCACGACGGTTGCAATCTCGATGGGGTTGCCCATCTTGTCGTTGACCTTGAGGCGCTCGCCGTTGAGGGTGCGGGCGCGCAGGGAGACCGTGGTGGAGAGGCCCTTGGCGAGGGCGGCGGCTCGGATGCTCTTGGCCGATTCCTCGAGCGCCTCGTCAACCGGGATGGCGCCGGCGTCGGGGTTGCCTAGGCTGTGGGAGTAGAACGGGTTGGCCCAGTAGAAGCCCGAGTCGTGGACGGTGCCCACGTAGTTGCCGAAGAGCACGAGCACGCGGGCCTGGCCCGGCTGCAGCGAGAAGAAGCCGCTGCTGAGGATAATTGCCACGATGAGCAGCACGATGCCGCCAACGAGCAGCACGGGACCCGTGACGGGCGCGGCCGCACCAGCCTCCTCGGCCGTGGCGAGAATGATGATGCCCTGGACGATGCCCCAGATGGAGGCGGCGTACGCGGCCAAGGTGACGAAGAGCATGGGCCAACCGGACGCGGCGCGGGCTTGCTTCTCAACGGTCATGTCTGTTCCTTTCTGACCAGGGCGAACCAGGGGATGTCCGCTCGCTGAGGTCATTGTGATATCACATTGGTTTCTTTGCAAGCGCGGCGCAGCAGTTCAGGAGGCCCATCGGTGAGCGGTAGCAAACCGGCCCGTAACCGGAAGGCATCTACCGGCGCCTCTATATCATCGATTACCTGCAGAAACAACGTGCTGTCAGATTCGTGTCAGACAGCTGTCGGGCAAGCGTCGCGCCGATTGCCTACGCTTACCCGACAGCGATGGGAGGAGCTGGCATGGGTCTGTGCATTGGGTATGAGTCGTCGCTGCGCTACTGGTTCACCAAGACGGGAGGCGAGGCCCTGCCGGAGCGCATGCCACCCGGCGCAATCAGGCAGGCAGAGGCCTCCTCGGCTCTCGTCAAGGAAGGCACGCTCCCCTTTGGCCCCGAGCGCGACCGGCCGCTTCACCTCGTGGTCGCCGGCGCCGCGCTCAAGCACCGCATCCACGACTGCCACGTCCACGTTTGCCGGGCCGACCTTCCCGCTGAGTCATTCCATCGCCTGCCCCAGGGGAACATCATCTCTTCACCGGCGCTCACGTTCCTGCAGATGGCCTCAAACGCAAGCCTGTGGGAACTCGTCGAAATCGGCAACTACCTCTGCTCAACGTTCTCGATCTCCGACGAGGGACGCGGCTACACCGGCAAGCGGGAGCAGCTCGTCTCGCTCGAGCAGCTCCGGGACTACCTCGCCTCCCTGCCTCCCCACACGCGAGGGGCAAAGCGCGCGCTCGCGGCCTTGGAGCATGTAGTCGAGTTGACCGCCTCCCCCATGGAGGTCCAGCTTGCCATGCATTACGGTCTCCCTCCCGATCTAGGCGGGCGGGGACCGCTGACCATGCATGCGAACCAGGCCATCCGAATCAGCGAGCAGGGACAGCGTCTCCTTGGCTCTCAATACCTCGTCGGAGACCTCTACCTGCCGGAGTTCAAGTGCGATCTCGAATTTGACAGCGAGGAGTTTCATACCGGAAAGTACCGCCTCGACCACACGCAGGCCCGGCGCAACGTCCTCGAGGCCATGCACGTGAAGACCGTGTCGGCGACTTACGGGCAGATGGACACGCTCGACCGCTTTGACGACTTCACCTGGCTGCTCGAGGAGCGGCTTGGAGTGGACCACCCAGAGTACACGCGCGAGCAGCGAATGGCGCAAATCGACCTCTTTGACTGGCTCAACGAGTTCAGAAGGACCCTGTTTTAGCGCCCGACGCCCCGTCCGAATTTATCTGGGTACTTTTTTGCAGTACCCCAAAGTATCCGAGCCTTTCGATCTCGCGTTTGCGCAGCTAGAAGGCTCGGGCCAATTTGCGATACTTTAAGAGGGTCCAAAAAAGTACCCAGATAAAATCAGATGAACTGTCGTGGGGGAACCGGACGCTGCGCGGTCGGGTATGCTTGCTGCGGAGGAGGTCGCATGGGATACAGAACCTATACCTGCCCGATCGCGCGGGACTGCGGGGGCTGCGAGTGGCTCGCGGTGCCTTACCCCATACAGCTGCGCCGCAAGCAGGAGCAGGTGGAGGCCCTGATTGGCAACACGGCCGAGAAGGACGGCGCCGTCGTCGACCCCATCCGAGGCATGGACGAGCCGATCCGCTACCGCCACAAGGCAGCGACCCCCTTCGCCCACGCGCGCAGCGGCCGGGTGCGCTGTGGCTTCTACGCCGCCGGAACCCACCGCATCGTGCCGTGCGACGAGTGCCTGGTCGAGGACCCGCGCGCCCGCAAGACTCTCAACGGCGTCGCCCGCGTGGCGGAGCGCCTGCACATACCGCCCTACGACGAGGACCGCGGCACGGGCGTGCTGCGCCATGCCGTCGTCCGCTGCGGATGGAAGACGGACGACGTGCTGCTCACCTTGGTCTCGCGCGTCCCGGAGCTGCGTGACGAGCGTCGCGTGGTCGATGAGCTGCGCGCCGCCTGCCCTGAGGTCACGAGCATCGTCCTCAACGTCAACGACCGTCGGACCAACGCCATCCTGGGCCGCCGCAGCCGCGTTCTCCACGGGCCCGGCGTCATGCACGACGAGCTGCTCGGATGTCGCTTTGAGATCGGCCCCACGAGCTTCTACCAGACCAACCCCGCCCAGACCGAGGTGCTCTACGAGCTGGCGCTCGAGGGCGCCGGCGGGTCCGGTCACGTGCTCGACGCCTACTGCGGCACCGGCACCATTGGCATCTGCGCCGCCGCCCGCTCAAACGAGCTGCAGGTCACAGGCGTTGAGCAGGTGTCTGCGGCCGTCGCGTGCGCCGGGCGCAACGCGCGCGCCAACGGCGTTGCCGAGCGCTGCCGCTTTGTCGCCGCTGATGCCACCGCGTGGATGGCGCGCGACGGCCGCAACCAACGCTTTGACGCCATCATCATGGACCCGCCGCGCGCGGGCAGCACGCCCGAGTTCCTCGCGGGCGCCGCCGGGCTCGCGCCGCAGCGCATCGTCTACGTAAGCTGCAACGTCGTCACCCAGGCGCGCGACCTCGAGGTCCTGCGCGAGCGCGGCTACCGCCTCACGCGCGTGGCTCCCGTGGACATGTTCCCGCACACCAGGCACGTGGAGTGCGTCGCCACCCTCGAGCGCAGCTAGCGGCTGCTAGACCGGGTCGACCGCCACCGTCAGATCGGGCCGCACGTGCACGCGGCCGGCCGCGAGCAGCCCCACGACCTCGGGATAGAGCTCGTGCTCGATCTGGTGGATGTGCTCCTCGAGCTCCTCGACCGACCAGCCCTCCTCCACCGGCAGCGCGCGCTGCGCGATGATCGGGCCCGCGTCGTAGTCGGCGTTGGCAAAGTGCACCGTCACACCCGTGACCTTGACACCGCGCTTGTACGCGTCGGCGATCGCGTGCGCGCCGGGAAAGCTCGGCAGCAGCGCCGGGTGCAGGTTGACCACGCGGTTGGGGAACGCCGCCAGAATCGGGTCGTGCACCTTGCGCATATAGCCGGCCATGATGACGTAGTCCACGCCGCGACGTCTGAGCTCGGCGGCGATGATCTCGTCCGCCTTCTCCGGGTCGGCGTAGACCTCCTTGGAGAGCGTGAGCGTCTGCAGCCCCGCCGCCTCGGCGCGCTTGAGACCGTAGGCGCTCGGTCGCGAGCTCACCACGAGCTCGATCGAGGCGTCGAGCGTGCCGTCGGCGATGCGGTCGATGATGGCCTGTAGGTTGGTCCCGCTGCCGGAGATGAGAACGCCCAGCTTGATGGCCGCACCGTCCTTATCGCTCATCGTCGTAGACCACCTTTCCGGTGCCGGGCACGACCTCGCCCATCACAAAGCTCTCGAGCCCCTGCTCGGCGAGAAGCGCCCGCACGCGCTCCACGTCCTCGGGCGCGCAGATCACGCTCATGCCCACGCCCATGTTGAACGTGCGGTACGCCTCCTCGGTCGTGAGACCCGCCTCGCGGATCATGTAGGAGATCACGGGCGGAACGTCCCACGCGGGGCCGTCCTCGCCGCCGCGATACACCAGCGCATCAAGCCCCTCGGGCATCGCGCGGTCGAGGTTCTCGGTAATGCCGCCGCCGGTGATGTGCGCCATCGCGTGCACGGGCGCGCCGGCGCGCAGCGCGGCGAGCAGCTGGCCCGCGTAGATCTTGGTCGGGCGCATCACGGCATCGGCGAGCGACTCGCCGCCCAGCTCGTCGAGCGGCGTCTCCAGCTCCTCCACGCTGCGCCCCTCGATCGCGACCTTGCGCACGAGCGAGTAGCCATTGGAGTGGATGCCCGAGCTCGGCAGGCCCAGGATGACATCGCCCTCGCGGACGAGCTCCGGCCCCAGTAGCTTGGGCCGATCCACGACGCCCACCACAAAGCCCGCAAGATCGTAGTCGTCGGCGGCCATGACGCCGGGGTGCTCGGCCATCTCGCCGCCCACGAGCGCGCAGCCGGACTTGCGGCAACCCTCGGCGATGCCGCCCACGATCTTGGCCACGTGCTCGGCGCGCAGCTTGCCAATCGCAACGTAATCCAGGAAAAACAGCGGCTCGGCGCCCATGGGGACGATGTCGTCCACGCACATGGCCACAAGGTCCTCGCCCACCGTCTCGTGACGGTCGAGCAGCTGTGCGATCGCGAGCTTGGTGCCCACGCCGTCGGTGCCGGAGACCAGGATCGGGTCCTCCATGCCCTTGAGCGCTGCGGCCGAGAAGCACGATCCAAAGCCACCCAGACCGCCGATGACCTCGGGTCGGCTGGTGGTCGCCACGGCCGCCTTGATCGCGTCCACGGCGCGGGCGCCCTCGGCGGTGTCGACGCCGGCGTCGGCGTAGCTCACGTGCTTGGTGTTCTCGGCCATCTCGGTCCTTTCTGCCAGACTTGCCAAAAAGGGGTCAGACCCCTTTTTGGCATCATTCTACGGGAACCTGAGCGAGCGGCGTGTGGGAGACCTCGGACGCCCGCTCGAGGTTGTTGGGCTCGCGCCCGGGCAGGAAGCGCTCATCCCACCAGGAGCGCGGGATCTCCACCGGATAGTCTCCGGTGAAGCACGCCGTGCAGTAGCCGTCGTCCGGCACGCAGGCGAGAAGACCCTCGATGGAGAGAAATCCCACGGAGTCCGCCTCGATGTGCGCGCGAATCTCGTCGAGCGACATTTGCGCGGCGATGAGCTGGTCCTGGTTGCCGGTGTCGATCCCGTAGAAGCACGGCCACGCGACCATCGGCGACGCCGAGCGCACGTGGACCTCGGTCGCGCCGGCCTCCTTGAGCAGGCGCACGATCTGGCGGCTCGTGGTGCCGCGCACGATGGAGTCGTCCACCATCACAAGGCGCTTGCCCCGCACCACGTCGGGCAGCGCGTTGAGCTTGAGGCGCACGCCCATCTGCCGCAGCTCCTGCGTGGGCTGGATGAAGGTGCGCGCGACGTAGCGGTTCTTGATGAGGCCGGTCCCAAAGGGAATCCCCAGCTCCTGGGCAAAGCCCTCGGCCGCCGGCGTCCCGGAGTCCGGCACGGAGATCACGAGGTCGGCCTCGACAGGCGTCTCCCGGGCAAGCCGACGCCCCATGTTGTGGCGCATCAGGTAGAAGCTCGACCCCCGCACCACCGAGTCGGGGCGCGAGAAGTACACGTGCTCGAAGATGCAGTTGGCGCGCGCCGCCGGCACGCAGCCACGCTCCGAGCGGATGCCGTCATCGGAGACGCGCACGATCTCGCCGGGCTCAATCTCTCGCACGAAGGCGGCGCCGGAGATGTCGAGCGCGCAGGTCTCGCTCGCCACGACCCAGCCGTCGTCGCCGAGCCGGCCCAGGACGAGCGGCCGGATGCCGTGCGGGTCACGGAAGGCGTAGAGCGCGTTCTCGCGCACGAGCACCATCGCGTAGCCGCCCTGGAGCATCCGCATCGTGTGCGCGATGCCCGAGCGCAGCCGTCCCGCGCGCTGCGTGAAGTAGCCGATCAGCTTGGCCGCGACCTCGGAGTCCGTGTTGGAGCGAAACGGGATCCCCATCTCGATGAGCTCGCGGCGCAGCGCCTCAAAGTTGACGAGCGTCCCGTTGTGCGCAAGCGCGATGACCACGTCATCGACCACCGAGAGGTGCGGCTGCGCGGACTCCCAGCCCTTGGCGCCCGCCGTCCCGTAGCGGCAGTGGCCGCAGGCCACCTTGCCCGGCATGGCGGAGAGGTCCGCGTCGGTGAAGACCTGCGTGACCAGGCCGAGGTCCTTGCGCACGAGCACGGTGTCCCCGTTGCCCACCGCGATGCCCGCCGACTCCTGGCCTCGGTGCTGCAGCGCCCGCAGCGCGAAGTACGTGAGGCGCGCCACGTCGCGTCCGGGCGCCCACACGCCAAAGACGCCGCACTCCTCGTGAATCTTCTCGTCCATCCGTCTCCTCGACAAACCGACCAAGGGGCCCGTCCCCTTTGGCTGCTACTCGTTCTCGGCGAGCTTGGGCACGCAGACGAGCAGCGTGCGCCCATCGTCTCCGTGGGTGTAGTTGCAGGTGCACAGCGTGAGCACGTTGCTGGTCTGGGCGATAAGCTCCTCGGCCTCGGGACTCTTTGCCACCGCCTTGCCGAGAAGGTCGGTGAGGTAGGTGTGCAGCGCGTCGTCCGACTCAAAGGTGAACTGGCGTGCGTTGGTGTCGCTGGCGTCGGTCTCGTAGATCAGCAGCGGCTGCAGCTCGTAGGTGGCCTCCTCCGTCACGTACCAGATGGTCGAGACGCTGTCGAACATCTCCTGGTTGGTCATGTCGGAGACGGTCTTGAACATGGTGCCGTTGCGCATGTGGTGGCCGTAGATGAGCGTCTGCCCGTCGACCATGCCCGGCGCCGTGTTGTCACAGTCCATGAAAATCTGGCCGCCGATCGCATAGCTGCCGTCGGCGCCGGAGTAGAGGTACTTCTCGTTGTCCGCCGCCTGGTAGACGGGGAAGTTGACCACGGTGCCCGGAATCTGCACCCAGCCGACGACCTCGGGGTTGACCGCCTTGAGGCCCTCCCAGTCGACCTGCGGGGGCGTGGTCCCGTTGTCGGAGACGTCGGCATAGGTGGCGAGCCTCTCGTTGAGGACGTCCTGCTCGTGGTAGCGCCACTGGTTGTAGATCCACATGCCCGCCGCCGTGGCGATAAGGGCGATGCCCACCACAAAGAGCACAACGGAGACGATCCGGCCCGCGCGCTTCTTGGGGTCGCGGCTCCTGCGTCCGGAGAGGTCATAGGGGTCGGTCTCGGCAAAGCGGCCGCGGCGGCGCCCCCCGTCGACGGGCGCGCCGGAGACGACGGGGATGTAGTGCGCGTCGGCGCTGCGCGGGGTGCCCGCCGCGTGCGGGTTGCCGGCGGGCGCGTGGTAGGACTCGTCGCCGCCGCGCCGCGTGTTGAGGCGCGTGCGCGGGTTGCCGCCCATGCGCGGGGCGGAGGAGCCGCGGCGCGCGTGCCCCCTTCTACCCTCGTCCTCGGGCTGCTTGAAGTGCGAAGCCATCGACCCTCCTCGCCTGGCCCGGTGCTAGGCCTCCGCCATCTGGCGCTTGAACTCCACGATCTTCTCGCGATACTCCGGCATGGTGGCGCCCAGGATCTGCGTGGCGTAGATCGCGGCGTTCTTGGCGCCGTTGATCGCGACGCAGGCCACGGGCACGCCGGAGGGCATCTGCACCATGGAGAGCAGCGAGTCCATGCCTCCGAGGTCGGAGGTCTTCATGGGGACGCCGATGATCGGCAGCGGGGTGAAGGCGGCCACGACGCCGCCGAGGTGCGCGGCCTTGCCGGCGGCCGCGACGATCACCTTGAGGCCGCGCTCGGCGGCCGTGCCGGCCCACTCGTGGACCTTGTCGGGATTGCGGTGCGCGCTGGCAATGACGAGCTCGTAGGGAACGCCAAGCTCCTCGAGCTGCTTGGTGCACGCCTCCATGGTGGGCATGTCGGACTTGGATCCCATAATGATTCCAACGAGCGGCTGATCTGCCATGATGACCCTCCCTTGTAAATTCATGCGTTTTCCTAGTATACGCGACCACAAAGAGGTCTATGCTTGCGACTTGTACGCTGGTCCATCAGTCCGCGGACAAAGGAGAATCCCATGAACAACGCCAGCAGTCTCTACCTCTACCAGCGCGAGGGCGGCTACCTGCCGCGCGTGGCCGCCGTCCACGACCTGTGCGGCTACGGAAAGTGCTCGCTCGGGGTGGCCATCCCCGTGCTCTCGGCAGCCGGCATCGACGTGTGCCCCGTTCCCACGTCGCTCTTCTCGGCCCACACGCGCTTTCCCAGGTTCTACATGCACGACACCACGCCCATGCTTGCCGAGTACCTCGACGCCTGGCGCGAGGAGGGCATCGAGCTCGACGGCATCTACTCGGGCTTTCTGGGCTCGGCCGAGCAGGTCGACGCCATCCTGCGCCTCTATCGCGAGTACCCGGGGGCGCTGCGCCTCGTGGACCCGGTGATGGGCGACGGCGGCTCCAAGTACCCCACCTACACCGACGAGATGTGCGAGGCCATGAAGGGGCTGGTGGACGGTGCCGACGTCCTCACGCCCAACCTCACCGAGGCCTCCATCATCACCGGCATCCCCTACGAGAGCCAGGACGTGGACGAGGCCTACGTGCGTCGCGTGACTGACGCGCTGCTGGACATGGGGGCCAAGTCGGTGGTCCTCAAGGGCGTGGTCCGCGCGGGCGAGAAGATCATCCGCAACTACGTGGCCGTGGCGGACGGCGACGGCACGCCGGAGGAGGTCTCCGGCGAGCTGCTCCCCTACATGCTGCACGGCACCGGCGACCTCTTTGCCTCGGGCCTCGTAGCGGCGGTCTACGCCGGCAGGAGCCTGCTCGACGCCGTGGGGTTTGCGAGCGAGCTCGTGCGCCACGCGATGCAGATCACGCCCGAGCAACCTGACTACGAGGTGCGCGGCGTGAGCTTTGAGAGCGTGCTGGGAGACGTGACGGCGCTTCTCGCCTAGAGGCAGAAGCCGGCGACGACGTCAAACTCGTAGCTGGGGTTGCGCGCATAGTGCGGGTTGCCGTCGGGGGTCACCGTGAGCTGCCAGCGGGGGTCCGACGAGGCGCCGCGCAGCCACCAGTAGTCGTCGCAGAGCTGCAGCGCCGAGGACGCGGAGCCGGTGATTCCCTGGTCGGCGAAGAGGCGGTACTGCTCGCCCTCGAGCGACATCCCGTCGCCGGATGACGTGCCGCACAGCTCCGAGAACGAGACCAGCCACAGGCTGTCGGAGGTCTCGCACTGGCCGCCGCCGGGGACGTTGGTCGTCTTGCTCGCGGCGACGACGGCGCCGGAGAGGTCATCGGGCAGCTCGCCGAGGACGGTGTCGTTGAGCCACGAGCGCAGCGGGGAGTCCTCCCACGAGACCGCCTCCCCGGAGCCGTTGTACTGTGCGGTGCCCAGCGACTCGCGCGCCACGAAGGTGATGCCGGTCACGCCCGAGCCGTCGCCGCGCTGGTCGTGGCGAAAGCCCGCGATGGCAAACGGGACGCTCGTCCCGTCGGAGAGCTCGACGTCCTTGGTCTGCGAGCCGTCGAGCGAGCCGCCCGAGCCGCAGAGGTTGTACTGCTCGGCGAGCTTGACCCCCTCATCATCCGACGAGGCGTCGGCTATGAGCGCGGAGATCTGTGCGAGCTCCTCCCAGGAGTAGTCGGCCACGGCCTCGCGCACCTCGGGGGCACCCTCCGGCACCTGCTCCTGCTCACCCTCTCCCTCGGCGGGCTCCTCGTCATCCGCCTCGAGCGGGGGGATGCTGCCGTCCGAGGGCGGCTGCACGACAGGCGGCTCCTCGTCGGGTGGCGCGAACGGCCCGATCCAGCTCGTGCCCAGGCCAACGAGCACCACCATGACGATGATGGCCAGGAGCGCGATGCCCCCGGCGAGCGCGGCGGGATGGACTCGGCTGCCCTCAAAGCCCTCGGCGACCACGCGGCCGCCGTCGCGGACCTGACGGCCCGCGGACGCGAGGTTGGTGCGGGCGTTTCGGAGGAAATCGGACGAGGCGGAGGCCGCGACCTTTGCGGCAGCACGAGCGCGCTCTGCTGCCAGCGCCACCGTGGCGGCCCTGGGGCCGTCGCCCTGCTCGGGCTCCGCGCCCTCGAGCTCGACACCCTCGGCGGCGTCGTCCTCGCCCTCTGCGGCCTCGGGGCTCTCGGCGTCGGAGTCCCCGGCGCCATCGGAGCCCTCGGGGCTCTCGGCGCTCGGATCCGCCTCCCGCCCCGCGTCCCTCTCGCCCGCAGACTCCGCTTTGGCCTCGGGGCGCTCCTCGACCGTCTCGAGGGCGGCCTCCTGCTCCTGGGCGCCCGTTGCCTCCGGGACCTCCTGCGGCTCGAGGCCCTTCTCGGCCACGGGCTCACCCGGCTCGTCGACGTGCTTCTCGACGACGGGCTCCTGGGGACGGATGACGGGAAGGCTCGAGCGCAGGTCGCCGCGTGCGGCGGCGCGCTTGGCGCGGGGCTCGAGCGTATAGGCGCGGGGCGGCGGCGCGAGCGGGACCAGAGGGACGGCGCCCGCCGCAAGCGGGTCGAGCGGCTCCTCGAGGCGGTGAGGGACGGGGACGTCCTCGACCGGCGCGCCGCAGACGAAGCAGAACCGCGCGCGATCCGGCAGCTCCTCCCCGCACTTCTTGCACCTCATCAAGACCCTCCTTTGTCGTATTCGTCAACACGGTAGCATGACGCGTCCAACAAAGGGAGGCTCAACTGTGAAACTGTTCTCCGGGCGGCTCCCGGGGGCCGCTCAGTTTTCGCTCACGCTCTGGACCGGGGTGAAGGACGTGGTCACCTGGTCGCGCAGCTCGGTCTGGACCGTCTCGTCGATGCCGGTGATCGTACACGAGAAGTTGACCCCCGTCGCGGACTGGGTCTTGCGCCAGACGAAGGTCATGAACGAGGTCACGTCGCCGGTCGGGCTGAGAAAGCCAAAGAGGCTCGACTGCTGCATCTTGCCGTCTGGGCCCACGTGCACGCTCACGTGGTAGACCACGGTGTCGATGTTGGGGTTGAGCAGGGCGTTGACGGCCAGCGCCGTGGCCTGGACCTGCGAGGACGAGAAGCACTCGAGCGCGGAGGAGGAGTTGGAGTCGATGACGCTGACCTCGATGCGGCCGGTGTTCTCGTCGGCCTCCTGCACGGTGAACTCGGCGGGGTACTGCGTGAAGCCGTCGCCCCACTCCACGCCGCCGCGCAGGGCGTCGGCGACGGTGCGCACGCTGGCGGTCTCGGCGAGGTGGGCCGTGTTCAGGCGCCGCACGACGCCAAAGATCACCTGACCGGCCACCACGGCGACGAGGAACACCAGCACAAAGGTGACCGCGGTGCGCGTGATGACCTTGCTGACGTCGGAGCCGGAGGGGTCGTCACCGGAGAGGGGGTCAACGTCGACGGAGACGCCCTTCTCGCGGCGGTGCGCGCGCTGGCGACGGGCGCGCTCCTCGTCGGAGTGGCCGCTGTGGTCAACGGTCGAGAACAGCTCCTCGGCCTCGTCGGCCGAGAGCGCGCCGCGCTGGGACCGGGGTTCCACGTGCCTCTTGAACATGCTCACTCTTCCTGACGGGTCAGCTCCAAGTCGCAAGTATAGCGCGGCGTGCTGCGCCGGAACCTTGCCTCCGCACGGTGCACAGGAAATGCGGCGATCTACGACCGGGGGCTCGGGTGCGCTCAGAAAAGCGCTCCGTTTACGGGGAGGGCGCCCTCCCCGGCGACGTTTCCGCAGGATTCGTCTGGCGAGAAGAACCTCGAGCGGGCGCATTTTCGTAAACCGAGCGCTTTTCTGAGCGTGTTTCTCGCCCGGCCGTAATTTGGCTCAATTCCTATGCAAACTGCATCTCGTAGTAGCGCGCGTAGGTGCCGCCTCGGGCGAGGAGCTCCTCGTGGGTGCCACGCTCCGCCACGCGACCGTCCTCGATGGTGACGATCTCGTCCGCGCGGCGGATCGTGGAGAGGCGGTGCGCGATGACCAGCGTGGTGCGACCGCGCGAGAGCTCCTCGAGCGACTCCTGGACCGCCTGCTCGCTCTCGTTGTCCAACGCGCTCGTGGCCTCGTCGAAGATCAGAATCGGCGGGTTCTTGAGGAACACGCGCGCGATCGCGATGCGCTGCTTCTGGCCGCCGGAGAGGTGGCTGCC
>DXBZ01000053.1 GCA_019116265.1 Candidatus Olsenella stercoravium | reverse complement strand
TCACCATTGTGCAGAAGCGCTCGAGGCCCATACCGGTCCATGTCGTATCTCAAAGGGCGGTTGAGTAATAATTTCCCAGTTCAACGCCTCACTAAAATCTGGGTTGAACCATAAAATTGCACAATTACCTGCATTTTTGTACGAGATAATAACAATTCGTGTGAAATTACTGGTCAACAAGATGTACAAGGAGATGCAGGCGTTGAATCTGACGAGACGATCGTTCGGTGCGCTCATGCTGGGGGCGTTGCCGGCGAGCCTTCTGATGGCCGGGTGCGCGGATGACGCGGTGGGCGCGATTGCCGGTTCCGGCACCCTGCGTGCCGGTGTTCGCGCCGACGTCGTGGGCTTTGGCTACCTCAACGAGGGTACGGGCAACTACTACGGACTTGAGATTGACCTCGTGAGCGAGCTCGTCGAGCGCCTGGGCTACGGTGACGTCGAGTTCGTGACCGTCACGCCGGACGACCGCAAGGAGATGCTGCTCGCCGGCCAGATCGACCTCATCGCCGCCTGCTACTCCATCGCCGACTCCCGTCTCGAGAACTTCGACTTCTCGCCCGCCTACTATGACGACCGGGTCGTCGCGGTGGTGCAGAACTCCTCGCTCATCGAGGAGATCGACGACATGAGGGGCCTCACGTTCGGGACCATGGCAGGCTCGAACGCCGCGCCGCTGCTCTCCACGAGGCTCTATGAGATCGGGTTCTCGAACGGCGAGGTCGTCACCGCCAACGAGGACAACTCGGACGTCTCCTTCGACACCTGGCGCCTGCTGCAGTTCCCGAGCTACCAGGAGCTCTCCGACGCGCTCGAGGTCGGCGCCGTGGACGCGATGGTGCTCGACGGGGCGATCGCCCACACCTACATGGACGAGAAGCGCCACGCGATCGAGGGCTTCGTCGTGGCCGACCAGTCGTTTGGCGTCGCCACGCAGAAGGGCTCCGAGCTCTCCGAGCCGGTCGCCGAGACGATCCAGGCGATGCTGGACGACGGCACGATCTCCGCGCTCGTCGACAAGTGGGACTAGGGGGCAGGACGATGCAGATGTCACGCAAGCTCAGACTCAAGATCGCGGCCATCGTCATCGCCGCCGCAGCGAGCATAGTCGTCATGGGCGTGCTGCTCTCTAGCATGCAGGGAGAGCTCACGCGCGCGAACTACGATGCGGAGATGGAGAGGGAGGCCGAGCAGCTCGAGGCTCTTCTCGCCGCCGCGGACGAGGAGAACGCCCAGAACAAGGAGACCTTCGACGCCATCTACCAGTCCGACGCCCAGAGCATCGCGTTTCTCGCCGCCAACGACACGGGCTTCGAGGCAAGCGACGCCAAGATGCGCGAGTACCAGGAGCTTCTCGGCGTCGACAACGTGCTGGTGGTCGGCGCGGACGGCACCGTCCTCGCCCAGGCGGCCGAGACGCGCGCCGACTTCACGGCGGCGCGCTTCAACTACCTGCGTGAGTCGCTCTCCACGGGGAAGCCGTCGCGCGCCGTCGAGATCAGCCTGCCCGACGAGGACTGGCGCTGCCGCTACTATGCCGCCCGCATCGACGCCGACACGATGGTCGTCATCGAGCAGGACCCCGCCGAGCTCTACGACCTGGTCGAGTCCACCGGCTCGCTCTCCAGCGTCCTCGGCAACGTCCAGGTCGGCCAGGACGGCTACGTCTTCGCCCTCTCCGCCCAGACCTACGTGGTCGAGTACCACCCCGACGAGGCGCTCGTCGGCGTTGACGCGCTCGACTCCGGCATCGACGCCGCCGACCTCGAGGACGGCTTCACGGGCTGGATGACGCTTGCCGGCGAGCGGATCTACGCCCGCGTGTGCCTGATCGGCGACACCTACTACATCGAGGCGGTCCCCGCAGCCGACATGAACGCCTCGGGCGACGTCACCGTCGGCGTCATCCTCTTCGTGTTTGCGGTGGTCGTCGTCTCCGCTGCGCTCTACGGGGTCTTCGTCCTGCGCGAGGACGAGCGCGGGGGCCATGACGCGGATGCCGTGGTCAGCCTCGGGAGCCTGCGCGTCAACCGTCGCATCGCGAGCCGCTCTGCGGTCCTCATGGTCGTGGGGTTTGCCGGCGTCGCCGTGATCTCGTTCTACATGCAGACGCTCTTTGCCCTCTCCTCCCAGTCGCTCACGCTCACCGAGCGCGTCGAGCAGGTCGCCTCGTCGATCGAGCGCAGCCAGGAGCGCGCGGCAGAGCTCGAGGACCAGTACAACGAGCGCTACCTCTCCAAGGCGCGCGTCGCCGCCTACGCCCTCGACCAGAACCCCGCGCTCGCCAGCCGCGAGAAGCTCCAGGAGCTCGCGGACGCGCTGCAGGTCCAGTACCTGTTCACCTTTGACCTGAGCGGCACGATGACGGCGACCAACTCCAGCTACACGAACTTCTCGCTCTCCGAGGACCCCGCCGACCAGTCCTACGAGTTCCGCAAGCTCCTGCAGGGCGTCGACTCCGTCGTGCAGCCCGCCGGTCCCGACGAGGTCTCGGGTGAGCTGCGTCAGTACATCGGCGTGACCACGCACGACGCCGAGGGGACCGTGAACGGCTTTGTCCAGCTCGGCATCCGCCCGACGCGCCTCGAGACGCTGCTCGAGAGCGTGCAGATCGACCATGTGCTCGACGGCGTCCAGGTGGGCTCGGGCGGCTTCGCCTTTGCCGTGAGCAAGGCCGACGGCACCTTCGCCTACTACCCCGACGACATCACGACCGGCAAGCCCGCCATCGACTGCGGCCTCTCCGAGGGCCAGCTCAAGGACGGCTTCAGCGACTACGTCACCGTGAACGGGGAGCGCCTCTACGCCGCCTCCGCCGAGACGGGGGACTACTACGTGTTCGCCGCCGTCGCGGACGACGCGCTGATGGCGGAGCGCGGCCCGCTTACCGTCGCGACGGCGGGCGTGTCGCTCGTTTGCCTCGTGGTCATCTTCTGCCTCATGGTCGTCGAGCCCACCTCGGCGCCCGCCGCCGCGTCTGCGGTCGCGCGGGACGACGGGTCTTCCGCGCGCATGGTCGACGTCACCGTGAGCGGACGTACGATGAAGACCGTCGCCGCCGCGAGCCGCTGGTTCCGTCGCTCCCTCAACTGGAACGAGCTGACGCCCGAGCAGAAGCTCGCGCGGGTGCTGCGCTGGTTCGGCGCCGTCGGCGTGATCGCGGTCTGCGTGGCTGTGATCTTCCGCGACGCGATCTTCCCCGAGGGGTCGATCTTCTCGTACATCCTCGGCGGCCAGTGGGAGCAGGGCGTCAACATCTTCGCCGTCACGGCGTCGATCATGTTCGCCTGCGTCGCCATGACCGCGGCGGAGATTCTGCAGCGCGTCCTCTACCTCGTCTCGCGCGTCGTCGAGGCGCGCGGCGTGACGCTGTGCCGTCTGGGCGGGAGCGTGATCAAGTACGTCACCATCATCGGCATGCTCTACTGGTGCTTGGCCATGCTCGGCGTGGACACCGCGACGCTGCTCGCCTCGGCGGGCCTCCTGACGCTGGCCATCTCGCTCGGTGCCAAGGACCTCGTGACCGACATCATCGCCGGCCTGTTCATCATCTTCGAGGGCGAGTTCCGCGTGGGCGACATCATCCAGGTTGGCGGCCAGCGCGGCACCGTCATGGAGATCGGCGTCCGCACCACCAAGATCAACGACGGCAACGGCAACGTCCTGGTGATGCGCAACTCGAGCATCTCCAACGTGGTCAACATGACCAAGGAGCACTCCTACGCTGCGGTCGAGGTGGGCATCGAGTACGGTGAGAGCCTCGAGCGCGTGGAGAACATCCTCGCCAAGGAGTTCCCCAACATCAAGCGGCGCCTGCCCGCCATCATCGACGGCCCGTTCTACAAGGGCGTCACAATGCTCGCGGACAACTCGGTCAACATCAAGATCGTGGCGGAGTGCCGCGAGAAGGACCGCGGCTCGCTCACCAACGACCTCAACCGCGAGATCAAGCTGCTCTTTGACAAGTACGACATCTCGATCCCGTACCCGCAGGTCGTGATCAACCAGCCCACGGTCTTCAAGAAGGCCACGGCCGCCGAGAAGGCCGCCGCCGACAGGTTCAACGCGGAACAGAAGGAGGCCGTCCGCGGCATGACCGACGAGGACGAGGACTTCGACGATTCCAACGACTCCGAGCGGCGTTAGGCTGCGGCTTCGAGCTATCATGCGGGCCCGTCGTCGCGGATGCGCGACTGCGGGCCCACTCTTCTCGCCGGTCCGTCCTTCTCGGCTGCTGTCCTGAAATTCTGGCCTGTGGCACGGCGTGGGGACTGCGGACGTTTTCTCGTACATCCTACACGGCGTAGCCCAGCGCCCTGCGGTGCTCGTCGGGCGTGAGCCAGCCGAGGGCCTGCGAGCGGCGCCCCTCGCGGAACCAGCGCATCCAGCGGTCGAC
>DXBZ01000052.1 GCA_019116265.1 Candidatus Olsenella stercoravium | reverse complement strand
GACGCCGAGGGAGTCCGCGATGCCCCACAGCGAGTCCCCGTCGCGCACGACGAGCTCCTGTTCGGGCAGGCTCGCGATGCGACGGCTGGTCGCACTGGCAGAGAGGCCGTCTGCAACGAGGCCGGCAACGGCGAGCACGCCAACGAGCGCGACGGCAAAGACGACCAGAGCCATCGACTGTCCGAGCGAGAGGCGGCCACGCGCGGACGGGACGCTCGCGCGGGCGCCGGAAGCCTTGCCGCAGCCGCCCTCTATCAAAACGAGACGCGCACAGGGCCTGCTCTCGAGTGCCGCAGTCCCATCGAAGCGAGGCATGGCGTAGTTGGTGCGAGTCATCTCTGTGTCCCCTTTCGCTTGCGTGCACTGCCGTTATACCGGAGGGACCGGACATTAATTGCACGCAGTCGAACATCTGTACCTAAGTATGACGGTACATATGTTCGTGTCAAGAGGAATTTGGAACAAGTGTTTGCGTGTTCGGCAGAACACGTGTATGATGAGACACACGAGGAAAAGGGAGGCAACCATGGCAAGGGGCAAGCTCGGCAAGCGTCAGCTCGCGATCTACGACTTCATTCGCGCCTACTCCGACGAGCACGGCTATCCGCCCTCGGTGAGAGAGATCGGCGCCGCAGTCGGCCTCGCCTCCCCGTCCACCGTCCACATGCACCTCAAGGTGCTCGAGGAGCAGGGTCTCATCAAGCGTGACTCCAAGAAGCCCCGCACGATCGAGGTCATGAGAGACGACCAGGGCTCCTCCGAGGCGTCTCAGCCGCTCGCGTCGGTCTCCCAGGACGTCGGCGCAAACGTCATCCGCCTCCCCCTCGTCGGTCGCGTCGCCGCAGGCGTGCCCATCCTCGCCGAGCAGAACGTCGAGGAGACGCTCGCGCTTCCGACCTCGGTCGTCGGTGACGCCAGCTCGTTCGTCCTCAGGGTGCGCGGGGAGTCCATGATCAACGCGGGCATCTTCGACGGGGACTACATCGTGGTCAAGGAGCAGCACGACGCCCATGACGGCGAGATCGTCGTGGCCCTCATCGACGACTCCGCCACGGTCAAGACGTTCTACCGCGAGCGCGACCGCGTTCGCCTCCAGCCCGAGAATGACGCCATGGAGCCGATATACGTCGAGAATCCCGTCATCCTCGGCCGCGTGACCGCGCTCATCCGGTCCCTCTCGTAGCGGTGGGAGCCGCCGGATCACAGTCCTCCCGGCTCGGCGTCTTCGACCTCGTTCGCGGCCTCTCGGTCGTCTCGATGGTTCTCTTCCACCTCTGCTATGACCTGAAGTTCATAGTCGGCGTCGATCTTGGGTGGTTTGCACCTCCGTTCCAGGACGTCTGGCGCCGCAGCATCTCATGGACGTTTCTCTTTGTGGCCGGCTGCATGTGCCCCCTGTCGAGGGACAACCTCAGGCGGGCGGCGCAGTACGGCGCGGTCGCGCTCGCCATCTGGGTCGTCACCACGCTCGCGGCGGTCGACGTGCCCATATCATTTGGCATCATCTACTGCATGGCTGCCTGCACGCTCGTCTTCTGGGCGCTCGACCGCCTCGGCCTCGCGCCGCGCGGCGTCGCGGCGGCCGTCGTCCTTGTCGCCCTCTTCCTCCTGCTCCAGGGTCTTCCCGACGGGACGGTCGGGCTTCCCGGCGCGACGCTCGAGCTGCCCCGTTCGCTCTACGCGACGCCCTGGCTCTCCTGGCTCGGGCTGCCCGGGCCGCACTTCTCCTCCGGGGACTACTACCCGCTCCTCCCCTACCTGTTCCTCTACCTTGCGGGAGCCGCCCTGGGCGCCCGATGGAAATCCCGTGGCTATCCCGAGTGGGCAAAGCGGGCGCACGTGGCGCCCCTGAACTTTGTGGGGCGTCACGCGCTCGTCATCTACGTCGCGCACCAGCCGCTCATCCTCGGGGCATGCGCGCTCGTTGGCAGCCTCTAGGACGATTCCTCGACGACATAGGGCTCGAGCGTCGCCGCCATGCGGGCGTCCGCGCGCACCGTGGCGAGAAGCCCCTCCTGGACGTAGCTCTCGCGCATGACCTGGCACCGCTCGTGGACCATCTTCATGAGCAGGCCCTTCTCGTAGGGCACGAGCACCGTGAGCGAGACGCTCCCCAGGCTCGCCTCGTGGGCGATTCGATAGAGGAGCCCGCGCACGCCGCTGCCGTCGAGCGCCGAGACCACCTGGGCGTCGGGGTGCATCGCGGTCGCCTCGCGCAGCTCGGCCTCGTCGACGAGGTCGCTCTTGTTGAGCACCTCGACGCAGCGGATCTCGTGCGCGCCGATCTCCTCGAGGACGGAGCGGACGGCGGAGATCTCGAGCTCCCGGTGCGGGTCGGAGACGTCAACCACGAGCAGCACCAAGTCGGCGGCACGAACCTCGGCAAGCGTCGACTTGAACGACTCGACGAGCGTCGTGGGGAGCTTCTGGATGAAGCCGACCGTGTCGGTGATCGTGATGCGCCGGCCCTCCTCGAGCTCGAGCGCGCGCGTGGTGGGATCGAGCGTCGCAAAGAGCTCGTCCTTGGCATAGACGTCGGAGCCGGTGAGGCGGTTGAGCAGCGTGGACTTGCCCGCGTTGGTGTAGCCCACGAGCGCGACGCGATAGACGCCGGAGTCCCAGCGCGCCTTGCTCTGCACCTCGCGGCGACGCTCCAGCCGCTCGAGCTCGCGACGAAGCGTGGAGATGCGCGCGCGGACGAGCCGACGGTCGACCTCGAGCTGGCTCTCGCCCTGGCCGAAGCGGCTTCCGATGCCGCCGCGCGTCTGCTCCCCGACGAGGTGGCTCCACATGCCGCGCAGGCGCGGGAGCACGTACTGGAGCTGGGCGAGCTGGACCTGCAGCCGGCCCTCGTGCGTCTTGGCGTGAACGCCAAAGATGTCCAGGATGAGGGCCGTGCGGTCGATGATCTTGACGGGCTCGCCGACCGCTCGCTCGAGGTTTGCCTGCTGCGAGGGGGTGAGCTCGTCGTCAAAGATGACGACGTCCGCGTCGAGCGCGCGGACGGCCGAGACGAGCTCCTCGACCTTGCCCTTGCCGATGAAGGTCTTGGGCACGGGGGCATCGAGGCGCTGCGTCATCGTGAGGACGACCTCGGCACCGTCCGTCTCGGCGAGCCGGGCGAGCTCTGCCAGCGACTCCTCGCAGCTCCACTCGGAGCGCCCCAGGTCGACGCCAACGAGGATCGCACGCTCGGGCACGGGCGCCGTCGAGTGCGGCCTAAAGCGCGCCATCGCACCCACCCTCCAGGTCGCGCACGACGAGCTCGGCGGCGCCCACCACGCTCGTCTCGTCCAGGTCGATCCACCTCACGCGTGGGTCGTGCCTGAACCACGAGAGCTGGCGCTTCGCGTAGCGCCGCGTCCGTCGCTTCACGAGCTCGACCGCCTCGTCGACCGTCAGCTCGCCGGCGAGCGCGTCCAGGAGCTCCTTGTAGCCGATCGCCTGGCCGGCGCTCACGTCGGTCGTGAGCCCCTTGCCGGCGAGATCGCGCACCTCGTCGAGGAGCCCCTCGGACATCATCGCGTCCACGCGCGCGTCGATGCGGGCGTAGAGGCGCTCGCGCGACATCGTGAGCCCCCACAGCCGAGCGTCATAGTGCGCCGAGCGCCGATGGAGGCCCTCGT
>DXBZ01000051.1 GCA_019116265.1 Candidatus Olsenella stercoravium | reverse complement strand
ATCATGCTTCTGACGGGAACCCACTACGGCGACGCCAAGGCGCTCGTCTACATGGTCTACGGCGGGCTGCAGGCCGCGGACATCATCTTTGCCATCGTGTTCATCGCGCTCGCCGTGTGCTGCATCATCGTGCGCATGAACCTGGCCAAGTTCAAGAAGGGCGCCCCGACCCAGTACCTCATCCTGCTCGGCGCCAACATTGCCGCGCAGCTCGTGTATGCGCTCGCACTGGCCGCCATCACGCAGATCAACGTCTTCCAGGCCATGGACTCCTCCGCGGTCGTCCAGATCATCACGAGCGTCGTGATGATCATCCTGAGCAAGATCTACTTCGACAAGCGCGAGCACCTGTTCACCAACTAGGGACACCCGCAAAGCAACGACGAGGCCGCGAGCCCATGGCTCGCGGCCTCGCTCTTTTTTCTGGTAGGGGCGGTGGGACTCGAACCCACAATCCTTGCGGCGAGAGATTTTAAGTCTCCTGCGTATGCCAATTCCGCCACGCCCCCGACTGCGCCGCGCGGCGACGCGTCTCTATCCTAGCGCAGCAGGCGCATCGTGGGGCCCCAGCCGACGGGCGACTCCACGCCGCGCAGCGTGGTCTCGGCCGCAATGGCCAGGCCAAAGAGCAGGTCGGACTCGCTGACCGTGAGCCGCTCAAAACCCGTCTGGCGCATGAGCTCGAGCACGGCGACCACACCGCCCAGAATCACCGGCGCGCGCTTGTCGATCAGTCCCGGCAGCGCGGCACGCTCGGCAACCGTGAGGGCCGCCAGGCGCTCCTCGAGCGCCTCGAGGTTGGCGCGCGTGAGCGAGGCAAGATGAACCTGCGCCGGATCGTAGGGCTCGAGCCCCTTCTGCACGGCAACGAGGCTCGTCACCGTTCCCCCGGTCACCACGAGCACATCCGGCGCATCCGCAGAGGCCCCCTCTGACCCGGCGGCATTCAGGCGGCCCTCGCGGACGGCCGGGCCAAACTCAGCGGCGGCAAACTCGTGCGCGCGGGCAACGGAGGCGGCGTCGTCAGGACCCTCGGAGGAGAGGAACTTCTCGGTCACGCGGCGACACCCCACGTCAATGGAGCGAACAAAGCGCAGGTCAAGAGATTTGTTGCCATCCGCACGCCCACAGGCGAGCTCCGTCGAGCCGCCGCCGTTATCGGCGACGAGCACGTTTTGGTCGCAGAAGTCGCGCGTCACGCCGAGAAAGGTGAGCATGCCCTCAACCTGACCGGGGATGATCAGGGGGTCCAGACCGAGCGCGTCGAGCTCGGCACCCAGCACGGAGGAGTTCTCGGCGTCGCGCGCCGCGCTCGTGAGCGTGCAGCACGCGGCGACCGCACCCGCGTCGCGCGCGGACTCCACGTAGCCGCGCACGCAGGAGATCACGCGCGCCATGGCCTCCTCGTTGAGTCGACCGGTGGCGTCCACGTCCTGGCCGAGGTTGCAGATCTCGGAGTGCTTGGCGAGCCTGATCACGCGGCCCGCCTCAACGTCCGCCACGGCCAGCCGCGCGGTCACCGTTCCAATGTCGATGCAGGCAAGACGCGCCATCGCTCCCCCCGTCCCTCGTCTGAAGCCCTTTGGTGATTGTGGGAGCAAGTATAGGTCATGTTGGGCGTCGGACCTGCTCAGCCGCTCGCACACGCCGGTCCTGCACTGCAAAAACGTCGCTCGTGATGGAACCCGAGCGTTCCCGCTGCAAAAATGTCATTCGTGATGTATGTATTTCGCCCTAAACGACCCGCCGGAAATAAGTTTGATTTCATATATCTAAGGACCCGCAGGTCAATCGCTTATGCGACTTTTAATCAAATTCGCGCCCGTCGGAATGACCCGATTTCTTCCATCACAAGCGGCGTTTTTGCATATCGAATCCGAGTTTTCCATCACGAGCAACGCTTTTGCACGTCATCCGCGCCCGCACAGAGACCCTTACGGCGCCCAACCGCCGCACGCGCTGAGCTAACGTGCAGGACGCCCCGCTAGTCCTCGTGATACTGGAATATGAAGTCGGCCACGCTCAGGTACCACGGCGTCTCGTCGGTCCGGGCGTCATCGGCGGCGCCCTCTTCCTGCTCGGCACCGTCCACGACGATCCGCGTCTCGCCTTCCTCCACGTAGCCGCGACGGCGCGCCTCGTCCTTGATGCCGTCCTCGGTCATGAGGGTGTTGATGTCGCTCTCGAGCTCGGCGCTCTCCTCGCTGGCGCGCGCCTGCTCGGCCTGCAGCACGCCGTTCTCGCGCCAAGCTTGATAGAGGCCGCACGCCGGCCCATAGAGCGCAACGACGAGGATGAGCACCACGCCAACCACGATCAGCGGCACGCGATGCGCGGCCACCGTCGACCTTGGGTCGGCAGCCCCGCGCTTCACCGCCTCACCGACCCTATCGAGCGCCGCCGGACGTGACGACCGCGTCTCGGCCGGACGTCGCGTCTGGCGCGACGACTTGGCGCGCCTGGTCGGCCGCGCCGTGCCTCGTGTTCTCCTGGTTGTGTTTTCGCTCATGCCGTGGCTTCGATTCTGGTTTGTTGTGGCAGGGCAGAATGCGGGCGGCATCGCACCCGACATCCCTTTTATAGCAGAGGCCGAGCCCGCCGAGCGCCGCGTCAGCGCATCTCCTCCGCCTTAGCACGGTCCCAGAGCTCGTTCAGACCCGCCGCGCCCAGGCCGTCCAGCCCCACGCCCTCCGCACGGGCCAGCTCCTCCATGCGCGACCAGCGCGCCCTGAACTTGCGGTTGGACGCGGCGAGTGCCTCCTCGGCGTCGATCCCCTCGCGACGTGCGACGTTGACCAGCGCAAAGAGCAGGTCGCCAAACTCGAGGGTCCGCTCCTCGGAGCCAGGGACCTCGCGCTCGAACTCGGAGCGCTCCTCGGCGACCTTGTCCCAGATGTCGGCCACGGTCTCCCACTCAAAGCCGGCCTTGGCAGCGCACTTGGAGATCTTCTGCGCCTGCATGAGGGCCGGCAGACTGCGCGGCACGGAGTCGAGAAGCCCCCGCGGCGCGTCCCCCTCGCCCGAGGCGGCGCGCTCAACGGCCTTGACCTCGTCCCAGATGTCCTGGACCTCACCGCCGTCGCCCGCAGCGGCGTGCCCGCCAAAGACGTGCGGATGGCGGCGCACCAGCTTCTCGTTGAGGCCGTGAATCACGTCGTCGATGGTAAAGGCGCCGTCGTCTGCCGCAATCTGCGCGTGGAGGACCACCTGCTCCAAAACGTCGCCGAGCTCCTCCACGAGATGCTCGCGGTCATCGGCCTCGATGGCCTCCACAGCCTCGTAGGCCTCCTCGACCATGTTCTTGGTGATCGAGCGGTGCGTCTGCTCGCGGTCCCACGGGCAGCCGTCCGGCTGACGCAGCCGCCACATCGTGCGCACCAAGCGGTCAAACTCAGGGTGCTCGGCCGGCGCCCCCGCTCGCGCGGCGTTCTCGGCATCAACACGGTCCGCCATCTGAGACATGAGCGCCTCCTCTTGCACAGGGTCCTTCCGGCTAGATTCTAGCGCGTGGAAGGTGATGCGGCAGGATATCTAGTTTTTGGCTCAATCGGAAAGCTCGGAGGCCCGACGGAGCGCTGCGGCGAGGGCCTCCGCCGAGGATACCCTGTAGCTGTTGGCACTCTGGCCACCGTCCTCGGCGAAGGTCGGCACGCTCTCGATCGCGCCCTCCTGGCGCAGGCGCTTGATCGCGCGGTCCACGCTGCGCACGCAGCAGCCAATACGGCTCGCCATCTCAGCCTTTGAGCAGGGCGCGCCATCGAGCTGCGCTATGAGGAGCAGCGCGCTCCCCTCTGTCCTGTTTAGCCGCACGTGTCCCTCCGTCGTGGACATGACGTCTCCAGCTCCGTTGTTCGCTCGTGTCACAAGCGGGGCGGGGACCAGGCCCCGCCCCGCACATCAATCGCTACCGACGCGTGTGCTTAGCGTCGTGCAGGCTGCGCTCCCTCTTGCGGCGCAGATACGCCAGGCATCCCAGCGCCACGACGACCGTACCCACGCTCGCGGCCCACACGCCCGGTCCGCCCGTGCGCGCAAGCGTCACCGCAAGCCAGTTCTGGAACTGGTGCGGGTCGGCCTCGCCGTCGTAGGTCGTCTTGATATCGAGCGTGCCGTCACCGTTGTCGGCCACGGTCACCTCCACCTTAACGACGCTCTTGTCGTAGGAGATGTTCTCCTCGCCGCCGTTCTGCTCGTAGAGGCTGTAGGTGAACGTCTTGCCGTCGTCGGCCTCGGTGTACTCGATCGGCTGGAACTCGATCTCGCCAAACTCGTTGTTCGTCACGCTCTGGAGCAGCATGCCCTCGCTCTCGGAGCCCTCGGTCTCGTCGACGAGCAGGAAGGTGAACTGGCCGTCCTCGGGAACCGAGCCGTTGTAGCGCTTGGTCGCCTCAAAGGTCGCGGTCCCGCGCGCGGAGTAGGCGTTGGTCACCACGGCCTCGGCCCCCTCGGAGCCCAGCGTGCCGGAGGTGTTCGTGGTCTTGTCGGCCACCTGGGTCCAGCCGTCCTTTTCCTCCTCGGTCACCTCGTAGACGGTGCCCACGGGAACCTCGTCAAAGACCACGTACTGCCCCGCTCCGAGCGAGAAGGACCCGCCGTCGGAGACCGTCACGGTTCCGGATCCACCCTCGACCTTCGTGCCGTCCTCGTTGTAGACCTGGCCGATGATGGGCTCCGCCAGGCTCGCGCCCGTGGCGTCCTTGAGGCTCAGCGTGAACGTGAACGTGGCGTTTGCCTGTGCCTTCTCGCTCAGCTGCCCGTTCTCGACGCTCTTGCGCACCGTGAGCGAGGTGGGCTCGAGCTTGTTGGTGAAGGTCGCCATGTTGGCCGGCTCGTTGTCCTTGGCGTAGGTGACCGTGGGCGTGAGCGCACCCTGGCCGTTGTCCTTCATCTTGACCGTGACCGTCCAGGTGGAGCCGTCGTAGACGATGCCGTCCTTGACCCAGACGCCGGACTCGGTCTCCTCCGCATCCGCAGGGATCTTCTCACGGATGGTGTAGGTCTCGGTCGTCTCCTCATCAAAGGTCAGCGTCGAGAAGTACACGGGCGCCAGGCCATATGCGGGGTTGTCCACCTCGGACGCCGCTCCCGTGCCGGTGTGATCAGGATTGGGGATGGTCTCGTTGGTGTCCACGGGCCCGTTCTTGACCGTCTCGATCACCTTGCCGGTGGAGTCGAGAAGCTCGAACTCAAACTGGCCGTCCTCGACCGTGCCGCCCTCGAGCTGCTTGTAGGCCATGAGCTGGACCCAGCCGGAGGTGGCGTACTCGTTGGTGAACGTGAGGGCAACGGTGCTATTGGCCGTGATGGCCCCAGAGAGGTTACCCGTGGTGCCCTTGAGCTGCCACCCAGCCGGGACCTCGATCTCCTGAACCTGATAGCTGGTGCCGGCAGGCTGTCCGGAGATGGTGGCCGTCTCATCAGCTGCGAGCGTGATGCGGCCGTCCGAGGTCTTCCGCGTTTCGGGGCCGACGGTATAGTTGCCGCTATACGGCACGCCACCGAGCGTCACCTGGAACGTGAACTGCTGGCTGGCGGTTGCCTCACTCAGCGCGCCCTCGGCCGTCTTGGTGATAGAGAGCCGGCCGGCCTTGGTGGTGTTGTTGAAGACGGGCGCGGTGCCATCAAACTTGATGAAGCTCGTGGAGCCAGGCGCCTTCCTCTTGTACTCCACCGACGCGCTCAGCGTTCCATCCGCCTGCTTCTTGACCGTGACCACAGCAAGGTAGCGCGTGGCGTCATAGGTCACGGACGCATCAGAGCCGCGGCTCTCGCGAATCTCATAGTAGTACGTACCTTTCTTGTTAAACGTAAGGGGCGAGAAGACCGCGTTTCCGCCATTCGTCACCTGTACGGTCTGGATGGGCGTGCTGCCGGTGGCACCCGTGTACGTTGCGTTGTAGAGCTGGAACGAGAAGCCGTCGCTCGCGTTCGCCCACTGGCCGTCAAGCGTCTTGGTCGCCGTGAGCTGGACGCTCGTCGAGGTGGGCGTGTACTCGTTCACAAACTTCGCGACCTGCGTCTCGTTGGTCTCGATGCTGCCCATGGTGTTGGAGGAATCCTTGAGCGTCCAGCCGGCGGGGGTCTGCTCGTACACGCGGTAGCTCGTGCCTGCAGGAAGGTTCTCTATGAGCGCGTGGAAGTTCGCGGGCATCGTGATCTCGATTACGCCGTCCTCAGGATAGCGAACATCAATCACAGACTCCCACTGGGCGTAGAGGGTGAGCGTGGTAACGTCCGCAAGGTCCGCGGCGGGTATGGTGGCGCCGTTCTCGTAGACGACCTCCCCCTTCGGCGTGGTGCTCCAGCCGACGAAGCGGTACCCTGGCCTGACGAAGCCGTTCCTGACGAGCGTCACGCCACTCGCGGCGTTGACGCCGGTCATGTTCGTCATGCTGCCGCCCATGCTGCCGTTGCCGTCAAAGACGATGTCGATGAAGGTGTCCCATACATACGTGCCCGCAGCGCACCCGGGGCCGGGGTAGTTCATCGCAAGCTGCGCGGGAGTGAGCGAGTCTGCCCCCTCGGCAGGGGACCCGTCGCTGCCCACGTTGATCCACGTGCCCTTTGCGGTGGGCGGCGTCGGCAGCACGTAAGGCACCGTCGTCCCCCCAAACTCGAAGTCGGGCCCCAGCGTGACACTGTTCAGAGAGTCACAACCATAGAATATGAAGGACATGCGCGTGACGCTAGACGTGTCGAGGCCCGAGAGGTCCAGCGACGTCAGGCCGGAGCAGTCGTTGAACATGTAGCCCATGTCCGTGACCGACGAGGTGTCGAACGACCCCGAGAGGTCCAGCGACGTCAGGCCGGAGCAGCCGTAGAACATGTTGGCCATGTTCGTGACGCTAGACGTGTCGAGGCCCGAGAGGTCCAGCGACGTCAGGCCGGAGCAGCCGGAGAACATGGAGGCCATGTTCGTGACCTTTGCCGTCGAGAACGCCGAGGGGAACGTGATGCTCGTCAGCGACGAACAGCCGTAGAACATGCTTGCCATATTTGTCACGTTAGAGGTGTCAAACTTCGGGCTGAAAGTAATCGACTTCAGATTCGCGCAGCCATCAAAAAGACTGGACATCCGAGTGATACCAGACGTATCGAAGTTCGTTCCAAAATCAACGGACTCCAAAGACGAGCAGCCTTGGAACATTTGCGAGAGGTCCAGATCTCTCTCATCGAATTTTGAGCCAGTTGTACCGAAGTCAACACTCTTCAGGCTGTCCATGCCCATGAACATTCTTGTGACTCTGAAATAACTCTCCATCGTGAAGCCCGTAAAGTTAACGCTCTCAAGGGAAGTGTACGCCTTCATCGCGTTCGGATACACGTCTCCGCTTGACCCCGAAGTAAACTTGATGCTCGTAATTTGATCAGCGTAGTTTGTAAGCCATGGGCTTAAACTTGCACTCGAGGCGATGTAGATGTCCTTTCCGCTCAGCGTAAGCACGCCATTGGCATCGACTTTCCACGTACCGCCTTGACTGCCCACAGTTCCGCTACCCAGCGTAACGGCTCGAGCCGCTGCGCTCTTGTTCGCGGAGACCTCATCGGAAGCGGCGGCCTGAACAACCGGCTCGTCCGTGTCCGCATCTGCCTCCACAGACGCATCCTCAGCCTCTGCGGCGGGCTCCGCAGCCGCAGCCGCGACATTAGCAGCCGCCTCAGGCTGCTCCGCCTCGTCCGCCTCCGCCTCGGCATGCGACGCCGTACCGGGCATCTGGTCCACGCTCACGCTGATGCCGCCGGGGTTGCCCGGCCCCACGTCGACCGCCTGGCCGTCGTTGTTGGTGAGCTCCACACGGAAGGTGAAGGTCTGCTCGGGGTCGGCTTCCTCGGGGTTGCTTACGGTCTTCTGGATGTCGAGGTCGCCCGGCTGCCCGTAGTTCTCGAACATCAGCGAGCTGGCGTCAGACGTGATCGTTCCGGTCCCGCCACACGCCTTACAGTCACCCGCAGAGGAGACGGTACCGTCCCCGCCGCACTCCCAGCACTCCTCGCTCACATCAAAGTCCGTCTGCACGGACATCGTGCCGTCACCGTTGTCAGTCACGTTGGCACGAACAAGCGCATAGTGCCCGTCATATATGACGCTTCCGGAGCCGCTCTGCACCTCGCGGATGACGTAGAGGTAGCTCTGGTCGTTGTCGCGCTGGTCATACTTGATCGGGTCAAACGTCACGTTTCCGTCTGCGTCGTTCGTCCCCGTGCCGACCTTCTCGAGCGTGGTCTTTCCAGCCTCCGTCACAACACGGTCAATTTCAAAGGTGAACTGTCCGTCCTTCAGCTCACCGCCGATAAGCGTCTTGTGCGCCGTAATCGTCAGCTGGCCGTCGGACTTGTACGTGTTCTCAAAGACCACTCCGTTGTCTGCCAGGGGGTCATCGATCACGTGGCCTTCGTCGTCGGTGTAGACGATGTCATACCGCATGGTGCCGTCGCCGGTGTCATAAGGCGTCACGGCCGCGTGGTAGATCACGTCGGTATACGTGTAGCCCGGTCGCTGAGAGTCCGTCTCTTGAATCGTGTAGTTAAAGGTCTTTCCATGGTCGGCCTGCGTGTAGGTGATGGCGCCAAAGGTGACCACGCCGTCCTCCACGACGTTGCCCTCGTCGTCCGTTGTCGTGTCTTGGCCGGACGCGTTGCCAGCGGTCCGCACGACCTCACCCGTCTCGTCGTTGACGAGCTCAAAGCGGAACTGGTAAGCAAGGAGGTCGCGCCCCGTCAGGACCTTGAGGGCCTGGAGGTTCACGCGCGTCGAGGCGCTATAGGTGTTGGTGAACTCCTCTTCAACGGTCTCGTTGGGCTCGATCGTTCCCGTCTGCTCGCTCGAGGAGGCCGAGAAGCCCGGCGTGCTCCCCTCGACCACACGGTAGTGGACGTCCTCGGGGATCTCTGTGATGAGAACGTACTGGCCGCCCTTGAGCGAGATGGTCTCGCTCGTGGTCACCGTACCCGTTCCATCCTCGACCGGCTCGTTGGTAGTCGCGTCGTAGATCGTGTAGGCAAAGCGGTCGAACACGGGCGTCTCCCCACTGGGGGCCTCGCGCGTGAACGTGAACGTGAACTCGAAGGTCTTGTTCCGCGAGGCCTCCGTCACGTCCTCGACGCTCTTGGAGACCTTGAGGTCACCATAGGGGTGATAGTTGTTCACAAGGTCGTAGCCGTCGCCCTGGCCATGCTCATAGGAGGGGGCGCTCGCCACGTCCTCCTCCACGGTATAGACGATCGGCTTTCCGCTGTCGTAGTACTTCGGCAGGTCGGTGAACGTGTAGTTCCAGGTGCCGTCGATGTCGGCGCGGACCGTCTGGGAGGCGTAGTATTCCCCGTTTGCGTAGAGGTTCACCTTGACCGAGCGGGGACGCTCACCCGGGGTGTCCCCCGTCCACGTCTTGGATCCGGACACCTCGGTCGTCTCGGGCTCATAGACGTTCGTCAGCGTGAACGTGTTGCCGTCAAAGATGGCGTTCGGGTGGTACCCGTCCGGCAGCGTGGAAACCTCCTGGAGCGTATAGATGATCTTGGTTCCGTCATCGTGGAGATAGGGCAGCGTCCCAAAGCTTCCGTACCAGTCGTTGCCCTCGTTCAGAGTGAGCGTGTCGTTGCTGATCCACTCGGGGAACTTCTCCGCAGCGGGCGCCCCGTCGGCATAAAGCCTCACGGTGACGCTGTCCGGCCGTTTTCCATCGCGGTTGTCGCCATCGTCCCAGACCTTCTTAACGTCGATCTGGTAGTTGACGAGGCCGACCTTCGTGTAGTCGTAGCGGATGAAGTTGTCCACGCCCTCGGCCGAGCCCGCTTGCGTGTTGACGGACGCAAGATAGACGTTGTTGTAGGCGTGGGCGTCGTCCTTGACGAGCGGCGCCGCCTCATCGGACTCAGGGGCCTTCATGTGGACGTAGGCGGAAATCATGGTGTCGGGCTCCAGGATAAAGTCCCCGCCACCCTGCTTTTTGCTTGCGTCGATGGCGATGGCCGTCACCTTGCTAAGATCCGTCTCATCAGTAAGCTCGTGCCAAACAGGCTGCCCGTCGACCTTGGCATCGAGCTCCTGGTTGCCGTTGGGGGCCATCTCGTTGCCCTCTGCGCCGTTGTCGAGCTCGAGGTTCTCGATGGTGCTGTAGTACACCGTGGGGTCGCACCCGGCCGCCTCGAGGGCAGAGGTGTCCACACCCACAAGCGTGCCGCGCCACCGCGGCTTGTTGTAGTCGTTGGGCTCGTTCTCCTCGTCCGGCACGTATGCGTCCAGCACGTCGTAGACCACCATGTTGGAGGTCTCAGAGTTCTCGCCGCTGTACATGGTCAGGCGGTAGCCATAGTTGGCGCCAACGTAGACGTCGCGGGCGAGCGTCTCGTCGTTGTCGTACTCAATTCCCTGAGTCCAACGGTTGTCGTTGTTGACGCTCACCTGCTTGGAGATGCTTCCCCATGCGGTCTCGACGGGAGCGAGGTTGGTGTAGCAGCCTGCATAGAGCCAGTTCTCGTTCCCGGAGCCCGAGCCCTCAAGCGTGCCGAGAAGCTCCTGCTCCGTCGAGCCCTTCTCAAACGCCTCGCCCGTTGCGGCGTTGTTGTTGCCCCACGGACCGCTCTCACCCTCGTAGCGCTCTATGGTACCGATGCTGGTGTTGCCAGACTTATAGGCTACGACGTTGTGAATCTGTTCGCCGTACTCCGCGATGATGGAGTAGTCAATCGTCGCGTCAAAGGTGAGCTCAAGGATGTCCGAATAGAAGGCATCTGGGTCGGTGTCGGTTCCCGTGGTATCCGTTACGGGCGTCAAGTCTGCCTCGACGACCAGGAGCGTTCTTCCGCTGTTCTCATAGTTCTCGATCGTGTACATGGACTTGATCGAATCAGCCTCTCTGAGGCGAACGCTGGAGAGCACCGGTGCGGCGCCGACGGGCAAGAGATCGTACCAGGTGCCGCTCGTCTCGAGCTGAAGGTCCCCGTCCTTTATGGCCTGCTCGTGCGTCGTCTCGTCAGAGATGAAGCTCTGGAGCTCAACCTGGGCGGTGTAGCTGACCGTGGCCGTGCGGTTGGCGTCGTCGTAGTTGGTGACCTCGCCCTCCTTGGAGGGGATAGCCTTAATGTCGGACGTATAGCCCTCGAGGCGGTCGTAGCCGCGCTTGTTGATGTTTACAATCTGCTCTTTGTTACCGTCCTCGTCCGAGGTCGCAATCATGTTGCTGTAGTTCCAGATACTCCTCTGCGGGTTGTAGGAGCCATCAAACGCGCTGTCGGCGAGATTGCCCACCGCGCCACTGTGCAGCAGCCTGAAGTCGACGCGCGTGTGGTAGAGGACGCCAGCCGCATTGGTCGTCACCTTCGTGCGCACCCCCTGGGTGCCCTGGGGAAGTGAGACGGTCCCGTCGCTCTGAGTGCCGCCGCTCGCGAGCGTGACGGTGAGAGCGCCGCTCTGGTCCCAGTGGGCCGTGGCGTAGCGCTGCCAGCTCCCATTGAGCTTAACCTCGAGCGTGACGTCAGGCGTCTGCGCCTCGTTGTCCACGGCATAGTCAACGGTGCCGTCATCCGCAGCGTCGAAGTCGACGGAACCGTCCGGGTTGAGGTTGATAGCCTGGGCCTTCATGACCGTGGGCCGGCGCGCAAAGTCAAAGCTGTCGTAGACGTAGTCCCTGCCGAGAACGAGGCTGCCGTCATTGAGGCCCCCGTTTCCGGTATCGTTGAGAGAGAGGCCCTTGTCCTCGCTCGTCATCGTGATGTTGTGCTTGCCGTAGTTGTTCAGGTCACCAAGCGAGTGCTCGTTGGGATTGGCGGGTTCCTCGTAGGTCCATGGGAGCAGGAAGCCGACGGTGTTGCTCGTGTAGGAGACCACCACGTCCCGGTCCTTCTTCAGATCGTTCAGCGCCGAGGGATAATAGCCGTAGTAACCGTTCTTCTGGGAGTAGCCCGTCCACCCGTTGATGGTCTCGTTGATGTCGGTGGAGGTCCACTTCTTCGCTGCCTCGTCAACGTAGAGGGACTCCTGTCCCCTGCCGTAGGGTCGGTTGCTGTTACCGTAGGTAAAGATGTTGTAGTGACCCGTCGGCTCGATGAACTCCGGGGCCTCGTAGCGCCAAGAATCCGAATCGCTCTTCGTTGCCCAGGTGACGAGTTTGGGGTCTGTCCCGTTGGCGGGGTCCGTCTCGGTGAGCTTGTAGGTGACGCTGCCCGAGAACGTGTGGTCTTTGCCCGCCGCAAACTGTCCATTGAACGGATAGGCAACCTCAACGAGGGTGTAGTTTGTCGTTCCAGTTGCGTAGCTATCCTCCGCGATCACAACGTCCGTGCTCGTTGGCCGCGAGGACGTCGTTCCAGACCTGTCGATGACAAAGCCGTTGTAGTTATCGGTCTTTTTGAACGTGTACGAGAGCGTGTATGTCTGGTTGGTGCTCGCCGGAACGTAGCCGTTCATGTACCACGTGACGATCACATAGGAGTTCACGCCATTGACTCGCTGCGCCTCGGGAATCTCGCTCGCGGGGACGCGATCGATCGCACTGTAGGGACGAATGGTCGCCTCGGTGACACGGGCCTCCGTGTCAAACTCAGCAGTTATGTCCTTGCTCATGGAGCCGATGAGGTTTCCAAGGTGGGTGACGACCTCAATCTTTGCGTTGAACGGGTTGCTCTTCTCACGATCGACCATCTCGTGGGGGACGATCCCGTCAATGGCAAACTCCATGAAGCCCTGCGTGGCCGCGCTCATCGAGCGGGTGTTGGTGATGACGTAGGTATCCTCGACGATCTTGTAGTTCCAGGCCGCCCTCGTCGACGGGTCCTCGGGGATGGAGAGTCGCATGGACCCCTCTGCCCCGTCGTAGCGGTTCAGGAAAATATAGCTCGGGATGGTGATGGTGATGTCGCCAGGCTCGTAGTCGTGCTGCCCCGAGAGGCCGTAGCTCACGCGCATGCGGACGGTCTGGTCGGAGTCGTCGGAGGGCTTGATGTAGAGCAGGTCGTCATCCCCGTTATCCTCGGTGTCCTTGGTCACCCAACTGACCTCAAGGTAGTCAACGTTGTTGGCGTCATCGCCCTTGGGCAGGTCCTCACCGTCTTTCGTGGCAACGGACATCTCCTTGTCGCCTGCCGAGAAGAGCGTGGAGGCCAGCTCTCGGGCATCCTCCGTGTTGAGGCTCGTGTCGGCAACGAGTGCATTGGTCGCCGCGTCCTCTGACTCGGTGGCAGTCCCCTCAACGGTCACCGAGACGAGGTCGTTCTCGCCCTCGTAGGTGGCCGAGGGGTCGGTCGTGAGGGCAGGCTCCTCGTCGCCACTGTCAGAGTCGGCGTCGCCGGCGTCGATGTTGGCGTCCGCGCTCGCATTGTCCGCCTCATCACCGGCGTCGGTGGTTGCGTCCGTGCTCGCGTCATCGGCTTCGTCGCCGGACTCGACGCTGGTCTCCTCGCTGGCAGCCGTGTCGTCAGGCGCTGACTCGTCCGAAACCTCATCGGTTGTGGACTCGTCGGCTGCAGACTCGTCGCCCTCGCCCTCCTCCTCGGGCTGGCTCAGGGTCGTCGAGACGCCCTCGGCGATCGTCTCCATCCCCGTGGCAAGCGCCTCGGTGGGCACGGTCTGGGAGACCAAGAGAACAACGAGCAGGGCAGCCAGCAACGCCCTCGCAAATACGGCGTTCTGCCGTGCGATGTTTCCGAGCTTCTCGCGCATCTTCCTCATTGTTCTCTCCTGTGTTCCTCACGTCTGGTCTCGCTCCGCCTTCTCGGGCGTCGCACGACCCGCGTACCGAGAAGCGCCAGCCCGGTGAGGGCCAGCAGCGCCGCCGCAATGAGCGCGGGGCGCGTGTTGTCGTTCACGTACACGCTCGCCGCCGGCGAGGCCTCTGCGTCCTCGAACTCCGACGGGTCGTACTCGCAGCGCTCCCCGTGCACGAGGAGGCGCTTGTCGTTGATCCCGATCCGGCCCTTGGGGCTCCAGGGGTCCGGACTGGTCGTGCAGGTGACGAGCGTGCAGAGGTCGCCGTCACCGGGCGCGACGTCCACGCCGTCGGGGTCGACGATCTCCCAGCCGGTCACGCGATAGGCGTAGGCGTCGCCCAGCACGTGCACCGCGAAGACGTCCCCGACCTCGAGGGCGCGGATGCCGTCGAACACGCGGAACTGCCGCATCCCGGAGTGCCCGGTGAGGTAGCAGTGGCTCCGCTCGCCGCCCACGGGAAGCGACGTCTCGGGCTGGTGGCCCACTCCCGAGGAGAGCGCGGGCTCTCCCACCCCGTGATAGACCGTCATCTCGATTCCGCACTTGGGCACCTCGACCCAACCGATGGCCTCGTCGCCGTCAATCGAGAGCTGGTCGTCGTACTCCCACACCTCCTCGCCGGCGAGGACCTCGTTTGCCCACTGGTCCTCGTAGCCGCCCAGGCGCGCGTTGTAGGCACGCGCCTGGGCGAGGAGGTGCTCCTTGGTCTCCGGGTCAACCGCCTCTGCGGTGCTGGTGAAGCTCGACACGTTCTCGTGCGCCACCTGCTGCCAGTAGAGGTTGGAGACGACCGGGGCCAAGCAGAGCACCAGGCCCACCGCGATCAGGAGCTGGGGAACGGGGAGGCGGCGACGCCTCCCCTGCCCCCTCAGGTGACGGGCCCGGTGCTCCAAGGCGCGTCCTTAGGCCTCGTCGGCGCTCATGCGGTGACGACGCACGAGGTACCAACCAAGACCAACGGCCACGACCACCGCGCCGCCGATGCCAACGCCCTCGGCGCCGGTCAACGCAAGCGAGATGTTCTTGTCGTTCACCACGTCAAAGTCGACGTTACCCGTATCAATCGCACCCGTCGCGGTGTCGCCCTGAGCAAGGGAGCCCGAGACGCTGCCGGACAGGCCGGTGAGCTTGCCCTGCTCGTTATAGATCGGGATCACCTTGATCGTGACCTCTGCCGCCCCGCCGGTGGGCGTCACGTAGCCATCGGGCGCCTCGATCTCGACGAGGGTGTAGGTGCCGGCATCGAGGCCCTTGATGCCGGCGTTGCCGTCGGCATCCACGAGCTGACCGTTGGCGTTGGAGGTAAAGACCGCGACGTTGCTCGCGCTCGATTCACTGGCAGTCCAGTCGCCGTCCGTGGTCAGGTACTTGCCCTCGGCGTTCTTGATCACGAACTTGGCGCCCTCGAGCGGCTGCTTGGTCACCTTGTCGGTCTTGTCGACCGTGGCCGTGTAGACGTAGAGGGTCGCAGTGTCAGAAATCTCTCCATGCGTGGTGGAGTCGGGGTCGTTGGAGAAGCGGAAGTACGCGGTGTTGGTGTTGCCCGTAGAGCCGTATACGATCTCGGCACCATTGAGATCGACGAGCTTGGCCCTATAGGTCAGGACGATCTGGGAGCCAGGAATAATCTCAGGGACGCCGGTGCCCCCCGAGGCCTTGGTGTTCACGTTCGTGACGGTGAGCACGTGGTTGCTGTACTGGATGTCAAACTTGTCCGTCACGTCTTCGTCGCCGACCGTGACCTCAGCGCTGCCGCTCACGTACTCGAGACCCTTAGGCAGGCGGTCCTCAATCTGGGCATAGAAGGACTCGAAGTTGTTGTAGTTGGCGGGCACGGTCACCGTGATGCGATAGGGGACCTCCTGGCCAATCTCCGCGTCGGCGTAGCTCTGCCAACCCTCATCTCCGAGCTCGCCCTTCTTGGAGTCCTCCTGGACCTCCTTGGTGATGGTCACCGGCAGGGCCTTCTCGTCAACCTCGGTCACGTTGCCGCCGAGCGGAAGCCAGATCGGCGCGGTGGCGACATCGCCGTCTCCGATCGTGCTGGCGGTCGTCACGAAGAGGTAGTAGCCCTCGTCATCGGTGAATGCCTGGCCTTCAATGGCAGTCCCGACCCTGGTGAGCTTAGCGGTGACCCACTCGGCAAACTCGTCAGCAAAGGTGCCCTCGTCGACCCACGGATACTCGTGAGAGCCGGTTTCGGCAGAGCCACCCACCTGCGAGCTGATGTACTCGAGCACGTTCTGGGCGTTCTTCTGGACGCTGGTATCGCCGCTGTCGAGGCCCTTGTTGCCAAGCCAGGTGTTGTACTGATTGGTGCCCGCGCCAAAATCCTGGTTCAGGAACGCAACCAGCTGCGTCTGCAGGTCATCCGTGACACCTGTGTCCCATGCGACCTGCGTGGCGTTGTTCGTGTTGTTATCGATAGTCGCCGTGAAGAGCCGGTACGCGTCGTAGGTGGCATCAGAGTTGGCCTGCTGATTGATGGTCACGCTGCCCGTCTCCGCAAACGCCGCCGTGGGCACGGCCACGGCGCCGACCGACGCCACGCTGGCGGCGACGGCAAGACCCGCGACGAGCGCCGCTGTGCGAGTTCGCCAGCTCATCTCCGTCCTTCTCGTCATGCTTGCTTCCTTTCTGTTGTCCTACCGCACTGCTGCGTTTTCCTATTGCAAGGCGTCAGTGTTGCGACGCCGGGTTGCCAGGCCGACCATCACGAGGCCCGCGCCCAGAAGGGTCACGAGGACGGCGCACGCGCCCGTCCAGTCGCCCGTCCGGGGGGTGTCGCCGCCGGGGGTCTTGGGCTCGTCGACCACCGAGAGCGTGAACGAGCCGCCGTCCGCGGCAACGTCTCTCACCTCGGCGGCGCCGGAGGCCTCGACCTTCAGGTCCACGTGGTCAAAGTCGTGGGTCGCGGAAATGGTGAAGGGCGCCTCGGGATCCTCGGGGAGGAGGTAGCCGTCCGGCGCCTCAAGCTCCACGAGCACGTAGGAGCCCGGGGCCAGGAGCGCGATGGAGCTCGTGAGTCCGTCCTCGCCGGTCGTGAAGGTCGCGCGGTCCTCCTCGGCACCAAAGGTCCCGTCGGCCGCGAGCCAGGCGCCGGAGGCGTCACGCAGGGCAAAGACCGCGCCCGCGAGCGGCGCCCCACCGGGGGACGACTTGGCGACGGAGGCGCGGAAGGAGTAGACGCGGTTGCGATCGTGCGGGGTCTCGCCGTCGCCGTCCCAGGAGGGGAAGTTGGCCCACGCCTCGTTGACGAGCCCGGCGGAGCCCGGCGCGGACTGCGCGTCCGGGTACATGGTGTAGGTGAGCACGAGCGCGTCACCGGGCGCGGCGGGAGTGGAGCGCAGGTCGTCGATGCGAGCGGTGAGCGACGTGCCGTCCGCGGACACGCGGGTCACGGCCGTGAGGTCCTTCTCGCCACCGCTCTGGGCAACAAGGGCAACGCACACGCTCCCCTCGTCGAGCGTGAGGCGGGCGTCCCACGTGTCGTGGAGCTCGATCCAGTAGGGGTCGTAGGACTCCATGCTCAGGGGAAGCGTGACCGTCAGGCGATACTCAAGGGCCTGCCCCGAGCCGTACGTGCCCGAGTCGGACCACGTGCCGGTGACGTTGTCCTTGACCTCCTTGACCAGGTTGGGTGTGTCTGCCTTGTCCCCCAGCTCGACGAGCGCGCCGTCGACCCAGGCGAGCAGCGGGCGACGGCCCTCCGCCACGAGCAGCCACCAGCCGTCCTCCACGGCAACGGTGCCGCGATCCGCCGCCACGAAGACGCCGGGGGCCGCCGCCTCGTCGGCCAGGCAGCCCGCGAGCAGCGCGGCAAGAGAGCCGTCGCCGTCGTCCGCAACGCGGTCGCTCACGGCCTCCACGAGGGCGCGACCCTGCGCGGCGGCGTCGGGGGCGTCCGGGTCATAGGTTGGAAGGGGTTCGCGGGAGTCTAGCTGAAGCCCGGAGAGGCTCTCCCACGCAAAGGCCTCATCGATGGGCAGGGCGTCTGCGTCCGCGATGCGGACCGCTCGGTAGACGGCACCTGATGCGCCGTCAGCGGACGCTACAGATAGACCCCCCCCCCGTCAGGTTTTTAGCGCTCGCAGGCGCCGGGGCGAGGGACACGACAAGGGCGGCTGCCAGTGCAGCGAGCGCAACGAACACCTTGCTGAACGGCTCTTTTCTTGTCATCTCGCCCTCCATCTAGCCCTACAGCTTACGTCCAGGAAGCTGCATTATTGCCCAAAATATATCACTGTTTCTTCTTTTAGGGGCAAAATATTATGGGAGCGGGGATTCCCTTACAAAAGCTGGGGTGGTGCGGCGGCGCCAGGTCCCGCTTGGCCTCCGGCACGCGCGAGGCGCCGGAGGTTATGCACACGCTGCGGCGCGAGGTTCTTCTCGCCCGACGCATCTAGCTGCGGATATGTAAACATTAACCGTGCGCATAACCTCCGACGGCGCGCACAACCTACGGGGTTGCGCACAACCTCCTGGCGGCGCGTCTCCGGCCACCGGCGCGCCCCCCGGCCATCGTCGCGTCCTGAAAATCGAGGCTGCGGCACGCGGGAGGCCCCCATTTGCGCCACAGCCTCGTTTTTAAGGACGTTTTGCCGCCCCGGCGTGCCGTGGGTTCGATTTTCAGGACAGCCCTGGCGGCGCGGTGTCTACAAATTAATATCAGCTAACCGTTGCTATACTAAACTAATAGCTTATAATCATGGCATGCGACTACTAGTCTCTCATAACAGCGCTCTCGAGCTCATCCGACGGCGAGAAGTACGCTCGAGCGTGGAACGCCGTCAGCGATGCGACGCACCCATCCCGGAGCAGGGCCCAAGCGACGCCGAGATCGCGGACCTCATCGCCCGGACGCCTCCCCTCGCCCGGATCGCGCGGCCGATTGAGGTCCTTATCGCCGGAGAGGAGGGCCGCAGGCGGTCCAAGCTCGTCAAGACGCACACCGCGCCCCGGGAGCTGCCGCCGGGGTCTGTCGCCCTCATTGCGCCCGACATCTATTGCGTCTCCCCCGAGCATCTCGCCGTCCAGATGGCGCCGCAGCTCACGGAGCTTGAGCTCATCGTGCTGCTCTCGGAACTCATGGGCGTCTACGCCATTGCGCCGGAACTTGAGGGCGGCATGTTCCAGCGGCGCACGGCGCCCACCACGCGCGAGGCAATCCTGGCGCACCTTGACGCGCTGGGCTCGTTTGCCGGCGCGTCCAAGGTCCGGCGCGCCCTGCGCTACGCCTGCGTGAGCTCCGGGTCCCCGCGAGAGACCAAGCTCTCCCTGCGCCTGGGCCTCAATCCCGCGCGCGGCGGATATGGGCTGGACGTGCTCTCGATGAACGCTCCGCTGGAGGTCAAGCGCATCCACGACCGGATGCGCGCCGGCGTGCGCAAGCCCGACGTCCTGCTACGCGCGCCTGCGGGCGCGATGCGGGGCGGCCGGCCGCTGCTCGGCGTAGCGGTCGAGTACGACGGCAAGGATCACGCCAGCGAGGGGGCGCACGCGCGGGACGCGGAGCGACACAACGAGCTCACCGCCATCGGGGTCGTGGAGTACATCGTCACCAAGTGGCAGTATCGCGACCTCGACTACATGGACGGCCTGGCAGATCAGATTCGGAACGAGCTCGGCGTGCCGGCAAAACGGCGCACGCACGCGGAGGCCCGACGGCTCAGGCTCCTGAGGTGGCGCCTCTACCTGGAGCTGGACCGCATCGACGGCGTCAACTGGAGCGGCCGGGCGCGCGAGCGGGAGCGCGCCGAGAGCGGGGAGGTCGTCCCTGCGGAGGCGTACGGGCTCGACTGACGCGCGTTTTTCTCGCCCGCGTTTTTCTCGCCCTCCTGCGCGCGTCCTGAAAATCGAGGCTGCGGCACGCGGGAGGGGACTGCGGACGTTTTCTCGTACATCCTACACGGCGTAGCCCAGCGCCCTGCGGTGCTCGTCGGGCGTGAGCCAGCCGAGGGCCTGCGAGCGGCGCCCCTCGCGGAACCAGCGCATCCAGCGGTCGAC
>DXBZ01000050.1 GCA_019116265.1 Candidatus Olsenella stercoravium | reverse complement strand
CCGGCCCCGACTCTGGGAACAAAGAAGCAGACCGGGGGCATGAGGGAGTTTGTCGTCTGTCTCGTGCTCTCGGTCGCGCTCTTCACACTGAGCTGCCAGGGGGGTGCCGCGGGACCTCTCGAGATGCTCAGGGGGGCGTTCCAGACGGTGACCTCGCCGGTGCGCTCGCTCGGCGCGACCGTGACCGCCCCGATCCGCGGGCTCGGTAACGTCTTCTCCAACCTCACCGCCGACCAGGCGACCCTCTCGGAGCTCCAGGCCGAGGTCGACGAGCTGCGGGCGAGAAACGCCGAGCTCGAGGAGGACGCGAGCTCGGCCCAGCGCCTGCAGGACCTGCTCGACCTGCGCGACAACAACAGCCTTGAGTCGACGGCCGCGCGGATCATCTCGGGTTCCACCGACTCGTGGAGCTCGACGGTGACGCTCGACAAGGGCTCCTCCTCGGGCCTCACGCCGGGCATGCCGGTCACGACCGCAAGCGGCGTGATCGGGCAGATCGTCTCGTGCAGTGCCACGACCTCGACCGTCAGGCTCCTCTCCGACGAGAGCTCGTCCATCTCCGCCATGGTGCAGTCGAGCCGCGCGCAGGGGATGCTCTCCGGGTCCGCGACCGGTGAGGTCCGCCTGGAGCTCGTCTCCACGAGCCAGGAGGTCACAACTGGTGACGTCATCGTCACGAGCGGACTCGGCGGGGTGTTCCCGAAGGGGCTCCCCCTGGGCGAGGTCGTGAGCGTGACCAGCAATCCCGGCGACCTGTACCTCGACATCGTCGTCGAGCTCTATGCCGACACGACGCGCTCCGAGGAGGTCCTCGTCATCACGTCGCTGACCGAGGACCAGCGCGCGAGCGCGGAGGACATAGCCGAGGCAGACGCGCAGGAGCACGTTACGACCAACGCCGACTCAGACGCTGACTCAGACCAGGGACAGACCGACCAAGGGGCGTCGGGCGACGACGCCGGTGCGAGCGAGTAGGGAAGGAGGGGCCATGCGAGTTTCCGACAGGGGGCGCGAGTCGCGCACGATGGTTATCGTGGGGCTTATCTGCTTTGTTCTACAGCTCACACTCGCTCCCAACGTTGCCCTCGGCAACGGGCGGGCCAACTTCGCCCTCATCTTCACGCTCTGCTCCTGCCTGTTCTCCGGTGCGCGCCTTCGGGTTGTGGTCGGGTTCGTCGCGGGCCTCCTCTTTGACCTGTCCTCCACGGGCCCGATCGGCCTCATGGCGTTTTGCCTCACCGTCGCGAGCTTCGTGCTGGGGCTGAGCGAGCGCGAGCGCCTCGCCGGCGACCTGGCGTCCTCGGTCGTCCACGCCGCTGCCGCGTCGCTGGGGGTCTCCGTCGTCTACCACCTTGCCATGCTCCTGGTCGGCCAGAGCGACTCGCTGATCGACGCCCTGTTCCTGAGGGCGCTTCCCACCGCGATCCTCACCCTCGTCTTCTTCCTGCCGTTTGCCTACTACTTCTCTCGCGTGCGCACGCACGGCCCGAATCTCGGCGGGGGGCGTCACGCGGCGGGGTCGCTCGGCGGACGAGGCCTCTAGGTGACGTCCATGGACCTCTCCCTCGTCATCGTCATCGTCTGCGTCGTTCTCGCCGTCGCGCTCGTCGTCGTGTTCCTCGTGTTCGGGCGCGCGGAGGCAAACTTCACCTTTGACATCGGTGGGGCCGCGCCGCGCGCGTCGGGCGGCTCGGACTCGTCCAGCGAGAAGACGACCTCGTCGCGACTCGTCGGGCTCGCCGTCGGCGTCGGCGCCGTGTTCAGCGTCCTTCTCGCCAGGCTCTGGTCGATGCAGCTCGTCTCCTCCGAGGAGTACGCCGAGCAGGCGGAGCAGAACCGCCGCAGCACCATCTACACGCAGGCGCCGCGCGGCAGGATCCTCGACCGCAACGGTGTCGAGATCGTGGGCAACCGCGCGAGCCTCACCGTGGTCGCCGAGGGTGACGTCATCGATGACGCCATCGAGGTCCAGCTGCTCGCCAACCTCATAGGCATGCCCGCGCAGGCCGTTCGCAGAAAGCTCCAGGACACGACCGAGGGGTACCAGAGCCCGCGCACGGTCTCCGTCGACGTCTCGCGTCGCGTCGTCGCCTTCATCGGCGAGCACCCCGAGGCCTTTCCGGGCGTCAGCGTGCAGCAGCGCACGCAGCGCTCCTACCCGCAGGGCTCGCTCGCCGCGCACGTCGTCGGGTACGTTGGAACCGTGACCGAGGACCAGCTCAAGGAGAGCGAGGCGGCCGAGGATGGGTCTGCGACCTATCGCTCCGGCGACGTCGTCGGCCAGTCCGGGGTCGAGCTGAGCTACGAGAACGTGCTCGCGGGCACGCGCGGCGAGCAGACGGTCTTTGTCGACGCCGAGGGCAGCGTCCTGGGCTACTCGACCAGCATCGAGCCCGAGAGCGGCTCCGACGTGGTGCTCACGATTGACTCGGAGGTGCAGAGGGCGGCCGAGGAGTCGCTCGAGAAGGTCGTGACGACGCAGCGGCAGTCGGGGCAGGACTGCGTCGCCGGCTCGGTCGTCGCCCTCGACTGCTCGACGGGCGAGGTCCTTGCGATGGCCAGCTACCCGACCTTCTCGCCCAACGTCTTCACGGGCGGCATCTCGCAGGCGGACTGGGACGTCCTGTCGGCCGAGGACGCCAACTATCCCATGCTCAACCGTGCCATCGCCGGACAGTACCCGTCTGGATCCGTGATCAAGCCGCTGACCACCTTCGCTGCGCTCAACTACGGCGTGGCGACCTCGGAGTCCTCCTGGTACTGCTCGGGATGGTGGTCCTGGTCGGGAAGCGCCGAGGACGGCACGGTCATGAAGTGCTGGCAGGAATCCGGGCACGGCGCCGTCAACCTGGTCTCGGGCATAACCTACTCCTGCGACATCGTGTTCTACGAGATCGGCAAGGGGTTCTACTATGCCGACGAGCCCGAGGGCATGCAGGAGACCTTCCGCAGCTACGGCCTCGGCGCCGCCACGGGGATAGACCTCGCGGGCGAGGCCGTCGGCCGCGTCCCCGACGCGGCGTGGAAGCACGACTACTACAAGGAGCTCGGCTACTCCGACGAAGACAGCTCCTGGAAGGGTGGCGACAACTGCAACATCGCCATCGGCCAGGGCGACATGCTCGTCACCTGCCTCCAGATGGCCGACGCCTTCTGCAGCATCGCCAATCGCGGTCCCGTCTGGAAGCCCCATGTGCTCAAGGGAGTCAGGTCCAAGGTGGGGGACGGTTTCGTCTCCGAGTATCGTCCCGAGGAGATCCTCAACGTCGAGGAGGACCAGAGCTACCGGGAGCTGGTCGAGCGGGGACTCTGGGGCGTGATCTACGAGGAGTCTCCCTCTCAGACCGAGCACTGGACCAACATGAGCGTCTCCGTCGCCGGCAAGACGGGAACGGCCGAGCAGATCGCCGCGGGCCGCAACGTCTGCTGGTTCGGCTGCTACGCCCCGAGCGACGATCCAAAGTACGTCGTCGTCGCCAACGTCGACGGCGGCGACTGGGGCTCGTCGACGGCCATGCTCGTGGCACGCGACACGCTCGGCGCGATCTATGGGGAGCCCGACACGTCAGATGCCGTCTACGCGGCCGGAGACTAGGGAGGCGACATGGCCGTACTGGGAAGTGACTCCTCTGCGGGCGTCGCGGCCGTCGGCAGGCGGCGCGCCCGCTCCGCGACGCGCATGGGCGGGGGCAGGGGACCCCTGTCCAACGTCTATCTCTCCCAGCTCATCCCAGCCCTGCTGATCGTCATCGCGGGCGTGATCACCATATGGTCCGCCTCCCTGTCGATCCCCGAGGCAAACTTCGTGAGCCATCTGGCGGGCATCGCGATCGGCCTCGTCGCAGCGATCGCCGTGTGGCGCTACGACTGCCGGGCCCTCTCCAACATGACGACGGCGCTGTTCGTGCTCGCCTGCGTGCTCATGGTGCTGCCCCGCATCCCCGGCCTCGGCTACGAGGGCGGCCTTGGCATGGTCGGGTGGGTCAAGATCGGCCCCATCCGCTTCCAGCCGTCGGAGCCGGGCAAGATCGTAACCATCTTCCTCATGGCCTCCGCCTGCGCCCAGTACAACGGAAAGATCGAGTCGTTCAGAGACTACGCCAAGCTCTGCGGGACCCTCCTCGTCCCCCTGCTGCTGATTCTCTCGCTCGACCTGGGCACCGGTCTCATCATCTTCTTCATCGGTGCCACGATCATCATCGTGAGCGGCGCGCCGCGCACGTGGGTGCTGCTCACGATTGCGCTCATCGTGGGCGTGGCGGCGCTCGTCGTCATCACCTCGATGATCGACGGCCTCCCTCACATTCTCAAGGAGTACCAGCTCAAGCGCCTCATCGTCTTTGTCGACCCGAGCGTCGACCCCACCGGTGACGGCTACAACCTCCAGCAGGCCATGATCGCGGTCGGCTCCGGAGGCCTCTTTGGCAAGGGCTTTGGCAACGCCACGCAGGCCCTGACCGGCTTTGTGCCCGAGGCCCAGACCGACTTCGTCTTCTCGCTCTTCGCTGAGCAGTTTGGCTTCGTCGGATCGGTCATCCTCCTCGGGCTCTACGCGTGGATGATCATCGCCACCCTGCTTCTGGCCATGCGCTCGGAGGGATACTTCACGAGGCTCGTCCTCGTGGGCTGCGTCGCCATGTGGACCTTCCAGGTCCTGGAGAACGTGGGGATGTGCCTGGGGATCATGCCCATCACGGGCATTCCCCTGCCCTTCGTCACGTACGGTTCGTCATCGATGGTGGTGCAGCTCGTTTCTGTCGGCATCGTGCAGTCGTTCTGGCGTCATCGGCAAAAGGCGGCGTAGGGCGCCGTCGCACAAGAGGGGAGCGTGGACGTGTCACAGAGAGTCTGGTCGATCGGCAGGGTCGCCGAGGTCGCCGGGTTTGCCAGGGCTGCGTCGAAGGGGCGAGACGAGCGTCTGCTCGTGCGCGTCCTCGTCGACGCCCGCTGCCCGCGCGAGCTCGTGTGCGCCGTGCGCGACGCGCTCGTCCCCGAGCGGCCCGGCGCCTCGGTCGAGGTGCTCCCGCTGGCCGGGGCGGAACCCGGCACCGAGGTCGCTGACGCGGTCATCGCCCTCGCGGGCGCATCCTCGCCGCTCGACGCCGTCGCCTCACATGCCCGGGCGGGCTCGCCTGTCGCAATCGTGGTAGAGGGGCTGCTCGAGCTGCCGGATCTCGAGCTCGAGGAGGGTCCGGCCTCGCTCGTGAGCGTCGTCGCCGCCTCCAGCCCTGAGGCGCTCGCCGACAAGCTCGCCGCGTGGCTCGTCTCGGCCTGCGACAAGGACCTCGCCCTCGCCTCCAACTTTTCGTTCTGCCGCGCGGCGGTGGTGGACGCCCTCGTCTCGCGCTGCGCGCTCGAGAACGCCGTCGTGGGCGCCGTCCACCTGATTCCGGGGTCCGACCTCCCGGTCATGACCGCAAAGCAGCTCAAGCTCGCCCTCGACATAGCCGCCGCCTACGGCTGTCCCCTCGAGCCCGCGCGCGCCGTCGAGCTCCTGGGCGTCGTCGGCGCCGGGCTCGGATGGCGCGCCGTCGCCCGCTCCCTGGTCGGTGCGCTTCCCGGCCTCGGGACGCTGCTGCGCGCCGGCATCGCCTACGGGGGCACGCTCGCGACGGGCAACGCGCTGCGCCTGCGCTTCGAGGCCCCCGCGCTCGTCGAGCGCCCCGCCGAGGCCGGACGTGAGGGCGCCGTCTCGCCCGTCCTTCTCGCCACCCGCGAGCCGGCCGAGGAGGGCTACGTCACGATCGACGGGAGCCGCTCATGAGGGCGCGCCGCGAGAACCTCTTCCATCTGATCGAGCCGCTGCTCGCGCATGTCGAGCACCCGGCGCGCTACCTCGACCACGAATGGGGCGCCTGCGAAGAGCAGGACGGCCCCTTTCACCTCTGCATGGTCTATGCCGACGTCTACGAGGTGGGACAGCCCAACCTTGGCGTCGCCATCCTCTACAACCAGGTCAACGCCCAGGAGGGCATGAGCTGCGAGCGCTGCTACCTACCCTGGAAGGACATGTCCGAGCTGATGCGCGAGAAGGGCGTGCCGCTGCTGTCGCTTGAGGGCGCCGCGCCGCTCGCCTCCTTCGATGCGATCGGCTTCACGCTCGCGCACGAGCTCATCGCCACCAACGTCCTCGAGACGCTCGACCTGGCGGGAATCGCCCTCACCTGCGCCGAGCGTGACGAGGACGACCCCATCATCCTCGCGGGCGGACCCTCCGCCTGGAACTGCGAGCCGCTCGCCGATGTGTTTGACGCCGTCCTGCTCGGCGACGGCGAAGAGTCGATCGTCGAGGTCTGCGCCTGCATCCGCGACGCCCGTGCCGAGGGGGTCCCGCGTGCCGAGCTGTTGCGCCGCCTCGCGCGCGTGAGCGGCACGTACGTCCCCTCGCTCTACGAGGTGCACGTCGACGAGTCGTCCACGCGGTGGGGCTACGCGACTCCCCGGGCGGGTGAGGACGTGCCCGAGGTCGTCCGCAAGCGCTGCGTCAACGACTTTGCCGCCACGGACGTCGTCGCCCAGAGGATCGTCCCCTACGCGGGCATCGTCCAGGACCGCCTCTCGCTCGAGGTCCTGCGCGGCTGCGCGCGCGGCTGCCGCTTCTGCCAGGCGGGCATGACGTACCGCCCGGTCCGCGAGCGCCCGGCCGAGCAGGTCGTGCGCGGCGGGGTGGAGGGGCTGCTGGCGAGCGGGCACAACGAAATATCGCTCTCCTCTCTCTCCACGACCGACCACTCCCAGTGCGAGCGGATCCTCGCCGGTCTCAACGAGGGGCTCGAGGGGAGGGGCGTGCGCGTCTCCATCCCCTCGCAGCGCATGGACGCCTTTGGCGTCGACATGGCCGCCGCCGTCGCCGGAGGGCGCCGGGGCGGCCTCACCTTTGCCCCCGAGGCTGGCAGCCAGCGCCTGCGTGACGTGATCAACAAAAACGTCAGCGACGAGGACGTCGAGCGCGCGGCGAGAAACGCCTTCGAGGCCGGGTGGCGCAGGATGAAGCTCTACTTCATGATGGGCCTGCCCACCGAGACGGACGAGGACGTGGTCGGAATCGCCCGCCTCGCCGAGCGCGTGCTGCAGATCGGACGCGAGGTCGTGGGTCGGGGCCCCAAGAGCGGCGTCACGGTCTCGATCTCGGTGGCCGTGCTCGTGCCCAAGGCGTTCACGCCCCTCCAGTGGGTGGGTCAGCTCGATCCCGACGAGGTCCGGCGAAGGCAGCAGCTCCTGCTCCACGAGGTTGCCGACCGCGCGATTCGCGTCTCGTACCATGACGCCGACGTCTCGCTCGTCGAGGGCGCGCTCTCCAAGATGGGCCGTGCCGGCTTTGCCCTGGTGCGTCGTGCGTGGGAGCTCGGCTGCCGCTTCGACGCCTGGACGAGCGAGTTCCGCTTCGATCTGTGGCGCGAGGCCGCCGAGGACTGCGGGCTGAGCCTCGCCGACGTCGCCTGCGAGGAGTTCCCGCTCGCCGCCCGGCTGCCCTGGGACCACACGTCGCCGGGCGTCGACAAGGGCTATCTGCAGCGCGAGTGGCTCCGAGCCGTCCGAGGCGCGACCACGCCCGACTGCACGCGGGAGAGCTGCACCGGGTGCGGCGTCTGCCCGGCGCTCGGTGTCCGCAACGTCATCCAGGGGGTGAGGTCATGAGTCGCACGCAGCCGCAGCCCTGCCCCGCCCGTCCGCAGGACCTCCCCGTCAAGGCCGATCTCGCGCGCCTGCGCGTCGAGTACGTCAAAGACAGCCGCCTGGCCTATCTCGGGCACCTCGACCTCATCTCCACGGTCGAGCGCAGCGTCCGCCGGGCCGCCCTGCCGTTCTCGATCGGAAACGGCTTTGCCCGGCGCATGCGCATCCAGTTCTCGAGCGCGCTCCCGGTGGGGGCGAGCTCCGCGTGCGAGTACTTTGACCTCCGCCTCGAGGAGCGCCTCGACGCAGGCGTCGCGCTCGAGATGCTCCGCCGCTCGACGCCCTCCGCGCTCGCGCCGCTCCGCGCCGCTTACGTGCCGGGCCGGCTCCCGGCGCTGGAGGCTTGGCTCGACCGTGCCTCGTGGGAGCTCCGCTGCGCCGGCGCGCGCTTCTCCGCCGCCGAGCTTGCGGAGGCGATCGAGCGCGTGCGGCAAAGCGGCCAGATCACGTACCTGCGCGGCGAGCGCGAGAAGCGCGTGGACGTTTGCGCCACGCTCGTAGGCTTCGAGGTCTCGGACGGTGCGGAGGGTCCCGTGGTCGCGCTCGAGACGCGCTCGAGCTCCTCCGGCGCGCTGAGGCCCCGCGTCCTTCTCGACGCCGCCCTTGCCGCCTCCGGGCTGTGCGAGCCGGGCTCCGTGCGCGTGCGGCGCACGGCTCAGCACCACGACGAAAATGGTCGTCTTATGGAACCTTTTGGACCCTTTTGCGAGTTGGGCCCGACACCTTTATCCTGAGCAAGGTCGCATCGTGTCGACGCGATTGGCGCTGCCGTCTTTTCCCTTGCGGTCTGCGCAGGTCACGGCAACTTTTTGTTGACGAGCCGGAACGGTGCTAGTAATATAAGCAACTGTTGCATTCAGCCAGCAATGAAGGGTTTCGCACATGTACGCAATCGTAGCAACTGGTGGCAAGCAGTATAAGGTTGCCGAGGGTGACGTCATCGACGTCGAGAAGCTCGACGCGCAGCCTGGCGACAAGGTCGAGCTCCCCGTTCTTCTCGTGAACGATGGCTCCAAGACCGTCGTTGGCTCTGCCCCCCTCGAGGGCAAGACTGTCACCGCCGAGGTCGTCGAGCAGTTCAAGGGCGAGAAGGTCCTCGTCTTCAAGCTCAAGAAGCGCAAGCGCTATCACCGCGCCAACGGTCACCGTCAGAACCTGACGAAGATCAAGGTCGTCGAGATTCCCGCGTAGCTCTCGTTCCTCGCACTAGAGAAGGCAGGTCATACCATGGCTCACAAGAAAGGTCTCGGCTCGTCCCGCAACGGCCGTGATTCCCAGGCCCAGCGCCTCGGCACCAAGCGTTACGGCGGTCAGTTCGTGAAGGCCGGCGAGATTCTCGTCCGCCAGCGCGGCACGCACATCCACCCGGGTGACAACGTGGGCATCGGCAAGGACGACACCCTGTTCGCCCTCACCGCTGGCACCGTCGAGTTCACCAAGGGTGTCAAGCACCGCGTCCACGTCCGCGAG
>DXBZ01000049.1 GCA_019116265.1 Candidatus Olsenella stercoravium | reverse complement strand
CGCCTCCCGCCGCGGGGCAGGAAGCCGCACATCTCTCGCAGCTCATGCGACCACCTCCACCTCGATGCGCATGCAGTCGCCGCGATCGAGCGCCACGTCGCTGTCGCGCACGTGCACGAGCACGGGCCGGTTCTTGACGTTTTGCAGGACCTCGACGGCGCATCCCTCCGTCAGCCCGATGGCCGTGACGCGCGAGACGAACCGGTCGTCGCCGGATACGGATGCGATACGGGCAGAAAGCCCCGTCGCCACATCGCATAGTCTCATGGAATCGCTCCTTTCCTTAAACGGGCATGACGCCCGCGGCCACCAAAGTAAGCCTGGAACGTATGCCCCCTCAACTCCGCGATGTAGGTTCAGCTCCAAATCTCATCAAGTTAGATAAAATAAACTTTTGAGACGAATGGGGCTGGACTGCGCGAACGGGAGATAGCCTATGGGAAGCGCACCCTTCACCGATACGGAGAGCAACCGGGGGACGCGCCTGCGCGTCGCCTCCGGCGTCGAGCTCGTCCAAGACGCCGACGGCGTCTACGAGCTGGTGCTGTCGCACCCGGTCGGGAGCGGGTGCATGCGAGGCCGACCCCTGTCGCGCGACCTGTTCGTCGCCAACGTCGACTTCGCGTGCGAGCGGTGCCCCAACGTCCCAGAGGCCCCGTCCGTCCCCCTCCCCGCGTTCTCGCGGGGCAAATGGCTGACGATAAACCTGTGCCACGAGGGCCGCTGCGAGGTCGACGTCCCGAGCGGGGGTCTGGCGACGGTCTCGGCCGGCGAGGTGTGCATCAGCTGCTCGCAGGAGCGCCCCGCCGAGTTCCGGTACCCCTCGGGACGCTACCGGGGCGTCGAGGTGTTCGTGAACACGCGTATCGCTCGATCGCCGCTCTTCTCGCTGCTCGATGACGAGGATGCCGTCGAGGCCATCGCGCGACAGGCGGGCAGCGCCGCCGTGCTCAGCGACGACGGCGAGCTCAACGGGCATATGAGACGCATCGCCGCCCTTGTCGAAGCACCCGACAGGGCTCTGGCCACCTACGAGGTTCTCGGCTTGCTGCTTGGCCTCCAACGTCGCGACCTCTCCTGCGCCAGACCCCGCTTCATCCTCACACGCGCCCAGATGCGCATCGTTGCCGCCGTGCACGACGAGCTCGAGGGCTCTCTCGACTGCGCCCACGACGCCCGCGTGCTAGCGTCGGCGTTCGGTGTGAGCGTGGCGACACTCAACCAGTACTTCTCGCGGGCATACGGGAGCACTGTCGCGGGGTACCTCCGCAAGCGGCGCATGGAGGTCGCCGCCGCCCTGCTTGCCAGCGGAGCGCGCGTCGCCGAAGCCGCCGTGCGCGTCGGCTACGCGAACCCGAGCAAGTTCTCCTCCGCGTTCAAGAGGGAATACGGAACCGCACCGAGCGAGTGGAGGCGGCGTCGATTCGGCGAGAGGGAGGGCGTTCACGAAGTCAAGGGGGAGTTCTAGGAACGCTGACGCGCGGCGGCTTGCCGGCGGCATGGTCACCGAGCCGAATCATTTTTGACCCCGGGATACTCAAGCCCGTTCGGGCAGGGACCGAACGGGCTTGAGCGACCTTCAATCCCCGTCGGTCAACAAGGCCCTCATCCGCCTCCGTGCGCGCGCAAGGCTGTACTTCACCGACCGCTCGGAGCAGCCCTCGCGACGGGCGATCTCCCTGACCGGGAGGCGGACGACGGCATGCATGAGTAGGCGGCGAAGCTGGACTTTCGGCAGCCGGGACAGCGTCGCGACGAGCTCGTCCGCCTGGCAGTGCTTCATGAGGGCGAACCCCGGGTCCGACTCTGGTCCGGTTGACGCGGCGGACGGGCCCATCGCGTCGAGGCCGAGCGTGTGCCGGGCCTCCCTGCGCTCGATCCGCCACGCCTCGCGCCGCATGTCCCTGAGGGCGCCGGCGACCGCCGCGTCCACCTCTACGGGGACCGGCGTCCCGCCGGGGCCCGCAACGATGACAACGGTGCCACGGGCACTCCCGGCAACGGGGCCGCGCCCGTGAAGCCGCGCTGCCCCGCCCCCCTCCCGTCGAGGCGCGCCCATGCCCGCAAGAAGGCGGCCCCTCTTGTCGTCCGGCGAAAGGGGTCGCTCTGAAAGCCGCCGTGGGGAGGCGCGCTACCCTATGCGGCGCCGGTCTCCGGGGCCAGGCGGTCGGCGAGCCTGCGGAACGAGTCCTCCGACAGGCAGTGCTCCATGCGGCAGGCCTCCGCCGAGGCGGTCCGGGCGTCGACGCCCGCCTCGACGAGCAGCCGCTCGAAGAGGCGGTGCCGCTCGAGCGTCGCCGACGCGGCGCGCTCGCCCTCCGCGGTGAGGAGCACGTCGTGCCCGGACATCCGGACGAGGCCAGCCGCGGCGAGGTTCGAGAGCGCCTTCGTCACGCTCGGCTTTGAGCGTTAGCATGATTGTTAGCCACTGGAAACTTTGAACTATAATTAACGGAGGAAGGTCTCGGGGGTCCGAGACCGACGCACATGCGACCCAGCGCGGAAAGACCGCGCCTAAACACGGAAGGAAGCATCTAGGAGCTGGCAAATGGAGAGCTTGGAAGAAGACCTCTACAGCGCGGCGTTTCGGAAATGGGAAATCTCGCCCTCCTCTAAAACGCACGCATACGGGCCTGAAGGCGCCCTGCGAACCTTCGAGAACGAGTTCGGCGAGGGGGAGTACTGGTCTTACTTTCGCGGAAACCTCTTCGCGATCAATTCCTTCAGAATGACATTCAAGAAAAACTGGATCCTGAGGTATCGGTGCACCGAACATCTTTGCGTTTCGTTCTACGACGAAATCGACGGAGTGGCGCAGAAGCAGGGAGCGCCGCTCAGCGTCGGAGCGATCTC
>DXBZ01000048.1 GCA_019116265.1 Candidatus Olsenella stercoravium | reverse complement strand
GCAGTATCCGGTTCTCAAGGTACGCCGCGCAGGTCGTGGGCCGTGAGCTCGTCGCTGCGCGGGGATTAACTATACGCACCCGCGGGCCCGGCGGGGGCGAGAATCGGCGCCTCCACGGTTTCTGCACAACTGAGTATCAGAGGCCGCGTTTGACCAGGTCGCAGACTGCGGAGAGCAGGGCGTCCCGGGCGGCGGCGGTCGGCGCCTCCGCATAGACCCTCACGACCGAGCTCGTGCGCGAGGGGCGTATGAGGACCCAGGAGTCGTCCTCAAACTGGGCCCTGAGCCCGTCGGCGTGGGACACCTCCACGGGCTCGCGCCCCGCGAGCGTCCCGGGATTGAGGCCGGGCAGCACGTTCCTGAAGGCCTGGCTCGCCGCCGGGTCGAGGCGCAGGTCCCGCCTCGCATACCACATGGTCCCGATGGTAGACTCGAGCTCCGCCGTCATGGTGGAGACCGACTTGGCCGCGCGGGCGAGCATCTCCACAGCCAGCAGGCAGACGAGCAGGCCGTCGCGCTCCCTCAGGTGCGCGGGCACGCAGATGCCGCCGTACTCCTCCACGCCCATGATCACGTCTGACTCGAGCATCTCCCTGTAGACGCGCGAGAACCCGACCGGGACCGACGTCGTGTCGCAGCCCAGGCGGCTGGCCTCGCGCTCGATGCACGCTGAACAGGTGAGCGTTGTCACCACGCGACCGTGGGCGCCGTGTCCCATGACGAGGTTCCCCAGTATGAGCGGGACGAGCACGCGCGCCGGCAGCAGCGCGCCGCTCTCGTCGACGACCGCCGCGCGGTCGGCGTCCCCGTCGAGCAGGAGGCCCAGGTCCGCCCCGTGGGCCACGACCGCCTGCTCGCAGGAGTCGGCCCAGGGGTCGCGGGGATCGGGGTGAATCCCGCCAAAGTCCTCGCGAGGCTCCACGTGGATCTCCACGACCTCGCAGCCCAGATCGGTGAGCAGGCGCGCGAGGTGCCCCGTCCCCGCTCCGAACATGGCGTCGACCACGACCTTGGGACGGGCGGCCTCGATGGAGGGGCGGTCGACCCAGGCGGCGAGCGAGCTCAGATACTCGCTCACAAGGTCGACCTCCTCAAACGCGCCACGAGCTGCGGTGGGAACGAGCGAGATGGCCTGCTCGATCTGGTCGAGAAGGTCGTGGGGCACGGGGCCGCCGTCGCCTCCCCGCACGATGAGCCCGCCGTACTCGCAGGAGCGTTCGCTCGACGTCAGGATGACGGCGCCCACGGCGTGCTCGTCGCGCGCGCACGTCCACGCAACGGCGGGCGTCGGGCACGGACGATCGGACAGCTTGACCTGAAGGCCAAACGAGGCGAGCACGCCCGCCACGAGACGGGCGCCCTCACGGGCCCCGTGACGCGTGTCATAGCCCACGTAGACCGTCGCGCCAGGCCAGGAGTCAGCCCAGACCAGACCGAGCGCGTCGGCGATCCGGGCTACGTTTTCCTCGGAGAAGGAGTCGTCGAAGCGCGCGTGCCAGCCGTCGACGCCAAAGCGGAGTATGTCTGCCCTCTTATCCAAGACGTGCGGCACCCTCCGGGCCAAACGCCTCGAGAAACGCGTCGCGCTGGGACGCGTCCTCGAGCGCCATGCGCGCGTTGACGGCCGCCCATGCGGCGGGCGTGCCGGTGTCACAGCCCTCGGCGGGGTCGACGACGAGCGCGTACATCTCCTCCTCAGCGAGCAGGCGCCCCATGGCGTCGGTCAGCTGGATCTCGTTGCCCGCGCCGGGCTCCTGCGTGGCGAGCAGCTCCATCACGCGCGGCGAGAGCAGGTAGCGCCCGACGATGAACAGGTGGGAGGGGGCCTCCTCGGGCTTGGGCTTCTCGACCAGGCCCGTCACCTTCCAGACCGCGCCCTCCTGCTCGCCCGCAGCGTCGGTCCCGGGCAGGCACCCGACGCACTCGCCGGCGATGATGCCGTAGCGGCTCACCTGGTCTGCCGGCACCGGGGCCACGGCGATGACCGAGGCGCCGCCGTGCTCGCGCGAGACCTCCGCCATGCGGACGCACATCTGACGCCCCGGGACAAAGTAATCGCCGAGAAGGACGAAGAAGGGATCGTCATCGATCTTCTCGGCAGCCTGGAGGACCGCGTGGCCGAGCCCGCGCGCCACGTCCTGATAGACAAAGGACACCGGCAGCGAGGACGCCTCGTGGACGCGGTCGGCCTCGGCGGACTTGCCGCGCTCGCGCAGCATGGACTCAAACCCCTCGTCCACCGAGAAGTACTGCTCGATCTGGGGTTTCTCGTGAGAGTTGACAATCACGACGCCGTCGACGCCCTCGGGCTCGAGGGCCTCCTCCACGACGTACTGGATGACGGGCTTGTCTATGACGGGGAGCAGCTCCTTGGGGGAGCACTTGGTGGCGGGGAGAAAGCGGGTTCCGAGGCCGGCGGCAGGGATGATTGCCTTCATGGTCTTCCCTTCGGGTCGTGTGTGCGTACATCGCGGGCAAATGCCCAGCGGCACTCACAACATACCCCAACCATCAGCCTTCATACAGCACCCGTCCCGTCAGCGGCGGGCCTCGCCCAACGAGGGGGGGGCGGCGGGCGCTACTCAGAGATCTTCAGGCCCTGGCGCTCCAGGTAGCCGATCAGGCGCTCCATGGTGTCAGCGGAGAGGACGTGCTCCATGAGGCACGCCTCGGAGTCCGCCGTCTTAGGCTCGACGCCGAGGTCGGTCTCGAGGAAGGCGCGCAGGGCGCGGTGGGCGCGCCACACGAGCGCCGCGTACTTCTCGCCCTCCGGGGTAAGCGTCACGCGGCCGTAGCGACTCTGCTCGACCATGCCGGCCTCCTTGAGCGTGGAGAGCGCCTTGTTGACGCTCGCCTTGGAGACCCCCAGCTGCTCGGCGACATCGACCGAGCGCACGGGTGCGCCCGTCGAGCCGGACTCGAGCGTTATGCGGTAGATGGCCTCGAGATAGTCCTCGCCGGCGCGACTGAGAACGTGGTCATCCCGGTGCTCGGTGCAACCCATGGTCATCTCCTAGTCCTCCTCGTCGGGGAGCTCGGTGCGCCTGATGCGCGCGCCGAGCGAGGCGAGCTTCTCGACGAAGCCCTCGTAGCCGCGGTCGATGTGGTAGATCTGCGAGACCGTGGTGATGCCGTCGGCGACGAGGCCCGCCATGACCAGCGCGGCGCCGCCGCGAAGGTCGGGCGACTTGACCTGCGTGCCCGAGAAGCCGTCGACCCCGTGGACGATGGCGTGGTGCCCCTCGATCGCGATGTCGGCGCCCATGCGCGTGAGCTCGCTCGCGAGCATGAAGCGGTTCTCGAAGATGTTCTCGGTGATGACGCAGCTCCCCTTGGCAAGGGCCAGCAGCGTCATGGTCTGGGCCTGCATGTCGGTCGGGAACCCCGGGAACGGCAGCGTCTGGATGTCCGTGGGGACAAGCGGACGCTCGCGCCAGGCGCGGCACCAGTTGGGACCACGCTCGATCGAGATGCCCATCTGCTCGTACTTCTTGAGCACAAGACCCAGGTGGAGCGGCGCAAAGCCTCGCACCGTGACCGGCTCGCCCGTGAGACCGCCAATGGCGAGGAACGTCCCCGCCTCGATGCGGTCGCCGACCACACGATGCGTGACCGGGCGCAGCTCGGAGACGCCCTCGATCTCTATGACGGGAGAGCCCGCCCCGGAGATCTTGGCGCCCATCTCGTTGAGAAGGTTGGCGAGGTCGACGATCTCCGGCTCGCGGGCCGCGTTGTCGATCGTTGTGACGCCCCTGGCAAAGACGGAGGCCATCATGAGGTTCTCCGTGGCGCCCACGCTCGCAAAGTTGAGCGTCACCGTGTTGCCGACGAGCCCGTGCGGGGCGCTCGCGTGGATGTTGCCGTGCTTGACCTCAAACTCGACACCAAGGGCCTCGAGGCCGAGGATGTGCATGTCGATGCTGCGAGCGCCGATGTTGCACCCACCGGGCATGGCCACGATCGCGCGGCCAAAGCGGGAGAGCAGGGGGCCGAGAACCGCAGTCGAGGCGCGCATCTGCGCGACCAGGTGGTAGGGCGTCTCCCAGGAGTCGACGCCCGAGGTGTCGATCTTGAGCTCGTGCTCGTTGACGACCTCGATCCGCGCGCCGATGTTCTTGAGCACCTTGCCCATCACGTGGACGTCGGCGATGTTGGGAACGTTGGTGAGCGTGGTGACGCCGGGTGCCATGATGGTCGCAGCCATGAGCTTGAGCGCCGAGTTCTTGGCGCCCTCGACGCTCACCTCGCCCGTGATGCGGTGGCCACCCTCGATCTGTATGACTTCCATGCGTCCTCCGAGCCCAGCTGCTAGGCGGCACTCCCCATCGCGTGCTTGAGCAGGAGGTTGCACCACCGGATCTTCTTCTCATAGTATGCCGCACGATAGTCGCCCTCGCCAATCTCGTCGAGAGCCTCAATAGCCTCGTCACGCGTGCGGCGCACGACCTCGGGGTCGATGTCGTCGGTGCGGCGGGCGTGATCGGCGAGAATGATGACGCCATCGTTGTCGATCTCGGCGTAGCCGCCGGAGACGACCACGTCGTACTCCTCGCCGCCGTCCTCCTGGCGGGTGCGCATGCGCACGACGCCGTCGCCGAGCGCCACGATCTCGGGCGCATGACCGGGCCAGACGCCAAGCTCGCCCGCATAGGTCACGAGCACGAGGTTGGCGACCGGCCCGTCAAAGAGCAGCCGGTCCGGACGGACAAACTGGCAGTTGAGCTCGGCCATGGGCCTACTCCTCGCCCTTCTCGGCCTGCTCGTCCTTCTCGCCCTGGGCGTCCGGCGCCGCAGGGGCGGGCGCACCGGCCATCTCGGCAGCGCGACGGCGGACGTCCTCGATCGTGCCGGCAAAGCGGAATGCCTGCTCGGGGAGGTCGTCGCACTTGCCGTCCACGATCTCGGCGAAGGAGCGGACCGTGTCCTCGACGCTCACGTACGTTCCGGGGTTGCCCGTGAACTTCTCGGCGACGTGGAACGACTGCGAGAGGAACTGCTGGATCTTGCGGGCGCGCGCCACGACGTGCTGCTGCTCCTCGGAGAGCTCGTCCATGCCCAGGATCGCGATGATGTCCTGGAGGTCGGAGTACTCCTGGAGCGTCTCCTGGACGGCGATGGCCACGCGATAGTGCTCCTCGCCCACGATCGAGGGGTCGAGCGCGGAGCTCGAGCTGGCCAGCGGGTCCACGGCGGGATAGATGCCGAGGTCGGTGATCGCGCGGGAGAGGACCGTCGTGGCGTCGAGGTGCGTGAACGTGGTGGCCGGCGCCGGGTCGGTGAGGTCGTCAGCGGGGACGTAGACGGCCTGGACCGAGGTGATGGAGCCCTCCTTGGTGGAGGTGATGCGCTCCTGGAGCTCGCCCATCTCGGTGGCGAGCGTGGGCTGGTAGCCAACGGCGGAGGGCATGCGGCCGAGAAGGGCCGAGACCTCGGAGCCCGCCTGAGAGAAGCGGAAGATGTTATCGATGAACAGCAGGACGTCCTGGCCCTGGTCGCGGAAGAACTCGGCGGTGGTCAGGCCGGCGAGCGCCACGCGCATGCGCGCTCCGGGCGGCTCGTTCATCTGACCGTAGACCAGGCAGGTCTTGTCGATGACGCCGGACTCGCTCATCTCGAGGTAGAGGTCGGTGCCCTCGCGGGTGCGCTCGCCGACGCCGGTGAAGACCGAGGTGCCGCCGTGCTGCTGTGCGAGGTTGTTGATCAGCTCCTGGATGAGAACCGTCTTGCCGACGCCCGCGCCTCCGAAGAGGCCCGTCTTGCCGCCGCGGACATAGGGCTCGAGAAGGTCGATGGCCTTGATGCCGGTCTCGAAGATCTCGGTAGTGGTGGTGAGCTCGTCGAAGGAGGGCGCGGGGTGGTGGATCGGGTAGTACTGCACGTCCTCGGGGACCTGGCCGCCGTCGACGGGCTGGCCCATCACGTTCCAGACGCGGCCGAGCGTGGAGGGGCCCACGGGCATCATCATGGGGTGGCCGGTGTCGCGCACCCTGAGGCCGCGGGTCAGGCCGTCGGTGGAGGACATGGCCACGGTGCGGACGATGCCGCCCGGAAGCTGCGACTCCACCTCGAGCACCGTGCTCACGTGGCCGACGGGCGTGTCGCCCTCAACGACGAGCGCGGTGTAGATGCCCGGGACCTGCCCATCGAACTTGACGTCGACGACCGGTCCGACGATGCGGACGATCGAGCCCACGCCGACGGTGCGGTTGAGCTTGTGGTACGCGGCCTCCTCGAGGGCGGTGCGCGTCTCGTGGTTCTTCTCTGCCATCAGTTGTCCTCCAATGCGGAAGCGCCGCCGATGATCTCGTTGAGCTCGGTGGTAATGGAGCCCTGGCGGACTCGGTTGAACGTGCGCTCGAGCGTGTTCAGCACCTCGCGGGCGTTGTCGGTCGCGGACTGCATGGCGCGGCGGCGCGCCCCGTGCTCCGCGGCCGCCGAGTCGAGCAGCGCGTGGAAGATGACCGTCCTGAAGTAGGCGGGCATGAGGTGGCCCAGGACCTCCTCGGCGGAGGGGTCGAAGGCGAAGTCGGTGTAGGTGTGCCCCTCGACCCTGGTGAGCGCCTCGCGCTCGCGCGGCTTGTTGGGCATCGTGAGCTGATCCTTGGTGATGGGCAGGAGCTGCTCCACCACCTGGGTCTGCTCGACGCGGTTCTTGGCGTGCCAGTAGTACAGCACGACGCGATCGATCTCGCCGGTGGCGTAGCCGCGCATGACGTAGGACGCGATGCGGTCGGCCTCGTCCTGGTTGGGCTCCGAGGAGATGCCGACGAACGACATCACGGGAGCCATCTTGCGGTACGTGAAGTACTCGGTGGGCTTGCGTCCGCAGGTGATGACCGAGGACTCGATGCCGCGCGCGTGCAGGCGACGCATCTCGGCCTCCACGGCGCGCTGCTGCACGATGTTGAAGCCGCCCGCCAGGCCCTTGTCCGAGGCGACGAGGATGAACAGGACGTGCTTCTCCTCCGCGCGCTGCGCGAGGAGCGGCTGCTCGGTGGTGAAGCCGGACTCGGCCACGTTGGCAAGCATGCGCGTGATGGCATCCTTGTAGGGCTCCGCCTCCTCGGCGCGCACGAGCGCCTTGTGGATCCGCGCCGTGGAGATCATCTCCATCGTGCGCGTGATCTGCATCGTGCTCCGGATGGAGCTCATGCGGCGCTGTATCTCACGAAGGCTGGCCATGGTCTACTTCTCCTGACCGTCCAGCGGCTCGTGCCCGCCCTCGGGCGGGGCGACGACGGTGTCCTCGGCAGCCTGCTCCACGTCCTCGAGCCGCCTGCGGTTGGGGTGCTCGGCAAGGAAGAGCTTCTTGAAGCGCGCGACGCGGCCGCGCAGGCGCGAGGCGGTGGCGTCGTCGATCTTGCCCTTCATGACGGAGGCGCGCAGCTTGGGGCAGTGCTCGGACATGTACTTGGCCAGGCCGTCGCGGAACAGCGTCACGTTCTCGAGGTCGATGTCGTCGAGGAAGTCCTCCTTGGCGGCAAAGATCGAGATGACCTGGTCGCGGACGTCGAGCGCCGAGAAGCGCTGCTGCTTGAGCATCTCCATGACGTGGGCGCCATGGTTGAGCTGATACTGCGTGGTGGCGTCGAGGTCGGAGCCAAACTGGGAGAAGGCCTGCTTCTCGCGGTATGCCGCCAGGTCCAGGCGCAGCGTGCCCACGACCTGCTTCATGGCCTTGATCTGGGCGTCTCCACCAACGCGGGAAACCGAGATGCCCACGTCGACGGCGGGGCGCTGGCCCTGGAAGAACAGGTTGGACTGCAGGTAGATCTGGCCGTCCGTGATCGAGATCACGTTCGTGGGGATGTAGGCGGAGACGTCGCCCTCCTGCGTCTCGATGATCGGCAGGGCCGTGAGTGACCCGCCGCCGTTGGCGTCGGAGAGCTTGCAGGCGCGCTCGAGCAGGCGGCTGTGCAGGTAGAAGATGTCACCGGGGTACGCCTCGCGTCCGGGCGGACGGTGCAGCGTCAGCGACATCTGGCGATAGGCGACGGCCTGCTTGGAGAGGTCGTCATAGACCACGAGCACGTGTCCGCCGGGGTGCTCGGCGTCGGCGGGGTTGCCATGCTCGTCGTTGTACATGAAGTACTCGCCGATCGCCGCTCCGGCCATGGGCGCGATGTACTGCATCGGCGCGGACTCGGCGGCGGTGGCGGAGACGATGACCGTCTTGTCCAGGACGTCGTGCTGCGCGAGGGACTCGCGGATGCCGGCGACCGTGGACGCCTTCTGGCCGATGGCCACGTAGATGCAGATCATGTCGGTGTCGCGCTGGTTGACGATCGCGTCGATGGCGATGGCCGTCTTGCCCGTCTTGCGGTCGCCGATGATGAGCTCGCGCTGGCCGCGGCCGATGGGCACCATCGCGTCGATGGCGAGAAGGCCCGTCTGAACGGGCTCGCACACCGGCTGGCGATCCATGATGCCGGGGGCCTTGAACTCGATCGGGCGACGGTGCGTGGCGTTGATCGGGCCGAGGCCGTCGATCGGCTGGCCGAGCGGGTTCACCACACGCCCGAGCATGGCGTGGCCGACCGGGATGTCCATGACGCGCCCGGTGGTGCGACACTCGTCGCCCTCCTTGATCTCCTCGGCGTCGCCGAAGAGAACGGCACCCACGTCGTCCTGGTCGAGGTTCTGCACGAGGCCGTAGACGTCGAGGCCGGTGGCTGAGCTCGTGAGCTTGAGCAGCTCGCCGGCCATGGCGGTCTTGAGGCCCGAGATGCGCGCGATGCCGTCGGCGACCTCGGTGACGACCGAGGCCTCCTGGCGGTCGACCGTGGCGTTGATCTGCGCGAGCTCCTCACGCAGCGTGCTCATGATCTTCTCGGAGCTGATGGTTTCCATTTATCGTTCCTCGCCTTCGATGAAGGTCGACGAGAGGGTCTTGCGGATGTTGGCGAGCTGGGCGCGCACCGAGGCGTCGTAGCGCTTGCCGCGCACCTCGAGCATGATGCCGCCGATGATCGCCGGGTCCACGCGCTCGACGAGGTAGACCGGGGCCTTGAGGTCCTTCTCGGTCTTGGCGCGCACCTTGGCGCGCAGGTCGTCATCCATGGGGACAGCCGTGGTCACGGTCACCGAGACGGTGGTGTCCTGGGAGTCGAGGAGCTCCTTGTAGTGCTTGGCGACCGCCTCGACGAGGCCGAGGTCGTCCTCGCGCTGCATAGCCGCGAGCGTCTCCAGGACCTCCGGCGTGAACTTCTGGGCGTGCTGCCACTGGACGAGGTCCGCGTTGGCCCGCCCCTCGGAGCGGGCCGCCTCCAGAAGCGCCCGCGTGTACGCCTCGACCTTCTCGGCGTCCACCCGCTTAGCGCTCATCGGGGGTTCCCACTTCCGCAAGGTACTTCTCGGCCAGCTTGCGCTGCTCCTCCACGGACAGGTCGTTGCCTATGATCTTGCTCGCGATCTCCACGGAAAGGTCCACGACGGAGCTGGAGAGCTCGATCATGGCCTTGTGGCGCTCGGAGTCCACGGCGCCGTGGGCCTTGGCGATAATGTCGGCGGCCTCGCGCTGGGCCTTGGCGAGCACTGCGGAGCGGACCTCCTCGGCCTCCTTCTTGGCCTTGGCAACGATGGCATCGGCCTCGTGGTGCGCCTCGAGGATCTTTGCCTCGTAGCTCTTGGCCTCCTCGGCCGCCTTGATCTTGGAGCGCTCTGCGGCGTCGAGGTCGTCCTGGATCTTCTGCTGGCGCTTCTCCATCATGTCGAGGACCGACGGCCACACGAGCTTGGCCAGGACCAGCAGGATGATGATGAAGGCGATGAGCGCGGGGATGAGCTCCGCCGGCTTGGGAATCAGGATGTCGGGACCGACGGCCGACTCCTCGGCGAGCGCCAGGGCGGGCGTGCCCATGACGACGCCGGCAACGACGCCCGCGTGCGCAAGCAGCTTAGTGACAGTGTTCTTCATGCTTGCCTCCACTCGGAAACGTGCGACAGCGCTACTTGACGATGAGGCTGACGACGAAGCCGATGAGGGCGAGGGCCTCGACGAAGGCCGAGCCGAGGATGAAGACCGTGAACAGACGGCCCTGAACCTCGGGCTGACGAGCCATGCCCTGCGCAACGCCACTGGCAGCCAGGCCAATGCCGATGCCCGCGCCGATAACGCCGAGACCATAACCAACGACACCGAGAGCTCCCACTGTTCCTCCTTTGACATTCGCCCCGCTGAACTTGTGTGAGGTGGGGCGAGTTTCAAACCAACGTGCTATGCCTCAGCGGGCGGACGCCCGCGAGTTACCGCTTTTCTTGCCTACTCCTCGTCGGACTCGGCAATCTGGATGTAGACGGCGGAGAGCAGCGCGAAGACGTAGGCCTGGATGGCGGCCACCATGATCTCCACGACGTAGATGACGAGCAGGATGCCGACCCACAGCACCGACGCGCCCGCCTGCACGGCGGTGGCGACCGAGAAGGCCTGGATCATGGGCTCGAAGAAGAGCGACGCCAGAATCGCGAAGGTGCCCATGACCACGTGGCCGGCGAAGAGGTTGCAGAAGAGTCGGACGGCGAGCGTGATGAGGCGCAGGATCGTGGAGAAGACCTCGATCAGCCAGACGAGGGCGTTCAGCGGGAACATGACGCCCGCCGGGGCCAGGCTCTTGACGTAGCCGAGCGTGCCCTTCTTCTTGATGCCGCAGACGATGAAGTAGACGAACGAGCAGAGCGCGAGCGCGGCGGTGGTGGAGATGGTGCCGGTGCCCGGCTTGCAGCCCGGGATGATGCCCACGATGTTGTTGGCGAGCACCACGAGGAAGGTCGTGGCGATGAACGGGAAGTGGCGCTTCCAGGACTCGCCGAGCAGGCCCTTGCACATGTCGTCGCGGACGAACTCGACGAGATACTCCACGCCGTTCACGAAGGTGCCCTGGGGCACGAGGCTTGCGGACTGCTTCTTCTTGAAGACGAAGAGCGCGACGAGCATGAGCACGATCGCCACGGCGAACCAGAACGAGTACTGCGTGAAGCCGACGCCGTCGAGCGAGCCGACGATCGGCTGAGACGTGAAGCTCGCTACGAGCTCGTTGACCTCGTCTCCCAGGCTGTCCAGAGGATTCAAGATCATCCTTCCCCTCTATGCGGAGCGCGACCGTTGGCCGCCCTCCAGGCCCTTATCGCCTCGATGCCCCAGAAGAGCAGGAACGCGGCGACCAGCGCACACCCAAACTCCAAGAAGCCGGTGTTCGTGGCAGTGTACACCACGAGCAGGACGACGGTGAGCGTGAGAAACGACACAATCACCGCCGCGAGACCGGAGGCGAGCGTAGCCCCTGGTCTCCCCCTCAGAGCTCGCTCGAACAGCGCGGCCGGCGCGACGCACCCCAGAAGACCAAAGAGCACGCCGGAGGCGATGGCAACCTGAGGTTCCAAGCGCGGCGCCTCCCGTCCGAGCGAATTAAGGACACGAGAACTCTAACGCGCCGGGGAAAATAGTCAAGCGGACTGCCGCTCGCCCCCGTTTCGCCACAATCGGGCGATGAGGGCGCGAGGTTATGCACACTCCGTAAGGTTATGCGCAACCGTTCAGGGGGTCGTTTTTCTCGCCAAGCCATTTACCTGCGGAATTAGAAACCTGAATGCTGCGCATAACCTCCGGGCTTGCGCATAACCTCGCCAGATGCGCATAACCTCGCGACGGACGGACCTACTTGGTGCCGTAGATGCGGTCGCCGGCATCGCCGAGACCGGGCAGGATGTAGGCGTGGTCGTTGAGCTGGCGGTCGAGCGCGCAGGTGTAGAGGCGCACGTCGGGGTCAAAGTCCAGCGTGGCGCGCACGCCCTCGGGCGCCGAGACGAGCGTGAGGCAGCGGATGTCGCGCACGCCGGCGTCGCGCAGGAACTTGATCGCCGCCGTGAGCGAGCCGCCGGTGGCGAGCATGGGGTCCACGACGAGGCAGGTGCGGTTCTGGATGTCGTCCGGGAACTTGCAGTAGTACTGGTGCGGCTCGTGGGTCTCGGGGTCGCGGTACATGCCCACGTGGCCCACGCGCGCCGACGGCACGAGCTGGAGCAGGCCGTCGACCATGCCCATGCCCGCGCGCAGGATCGGGATGATGGCAACCTTCTTGCCGGCGAGGCGCTTGCAGGTGGTGGTCTCGAGCGGGGTCTGGACCTCGACGTCCTCGAGCGGGAAGTCGCGCATGGCCTCGTAGCCCTCAAAGATCGCGAGCTCGTTCACCAGCTCGCGGAACTGCTTGGTGGGGGTGTCCTTGTCGCGCAGGATGTGGAGCTTGTGCTGGACGAGGGGGTGGTCGATAACCGTGAAGCGCCTGGGGTCGAACGTTTCTGACATGCCTGCTTCCTTTCACAGAGTTGCTAAAAAGGGGTCTGACCCCTTTTAGGCGAGTTCGGGGTAGAGGGGGTGGGCGTCGAGCAGCTCGCGGACCTCGTAGGAGACGCGGTCGGCGACGGAGTCGTCGGCCAGGTGGGTGACGACGTCGCCGATGAGCTCGCCGACGCGCTCGCACTCACGCTCGGAGAAGCCGCGCGTGGTGACGGCGGCCGAGCCCACGCGGATGCCGCTCGTGACGAACGGCGAGCGCCTCTCGCCGGGGATTGTGTTCTTGTTGACGGTGATGCCGACGCCGTCGAGGGCGCGCTCGGCATCCTTGCCGGTGACGTCACCCGCCGCCGTGAGGTCAACGAGCAGCAGGTGGTTGTCGGTGCCGCCGGAGACCAGGCGCAGCCCGCGCGACTCCATGCCGCGCCCGAGCGCGCGGGCGTTGGCGAGGATGGCGTCCGTGTAGGCGGCGAACTCGGGGGCGAGCGCCTCGCCGAAGGCCACGGCCTTGCCGGCGATCACGTGCTCGAGCGGGCCGCCCTGGCTGCCCGGGAAGACCGCGGAGTCGACCTTCTTGGCGAGGTCGGGGTCATTGGAGAGGATGAGGCCGCCGCGCGGGCCGCGCAGGGTCTTGTGCGTGGTCGTGGTGGTGACGTCGGCGAAGGGGACCGGCGACGGGTGGCGCCCGGTGGCCACGAGGCCAGCGATGTGGGCCATGTCTACCATGAGGTAGGCGCCCACGAAGCGCGCGATCTGGGCGAAGCGCTCAAAGTCGATGACGCGCGGATAGGCGGAGGCGCCGGCGATGATCACCCTGGGGCGCGCCTCGCGCGCCAGGGCCTCCACGGCGTCCATGTCGATCCGCTCGGTCTTCTCGTCCACGCCATAGGAGACGATGTTGTAGAGCTTGCCGGAGAAGTTGGCCGGCGAGCCGTGCGTGAGGTGGCCGCCGTTGTCGAGCGCCATGCCCATGACGGTGTCACCGGGGGCGGCCAGCGCCGCGAGGGCGGCGTAGTTGGCCTGGGCGCCAGAGTGGGGCTGCACGTTGGCAAACCCCGCGCCAAAGAGGCTCTTGGCGCGCTCGCGGGCGAGGTCCTCCACCGCATCGACGGCCCAGCAGCCGCCGTAGTAGCGCTTGCCGGGCAGGCCCTCGGCGTACTTGTTGGTGAGTGGGGACCCCACGGCCTCCATCACCGCCATGGAGACAAAGTTCTCCGAGGCGATGAGCTCGATGGAGGAGCGCTGCCGGCGCAGCTCGTTGCCAACGGCGGCAAAGACCTCCGGATCGGACGCGCTCAGGTGCTCGTAGGTCATGGGGCCTCCTTCTGTCTGCGCCCGGGCGGACGCGGCGGGCTGGGCTACATTCCAAGATCGAGCGGGACGCCCGGAAAGTCCGGGTCATCCTCGCGCATCATCTTCTCGACGCGACCGGTGTGGCGGCCGCCCTCGAAGTCGGTGGAGAGGAAGGCGTCGAGAATCGCCTCGTTGTCCTCGAGCGAGACAAAGCGCCCGGAGAGGCCGATGACGTTGGCGTCGTTGTGCTCGCGGCAGAGGCGCGCAAACTCGACGGTCTGAATGGGGCAGGCGCGCACGCCCGCGACCTTGTCCGCGGCCATGGCGATGCCGAGCCCCGTCCCGCAGATGAGCACGCCACGATCAACCTCGCCACGCGCGACGAGGCGAGCGACCTTGTCGGCAAAGTCCGGGTAGTCGCAGCGGGCGTCCGTGGACGGGCCGCAGTCAACGACCTCGTGGCCCCGCGAGCGCAGGTAGTCCGCGAGCGGGTCCTTCTGGATAAAGCCGGCGTGGTCGGATGCGATGGCGATGCGCATGGAAGCTCCTCCTGGCGGGGTCTGCAGTCACATCTTAGGGTACCACTTGCGCCGCCAGCGGCCTCAACGCAGGGCGAGAAGGACCTCGGCCTCGGTGAGCGCGCCGGCGCGCAGGATACGGGGCTCGGCGCCGGTTGCGTCCACGATCGTGGAGGCAACGCCCACGGGGGCAGGCCCGGCATCGATCACGAGGTCGGCGGCCTCGACGATGCCGGGCTCGAGGCCGGAGCCCGAGGTCGCCGCCGGGGCCCCGTGCGTGTTGGCGCTCGTCTGCGCGAGCGGGACGCCAGTGGCGCGAACGACGGCTCGGTCGAGCTCGGAGCCCGGAACGCGCAGGGCGATGGTGGCGCCGTCGGCAGACGGCTGCGCGTACTCGGGCGGCACCGCCTCCGAGGCCCGGACCACGACCGTGAGGGCGCCCGGCCAGGAGCGCTCGGCGAGACGCAGCGCCCAGGTGGGGACGTCGCGCCCGTAGCGCTCGAGGTCGCAGACATCTGCCACGAACCACGGCAGCGTCTGGGAGCGGTCGCGCCGCTTGATGTCAAAGATGCGCGCGTGCGCGGGATTGCCCGCCATGGCGGCGCAGCATATTCCGTAGACGGAGTCCGTGGGAAGCACCACGACGCCCCCCTCGCGCAGCACGGCGGCAGCGCGCTCCACCGCCTGCGGATCGGGCGCGACCTGGTCGGAAAGAAGAACGGCTCCCATGACTACCCCTCCCTCGTGGCAACGAGGACGCGCGGGCGATGCGTCAGGTCCTCGCGAATCTCAACCGTGGCCCAGCCGCCCTGGGCGCGGGCAAGCTCGGCCGCTTGCCCGAGCGCGCCCTCGAAAAGCTCGACGGCGAGCATGCCGCCCGGGGCCAGCGCCTGCGGGGCGAGCTCCAGCAGACGGCGGAACACGTCGAGCCCGTCCGCGCCGCCGTCGAGCGCGAGAC
>DXBZ01000047.1 GCA_019116265.1 Candidatus Olsenella stercoravium | reverse complement strand
TCAAGAAGAAGCAGCCACCCGAACCCGCAAGCTGAAAGTGCAAAACGCAGACCCTTTGCACTTTGCACTTTCGCACTTTCACAAGAATTTGCGTCAATAACTCAAAAAAGCACTTGACAAAACGCTTCATGAGGTACCCATCATGATCGCGACGATGAGCGGGACGGGGGTGTCGAGCGAGAGCGAGGCGAACAGGCTCAGGCCCAGCGCGAACAGCGCCGCACCGACGACGACGGGGATGTTGCAGCCGATCTTGTCGGAGACGGTGCCGGAGATCGGGCCGACGATGGCGTTCACGAGCGAGTACGTAGCCACGATGGCGCCCGCGACGCCCGGCGCGATGCCCATGGCCTGCTGCAGGTAGAACGGGGAGATGACCGTGATGCCCGAGAGGGCGAGGAACACGCACACGGCCGTGAGCAGGCAGGCGTCAAAGCCGAGGTTCTTGAAGACGTCCATGTTGATGAGCGGGTCGGACTCTCGGCGCTCCACGACAACGAAGAGCACGAGCAGGACCGCAGCCGCGGCGAGCATGATCGCGTGCAGGGGCGAGAATCCCTTCTGCATGAGGGTGATGGCGGCAAAGAAGAGCAGGATGGCGGGGGAGAGCAGGACGGCGCCCTTGACGTCGAAGCGCTTCCTCTCCGCGGGGCGGCGGTTGGGCAGGACCCTGAGGCCGACGAGGAACGAGACGACGCCGATGGGCACGTTGATGAGGAAGATGACGCGCCAGGGGGCCATGGAGACGAGGGCGCCTCCGATGGTGGGGCCGGACATGGCGCCGAGGGCGGTGAAGGTGGCCAGAAGCCCGAGGGCGCGGCCTCGGCTGTCGGCGAACATCTCGGTGATGATGCCCTGGTTGTTGGCCATGCTGGCAGCGATGCCGAGGCCCTGGACGGCGCGCGCGGCGATGAGGACGGGCAGGCTCGGCGCGAGCGCGCTCAGGAGCGACCCCACGGTGAAGGTGACGACGCCAAACTGGAAGACGCGAACCTTGCCGATCATGTCGCCGAGACGGCCGAAGGTGAGCAGGAACGCGCAGCTCACCACCAGCAGCGTGCTCGAGACCCACTGGACGAGGGCCATGTCCACCTCGAACGCGGTCTGCAGGGTGGGGAGTGCCACGTTGGCAATCGTGGTGTCGAGCATCTCCATGAGCGTCATGCACAGGATGACGACGAGGGCGAGGTTCTTCTGCCCCTTGGAGAGCTCTGCCGGGGACGAGGGCGATGTGCTCTGCTTGTTCACGCTGGTTCCTTTCGGTCTTGCCGCCGGGGGACTGACTTGGCGTACACGAATGTACGCCACGCGCAGCCATAAAATGACCAGATTAAGAAAATTGGTCACGTTTATTCGGTCAAAATGGAGGAGGGAGACGAGCGGGAGGTGATCATGCCGGCGATTTTTTCCGAGGAGGAGCGCAGGGGGCTGCGCCTTCGCATGCTGGACATCGGCTGGGAGCTGCTGCGCGACAAGGGCTTCCGCGCGCTGCGCGTGGAGGACGTGGCCCGGCGGGCGGGTCTCGCCAAGGGCACCTTCTACCACTTCTTCCCGTCCAAGGACGCCTTCCTTCAGGAGATGGTCGCAGAGAACCGGCGCGAGCTCTCCTCGGAGGTCGAGGGGCTGCTCGCCGACGAGGGCCGTCCCGACGAGGCGCGCGTCCGGGCGTGCCTGCACGAGGTGTGGAACAGCGATCGGCTGGTGTTTCGCTGCGTCGGGCTGGAGGATTACCGCAGGGTGTGCCTTACGCTGCCCGAGGGGTTCCAGCTGGGGCCCGTCGCGGGGAGCGGCATCATAGGCGGCCTGCTCGAGCGCGTTGCCCCCGGGCGCGACGCCGAGGCGCATGAGGTGGCGATGGCACTGCAGCGCGTCGCGGCGCTCGCGCTCATGACCGAGGGGGTCTCCGACCGCGCCACACTCGACCGCGTCGTTGACATCTTGATTGACGATGCGGTCGACGTGCTCTTTGGGAGGCGGGATGCGTCCGGCGGGCCCGTGCGTGAGGGGGCGGGGCGCTCCTAGCCGTCGAGCACCGAGCGCACCTCCTCGACATAGTCCTCCACGAGCTTGGGGGCGCCCTGCGCGTCAAACTCGACCGCCGTGTCGCCGAGCAGGTCGTAGAGCTTCCCGTTGATCGCGTCGACCAGGAGGTCCGCTCCGGTGACGTCTGATGCGCGCCCATCGATCAGGTCACGAAGAAATGCGAGCTCGTCTGCGGTGAGTGCCAGGGTATCGCTCTTCTCGTCTCGTGACGGCGCCACGGGCTCCGGTGCCAGGGGCCCTTCCTCGCGCTCCTCGTCGACGAGCAGGGCCTCGCGGGTCTCGGCGGCGCTTGCACGGATATTAGCGAGCTTGGCGAGGTCGATCTCTATGTGACGGGGGGCGCGCCTCTTGCGCCACGCAAGGTAGTCGCCAATCTCTCGGTCGATGATCTGCGTGAGGTACTTGGGGTCGCCGCGCTCCTTGAGCTGGTGGGGATAATCGAGCGCCTGCCTGAGCCGCTGGTCGACGGCATGGAGGATCTGCCCGAGCTTTGCGCTGCGCGCGCCGCCGTCATGGAGCGCGTCGAGCGACCAGATGCCGTTCTGGCAGAGGTAGCGACAGGTCTCGTCGAGCTCGATGACGCAGTCCTCGTGCTTGTGGCTCGGGTAGAACACAGCCGAGGCAAACATCAGGTGAGGCATGGTGTGGCGTGTGCCAAAAAGGCTTGCGGAGAGGCCTTGGGTACGGCTTCTGTGGTAATAGCGCGCGAGCTGGCAAAAGACGCCGCAGGTGACGGCGACAAGTGCATCCGGGTCGTCCTGGTGGAGCCGCGACTCCCGGAGGCGGTACGTCGAGAGTTCGTCGAGGGCGGAGAAGAGCGTGGGGTCCGTCCTGTCCACATACGGGTTGGTGCGCCGACTCCGTCCCTGCGCTGACGCGAGCGCCGCAGACTCGGCGTGGGCGAGCGTGGCAACTGCACGGTCATGCGTGGTATTGAGGTAGGGTTCAGCAAGCTCGGCGGAGAGCCCGTGGTAGATGACGTAGTCCACGAGCCAGGGGCGCACGTAGCGGTCCATGGTCGGCTCAAAGGTATGATACGTCTGCCAGAACGACTCGATGGCGCGAAAGGCGGGCTCACCGGGCTCCACGCCGATTCCGTTTATGAGCTCGTAGAGGTAGACGTATGCGAATGAGGCCGAGGCCCGCTCGATGTGGCCGGCGCGTACGCGCGAGCGCCAGGTGAAATAGCCGCGCAGCTGGGGATTGGTCATCGACTCGTAGGTTGGGAAGTACGTCTTGAACTCGCCCTCGTAGGGGAAGTCGTCCTCGTAGTCGACCATGAGGCGCGCCTGCTCAACAAAGAGGTGCGCGTCGGACCACGTCCGGGCCTCGCCGCGGCGGGCGAGTGCGCGCATCTGCCGGATGGGCTCGGGCAGATAGCTGGCAAGCTGCGATCCGCGCAGGAGGATGGGCTCGTCGGCATAGGTGCGCTCGCTCGAGAAGGAGCGGCCGCCCTTTGCGCGCGTCGCGGCGATGATCTGCTCTATGATCGCATCGACATCTGTCACGGTTGCCCCCATGGTTGCGCCCATTCATGGTACCCAATCGGCGCGTGGGGTTTGTCTGTGCAAAAACGTTGCTCGTGATGGGAAAACGCAATCTGCGTTGCAAAAGCTCCGTTCGTGATGGAAGAATTTGGCTCTATTCGAGTAAATGATTGTATAAATGATATCGCTATCAGGCACGATGCAATCGCACGGCGATTCAGGGGTGCCTCAGACGCCATTTTCTTCCATCACGAGCGACGTTTCTGCAAATCAAATCGACGTTTTCCATCACGAGCAACGTTTTTGCATGCTTAGGTTTGTTTGACGAAGACGAGGGTGTCGCTGCTCGTGTTCGCGGGATCGAGCGCGTAACCGCGTTCGGCAAAGCTCGCGAGCTCGTCCGTGTTCGTTACCTCGTGCTCGGCGCACCACCGCATGAAGGTGCCGCGAGCGGCCTTGGCCTCGGTGGCGGGCTGGCGGAGCCGCCCGTCGCGCATCACACCAAAGATACAGGTTGTGACCTGAGGGCCGTCCGAGCGCATCCAGGGTGTGACGGCGCGAGCGTACTCGACGGAGGCAACGTTGACGATCGTGTCGCAGCCCTCGG
>DXBZ01000046.1 GCA_019116265.1 Candidatus Olsenella stercoravium | reverse complement strand
AGTCAAGCCAGATGTGGGTATCCAGAAGCAGTGAGAGCCGTGGGCTCATGCGTCCAGCCCCCTCTCGCGCAGACGCTCGAGCAGAACCTGCTCCCGCAGCTCCTCGCAGGAAAGCTCCTCAAACCCCTCGGGCACGGCTATGCCGCGCTCGGCCAGCGATCGCGAGACAATCGTCGACCCCTCCTGCGCCAAGCTGAGCTTGCGCTCTTGCTCGGCTCGCTCGCCAGGGCCAGGCTCGTCGCGCGACTCGACAAGCTCTCTGATCTTCTCGGGCCGGTCCGCCAGCTCCGCAAATCGCTGCCACAGGGCTCGGATCGCTTTGGTGGGCGTGAGCCCCGCCCTAGCAAGGGCAGCGTCTCCCAGAGCCTTGAGCTTTGTGTCAATGCGTGCGTTTACCTGGGCAACAGAGGCGTCCATACGGCTTCCTTTCCCTATAAAGCAGATGCTAGCAGAATGTACTAGCGTTTGCTATATCTCTCTTGCAATAAGAAACATCTGTTCGTATACTGAGACTGTCGAAAGGGGGCGACGTGGGCGTCTTTGACCGATATGCACCGTTCGTGCAGGACTTCATCTACGCGCACGAGTGGGAGAGCCTTCGTGGCGTCCAGGTGGCTGCCGGCGAGGCAATCTTTGACACAAACGACCATGTGCTGCTGTGCGCATCCACGGCATCCGGCAAGACCGAGGCGGCCTTCTTCCCCATCCTGACCGAGTTCTGGGAGAACCCGCCCGCCTCCGTGGGCGCCCTCTACATCGGCCCCACCAAGGCGCTGATCAACGACCAGTTCTACCGCCTGACCGATCTCTGCGAGGAGGCGGGCATCAACGTCTGGCACTGGCACGGGGACGTATCGACCTCTCACAAGGCGCGGCTTGTGAAGCGGCCGTCCGGCATCCTGCAGATCACGCCCGAGTCCCTCGAGGCGCTGCTCATGCGTCGGCACGCCGTGGTGTCAAAGCTCTTCTGCGACCTGCGCTACGTCGTCATCGACGAGGTGCACTCGCTCCTGCGTCAGGACCGCGGCGGACAGTGCCTCTGCCTCATCGAACGCTTGGCGAGAATAGCGGGTGTGCAGCCACGGCGCATCGGCCTCTCCGCCACCATCGGCGACCCCGAGGCCGTGGGCGCATTTCTCGCCGCCGGCACCGGCCGCAACACGATCGTCCCCCGCATCGAGGAGCCCCCGCGCACCTGGCGCCTCTCGATGGAGCACTTCTACCAGAGCGGCCCACAGGCCGACGAGTCAGAAGTCCAGACGGCAGACGGAAGCACCGAGGCCGACGTCCTGTCTGTAGAGTCATCGGAGGCGAGGGCACTATCCCCGTGCTCAAACAGCTTCGGCGCACAGAGCGCGCCTGCAGAACTGCGCGCGGGAATAGTGCCCTCACCTGCCGAGGCCCCCACGGATCTGGCGCCCGTGAACGCTGACCCCGGAATCGGATACATCTTTGAATACACTCGCGGACATAAGTGCCTGATCTTCTCGAACTCACGCGAGGAGGCGGAGGAGGTCTGCACGACGCTACGGGCCTACTGCGAGTTCAACGGGGAGCCGGACCGCTTTCTCATCCACCACGGCAACCTCTCGGCGGCCATCCGCGAGAGCGCCGAGGAGCAGATGCGCGACGATGCCTCCGACCTCTCGATCGTGGCCACCGCCACGCTCGAGCTGGGCATCGACGTGGGTCGTCTCGAGCGTGCGTTCCAGATCGACGCGCCGTTCACCGTCTCCGGGTTTCTCCAGCGCATGGGCCGCACGGGCAGGCGCGAGGCGCCGCCGGAGATGTGGTTCGTCATGCGCGAGGAGCAACCGGAGGCACGCACGCTGCTGCCGGAGACCATCCCCTGGAAGCTGCTGCAGGGCATCGCGCTCGTCCAGCTCTATCGAGAGGAGCGCTGGGTCGAGCCGCCCAACCTGAGCCGCCTGCCCTACAGCCTGCTCTGCCACCAGACGCTCGCCACGCTCGCCGGGGAGGGCGAGCTCTCCCCTGCCCAGCTCGCGAGCCGCGTGCTCACGCTGACGTACTTCCATCGCGTGACTGCGGACGACTTCCGCGTCCTTCTCCGCCACCTGCTCCAGTACGACTACATCGAGCAGACCGAGGGCGGCGGCCTCATCGTGGGCCTGGCGGGGGAGCGTATCACGAGCTCTTATAAGTTCTTCGCGGTCTTCCAGGAAAACGTGGAGTACACCGTGCGCTCGGGCTCCGAGGAGATCGGCACCCTCTGTGCGCCGCCCCCGCCTGGGGAGAAGGTCGCCATCGCCGGACACGTCTGGATCGTAGACGAGGTGGACCACGAGCGGCATCTGCTCTACGTCACGCAGGTCAAGGGCAAGGTCCCGGCGTACTTCGGCGACGTGGCGGGAGACATCAACACGCACATCCTCGAGCGCATGCGCCGCGTGCTGGAGGAGAACGCACCCTACCCCTACCTGCGCGACCATGCCCGCGCGCGCCTGCGCGAGGCCCGCCGCGTGGCACGAAACTCCCAACTCACGGCGGGTCCGCTCATCTGCCTCGGCGAGAACGACAAGAAGCAGACCATGTGGTGCCTACTGCCGTGGCTCGGGACCTACGCGTTTCTCGCCCTGGAGCGCCTGATCAAGATCAAGTGCGCCGCAGAGCTTGGCATCAAGGGTGTCAACTCGTCGCGCCCGTACTTCATGACGTTTGTGATGGCGGCAGACGAGCAGACGTTCTTCTCGGTCGTGAAGGACGCGGCGGAGCGACTCGAGGATCCGATGGAGCTCCTCTACCCCGCCGAGATTCCGTATTTTGAGAAATACGACGAGCTCGTGCCTACCGAGCTCGTGCGCAAGGGCTTTGCCGAGGGCGTCCTCGACGTCGAGGGCATGCGTGGGCGCGTGGCGCAGTGGTAGGTGCCGCGCCCATGTTCAGCGTCCGGATGAGCGTTTGTGGGGCGATGTTGCATTCCGGGAGCCCGAGACTCCCTGTCACCTCATCGTACGAGCCTTGGAAACAGGCATGCTCCGGTATCAGAATTAGGTTATGCGCAATCGCAGAGGTTATGCGCGGCCATCTCATTTACAAAGCAGCAGGTAGATGACTTGGGCGAGAAAAACTCGGAGCTGTTGCGTGCGCATAAGCTCCGAGAGTGCGCATAAGCTCCGCCAGATGATCGGCCAGAGAAGGGCCCGGACCGTGGGGGTTGACGGTCCGGGCCCAGACGCCGCGGGAAACCTTTCCCGTAGCGGTTAGTGCATGCTCCAGGCGTGGTGGTCGGTGTGGAGGAGCTCCTCGGCAAGCTCGGAGTTGGGCTCGCCCAGGAAATCCTTGTAGATTGCCACGATCGAGGGGTTCTCGTAGGAGTTGCGCAGCTTTGCCCTGCGGTCGAGACCCCAGAGGACGTCGCCGCGGACGCCCGCGAGCTCCTCGCCGTCGTGGATCGGCTGGCCGCCGCCGCCCGCACAGCCACCGGGACAGGCCATGACCTCAACGAAGTCGTACTCCACGGCGCCCTCGGCAAGGGCGTCGAGGAGGAACGCCGTGTTGGCGAGGCCGTGGACCACCGCGACGCGCACCGGCGTGCCAGCGAGGTCGAACGTGGCCTCCTTCCAGCCGTCGAGGCCACGGACCTCGGAGAAGGCGTCAGGCTTGGGGGTCTCGCCGGTCACCACGTGATAGGCGGTGCGCAGCGCGGCCTCCATGACGCCGCCGGTGGCGCCGAAGATCACGCCGGCACCGGTTGCGGTGCCGAGCGGCTGGTCAAAGTCCTCCTCGGGCAGCATGGTGGCATCGATGTGCTCGGCGCGAATCATACGGTCGACCTCGCGCGTGGTGAGCGAGACGTCAACGTCCGGGTCGCCACAGGCGTCGTTCATGACCGGGATGGCGACCTCGTGCTTCTTGGCTGTGCAGGGCATGATCTCCACGCAGAAGATCTTGTGCGGGTCGATGCCCTTGAGATTGGCGAAGTAGCTCTTGGTCACGGCGCCAAACATCTGGCCCGGGGACTTGGCGGTGGAAAGCTGGTCGGTGAGCTCGGGACGCACGGCCTTGACGTAGCGCACCCAACCCGGGCAGCAGGAGGTGAACATCGGGAACGTGTTCTCCTCGCGGTGCGCGAGCTTGTGCAGGAGCTCGGTGCCCTCCTCCATGATGGTGAGGTCGGCCGAAAAGTCCGTGTCAAAGACGTAGTCCACGCCCATCTGGCGAAGCGCCGCCACAAGGCGACCGACGGTGGCCTCCTCGCGCGGAAGACCGAGGCTCTCGCCCCAGGCCGCGCGCACGGCCGGCGCGATCTGCACCACGACGACCTTCTCCGGGTCGGCCAGCGCGTCGAAGACCTTCTGCGTGTCGTCGCGCTCGCGCAGGGCGCCCGTCGGGCAGTGCGTGATGCACTGGCCGCAGAGGGTGCAGTCGGACTCCTGGATGGTCATGCCGCCGCGAACGTTCACGCTCGTGTGCGTGGCGCGGTTGGCGAGGTCCCACACGCCGAGGCCCTGGATCTTCTCGCACACCTGGATGCAGCGCAGGCAGTTGATGCACTTGTCGTTGTTGCGAATGAGCGGGAAGTTCTTGTCCCACGGGTCATGCATGAGGCGCTTCTCGTAGGGCAGATCGGAGATGCCGAGGTCGTTGGCCAGCGTCTGCAGCGTGCAGTTGCCGGAGCGCACGCAGCTCGTGCACTCTGAGTCGTGCGTGGCGAGCAGCAGCTCCATGTTCATACGGCGCGCGGCACGGACCTTGGGGCTGTTGGTGCGCACGACCATGCCCTCGAGCACGGTGTTGTTGCACGCGGCGACGAGCTGGTCGATCCCCTCGATCTCCACCACGCAGACGCGGCAGGCGCCGATCTCGTTGAGCTCCTTGAGATAGCAGAGCGTGGGAATCTTGATGCCCACGGTGGCGGCGGCGTCGAGAATGGACGTGCCCTCGGCCACGCTCACGGCGCGACCGTCGATGGTGAGGTTTACCACTGCTCGATCCTCCCCCCGCGGAACGCGCCAAACCCGAAGTGGTCGCAGCGCAGGCAGCGCGAAGCCTCCTGGTGCGCCTCCTCGTCCGTGAGGCCGTTCTCGACGATGTCGAAGTCGTTGATGCGCTCGGCCGCCTCGCGCTCGCGCATCTCGCAGCGGGCGCAGGAGATCTTGCCCTTGAACTGCACGGGCGGCAGCTCCACGTCGAGCTCGATCTGGTGGTTGTAGCCGAGGTAGTTGTCGATGTTGCCGGCCGCGACCTTGCCCGCGTTGATGGCGCGGATGACGGTGGCCGGGCCGCTCTGGCAGTCGCCGCCGGAGAAGAGGCCGTCCTGGCCGGGCACGGCGCCGTCCGGGTCGGTGACGATGCGGCCCCACTTGCAGGGCACGCCCTGCTCCTCGAAGGTCGCGGAGTCGATGTCCTGGCCGATGGCCACGATCACGCGGTCGCACGGGACCACGACGTCGCCGCCCTCTGCCGCGCGCGGCGCGGGGCGACCGCGCTTGAGGCCACCGATGATCTGCGGTTCCACCTTGAGGCCGATAACGTGGTTGCTCTCGTCGACGACGACCTCCTTGGGAGCGTTGAGATCCATGACCTCGCAGCCCTCGGCCTCGGCGCCGGCGATCTCCTCGTCCTGGGCCGTCATGTCGGCCACGCGGCGACGATACGCGATGATGACCTTCTTGGCGCCCAGGCGCACGGAGGTGCGGGCCACGTCCATGGCCACGTTGCCGCCGCCAACGACGGTGACCGTGAGGCCCTCGAAGTCGGGCGGGTTGTTGTCGCCCATGTCACGCAGGAGCTTGACCGCGGACATGACGCCCTCGGCGTCCTCGCCCGGCAGGCCGAGCTTCTTGTCCGCATGCGCGCCGATGGCCAGATAGACGGCGTCGAACTCCTCGCGCAGGCGGTTCATCTCCTCGCCGTCAACGCTGTGGTTGAGCTCGACGTCGATGCCGCAGTCGAGGATCCACTGGATCTCGGAGTCGAGCTGCTCGCGCGGCAGGCGGTAGTTGGGGATGCCGTAGCGCAGCATGCCGCCGAGGTGTGCGCGCTGCTCAAAGATCTTGACCTTGTGGCCCATGAGCGTGAGGTAATAGGCGCAGGAGATGCCCGCTGGGCCGCCGCCGATGACCGCGACGGTCTTCTTGGTGGGGGCCTTGATGATGGGGCGGTAGTCCCCCGCATGGTCCACGGCGTAGCGCTTGAGGCCGCGGATGTTCATCGGGTCGTCCACCATGCCGCGACGGCAGTGCATCTCGCAGGGGTGCTCGCAGACGAGGCCGCAGACCAGCGGAAGCGGGTTGTCCTTGCGGATGAGGCGCACGGCCTCGGTGTAGCGGCCGGCCTCGACGAGCGCGATGTAGCCGGGGATATCCACGCCGGCCGGGCAGCCGGAGACGCACGGCACCGTCTGGTGCTGCGAGAAGCCGCAGGCGTGCTTGGTCACGTGGTGCTCGAAGTCGTCGCGGAAGCCGCGGATGGCCATGAGGGCCACCTCGCCGGTCTCGTAGCCGATCGCGCAGTCGCTCGAGAGGTACACCGTGCGGGCGGTGGACTCGATGAGGTCGAGCGTCTCCATCGTGGCGCGGTTGTTCAGGACGTCGTTGAACAGGTGGCGCAGCATGCGCAGGCCGTTTCTGCACGGCGTGCACTTGCCGCAGCTCTGCGTCGCGCACATGGCCACGTACGAGGCCGTGAACTCGACGGGGCACGGAGCGAGCGAGCTCACCGAGAGGCGCTTCTCGAGCATCTCGTGCATGCTCGACATGATCGCCTGGGTCTCGCTCTGCTCCATGACGTGCATTCTTGCCATAGGCCCTCTCCTTGCACTCACAGAGTATGGGTGCCGTGACCCCCTCGGCCACGACATAGTTGGTTTACATTACGTCTCGGAGACGACATCCGTCAGAAACATTCGGCGAGAAGAACGTCCGCTCGGCAAGCGGTCCTGGCAAGCCTCACCGTTACGTCCAAGTCCATGACCGAGCTCATGGACCTGGATTACGACGCGATGACCGAGGATCTCCTGGAGGCCGTCGGGTCCGGTGAGGTCGACGTCTCCGACGAGGCCTCCATCAATGCATGGACGGGCGAGTATCTCATGAACCTGCTCGACGCCCTCGAGCCGGCTGAGAAGGACCTCGATCTCACCTATGTCAAGGGTAGCGACGGCTGGGAGCTCGACGATGACTCTCGAACCGCCGTCGAGCAGATCTTTGCCTAGTCGCCTAAAGAGGTCTGACCCCTTTTAGGCAATCGCGAAGGGGCGTCGGCTGCGGCCGGCGCCCCTTTGCTATGCGAGCACCTCGCCGGCGATGCGGGCGGTCTCGGTGGCGTCCTTGGCGTAGAAGTCCGCGCCCACCATCTCGGCGTACTCGGGCGTGAGCACCGCTCCGCCGACCACGACCTTGCACCAAGGCGCCCGCTCGCGCAGAAGCTCGATGGTCTCCGCCATGGCAGGCACCGTGGACGTCATGAGCGCCGAGAGCCCCACCAGGCGCACGTGGCGCTCCACCACGACGTCGACCACCGTTTCCGGCGCCACGTCACGCCCGAGGTCGATCACCTCAAAGCCATAGTTCTCGAGCAGCATGCGCACGATGTTCTTGCCGATGTCGTGGATGTCACCGCGCACGGTGCAGACCACGACCGTCCCCTTGTCGGCCACGGCGGCGTCGCTCGCAGAGGCCGCGCGCACGGTCTCGAAGCCGGCCTTTGCCGCCTCGGCCGAGGCCATGAGCTGCGGGAGGAAGAACGTCCCCGCCTCAAAGCGTCGCCCCACCTCGTCGAGGGCGGGCACCAGCACCTCGTTGATAGCGAACATCGCATCATGGGCGAGAAGGACCTCGCGCATGGCATCCGCCATGGGACCGCCGCGCCCGTCCAGCACGAGCCGGCGCGCCCTCTCGACGGGGTCGGTCGGGAGCGCCGCGTCCTTCTCGGCCTGCTGGTTCTTCTCGCCCGGGGCGGCGGCTGGAGTCGCGTCCGAGCGCTCGGCATAGTGCTCGACGTAGTAGCGGGCGCCCTCGTCCTCACCGGAGAGCACGCGCCAGGAGTCGATGACGTCCATCATGCGGCGGACGCCCGGGTTGATGATCGCGAGGTCGAGCCCGGCGCCAAGGGCCGCCGAGAGGAAGGTCGCGTTGACGAGCGGGCGAAACGGCAGGCCGAAGCTGATGTTTGACACGCCGAGCACTGTGCGCACCCCGGGGAGCTCCGCCTTGACCAGGCGGATGGCCTCGAGGATGGTGCGCGGGGCCGTCTGGTCGGTGGAGGCGGCCATGGCCAGGCAGTCGATGACGACGTCGGCACGTGGGATGCCGGCGGCGTCGGTGGCCGCCACGATCTTGCGGGCCACGGCGAGGCGTCCCTCGGCGGTTGCGGGAATGCCGCCCTCGTCGAGCGTGAGGCCCACGAGGGCGCAGCCGTAGCGCGCCGCGATCGGCACCACGGAGGCGAGCGAGTCGGCCTTGCCGTTCACGGAGTTGATGAGCGCCTTTCCGGGATAGGGGCGCACCGCCGCCTCGATGACCGCGGGGTCGGAGGCGTCGATCTGCAGCGGAAGCGTGGTCACGCCGAGCAGCTCGTCCACGAGTCGGCACATGACCGCGCGCTCGTCGATCTCGGGCAGACCGGCGTTGACGTCCAGGATCTGGGCGCCCGCGCGCTCCTGGGCGATGGCCTCGGCAATCACGTGGTCGTGGTTGCCGCTGCGCAGCGCCTCCTTCATCTTCTTCTTGCCCGTGGGGTTGATGCGCTCGCCGATGACGCCCACCTCGCCCGGAGCGAGCGACGTCACGCGCTGGGGACCGCACACGGCAAAGCGGTCGGGCAGCTCGCGGCGCACGGGGGCGCGACCCGCGAGCAGCGCGCGCTCGGCGGCGATGTGGTCGGGCGTGGTTCCGCAGCAGCCGCCGATGATGGTGACCCCTGCCTCGAGCATGGGAGCGACCGCTGCGGCAAACTCGTCGGGACCGATGTCATAGACCGTGACCCCGTCCTCAACGTGGGGCAGGCCCGCGTTGGCCTGCACCATGAGCGGGCACGGCGCCCACTCCGCCATGCGCGCCACGAGCGGCGCCACCTCGGCGGGGCCGAGCGAGCAGTTGACGCCGACCGCCGAGGCGCCGATCGAGGAGAGCGTGAGCGCCGCGACCTCAGGGGTGGTCCCCAAGAAGGTGCGGCCGTCCTCCTCAAAGGTCATCGTCACGAGCGCCGGGAGCTCGGAGTTCTCATGCACCGCAAGCAGGGCCGCCTTGGCCTCCGCGAGGTCGGACATGGTCTCGATGACAAAGAGGTCCGCCCCTGCCGCAGCGGCGGCACGAACCTGTCGGGCAAAGAGCTCGTAGGCGTCGTCAAAGGCGAGCGGTCCCATGGGCGCCAACAGCTGGCCCGTCGGACCCAGGTCGGCCGCGACGTAGCGCGGCCCGGCGGCGCGCGCGCAGGACACGGCGGCGGAAAAGACCTCCTCCACCGTGGCAGCATCTCCGAGTTTGGCGGCGTTTGCCCCGAAGGTGTTGGTGGTCACCACGTCGGCACCAGCCGCGACGTAGGCGGCGTGCACCTCCGTGACCACCTCGGGGTGCGTGAGGCAGAGCAGCTCCGGCAGCTCGCCCGCGACGAGTCCGCGCGCCTGGAGCTGGGTCCCCATCGCTCCGTCAAACAACAGGAAGCCGTCCCCAGCCAACGCGGCCTCGAGCAGCTCTCGACGCTGATCACCCACCATGAGCCTCCTCCGACAATCGACTGGTCCCATCCTAGCAAGGAGCGGTTTCCGTCGTGTCACAGGCTGTGGCTCTGCAAAAACGCCGCTCGTGATGGAAAAGTCGGTTTCCGAATGCAAAAAGCTCGTTCGTGATGGAGGTTTTGACCTCTCGGACGAGAAGTGATTTATATGATTATATTCTTACCTGCGCAAACGCAATCGGCCCTCTCGGCAGACACGCCATTTTGCCCGAAATCGTCCATCACGAGCCGAGTTTTTGCATCGCAAGTCCTCGTTTTCCATCACGAAGGACGGTTTTGCAAGCGTGTCAGCGCCCGCAGGTGCGGCCCGCACGAACCAGGAGGCAGAAGTCCCGGCACGGGCAGTCGGCACAGGACATGCGCGCGACTCCGCGCGGCTCCTCGAACAGGCCCACCACCGCAGTCACGCTCTTGGTGGGCGTCATGAGCAGGTCGGACGAGAGCGTGATTCCCAGGCGTCGCTGGGCATCGAGGGCGGCGAGCAGCGTCGGCTGGGTCTCGAGCGGAAGGTCCCCGTAGCCGGGCGAGAACCGTGACCCGCAGAAGAGTCCGCGGCTCACGGCTGCCGCGACCACGCGCGCCTCCGCCGCATCCGCAGCCCGCTCGACGAGCGCCGATCCGGCGGCGTCAACAACAACCTGTGCCACGGGATCGGTGAGCGAGAGCCGGCGCAGCTCGGCGTCCACGCCGAGTCCTGCGGTGACGGCGAGCACGCCCACGGCAACGGCGCCGTCAAGATGCGCAGCAATGGAGTGACCCCGCAGCTCGAGGGCACAATCGGCAAGCCGGAGCACCGGCACGCCGTCCACCACCTCGTGCCCGGCAACCTCGAAGACGCGCACGCAGCCGCGCGGGCGCCCCACCTCGAGGCAGCGGGCCATCCCCGCGTCGATGCGCGCACCGAGCTCGTCCGAGAGCGTCTGCCCGGCGTAGCCGAGATAGCGCAGGACCTCGCTGCGATCTACGGAGCGTATGGCATAGGACTCGACGGTCTCCACGCGCTAGGCCCCCAGATACCCGCAAGCCCGCAGCGCCTCGCACGTGGCATGGGCCACGGCGGGCTTGTTCATGCTGTAGACGTGCAGGCCGTCGACGCCGTTGGCGGCAAGGTCCACCAGCTGCTCGCAGGCATATTCCACGCCGGCGCGTGCCTGGTCGGTCGGGTCGTCCCCAGCGAGGACCAGACGCTTGACCACCTTCGCCGGAATGGAGGCGCCACAGGTGAACGCCATGCGCTGAATCTGCTTGACGCTCGTGAAGGGCATGATGCCGGCCACGATGGGCAGCCGCACCCGGTGGCGCAGGCACCTCTCGCGAAAGCGATAGAAGTCCTCGTTGTCAAAGAAGAGCTGCGAGACCAGGTAGTCTGCACCCGCCTCCTGCTTCTTGTAGAGGCTCTCAAAGCTCTCCTGCTCCGTGGGGGACTCGACGTGCCCCTCGGGATAGCAGGCCGCGCCTATGCAGAGATCGGCGTCAGTAGAGCGCAGGTAAGAGATCAGGTCGGAGGCGTGGGCAAAGTCGATCGCCTCACGGCCGGGTGCGCGGTCCCCGCGCAACGCGAGCACGTTGTCTATGCCCGCCTCGGCGAGCTGTGCCACGTAACCGTCCACGTCGGCACGCCTCGAACCGAGGCACGTCAGGTGTGCGAGCGCCGTGACGCCGAGGTCACGCTCTATGGAGGCGGCGATGGGCACCGTGTTGCCGGAGTTTCCCGATCCGCCCGCAGAATAGGTCACCGAGATCCAGTCCGGCCGGTCGGCGGCCATCTCGCCCGCGATGGCATATGCCTCCTCGAGGGGAAGCTCCCCCTTTGGCGGAAAGATCTCAAACGAGAAGGTCTGACGCTCGGCAAGCTTGTCGGCGATCCTCATGGCGTCGCCCCTTCCTCTCAGTCCTGGCGGCAATCCGGCCTAATTGTCACACATAAAGGACGGCATGCGACCCGAGGAGGTGGCGTCGGCTATGTCAAGGAACGCGCGGGCGACGGACTCCTCGTCGGCAGGGCCAATGTGAAAGCGCGCGCACTCGCGCACCACGGGCACCGCGTTTGCCACTGCCACGGAGTTGGCATAGTGACGAAGCACGGCGAGGTCGTTCTCGGCGTCCCCGAAGCAGCAGACCTCGTCGGGCGTGAGCCCCAGGCGCTCCATGAGGAAGTCGCCCCCGTGGTCCTTCCCAAAGCCGTGCGGCGTGATGTCGATGTGGGGCGTGCCAGGCATGGGGCACACAAAGTCCAGCGCCGTCAGACGGGCGGAGAGGAGCGCGGCAACCTCCTGGCACCGCTCAAAGCTCCCCACCACGCGCACGTTCGCCTTGTAGCACGGGTCATCGGGGACGGAGGGCACCGCAGTCTCGACCCGCCAGAAGTTGTCCGGGTGGGCCGTCACGTAGGAGAGCTCGGCCCCCACGGCCACCTTCTCTCCCCCGTACTCCACGACGAGATAGGAGTCCTCGACGCCAGCGAGTGCCTCGGACACGCGCACGAGCTCGTCGTGGTCGATCGCGACCTTCTCGACAAGCTCGCCGTCGAGATACACGAGCTGCCCGTTGCTCGTGACCGCCGTGGAGCAGGCATCCTCGTCTCCGGCGAACATCTGTGGAAGGTCGCGGTAGATGCGCCCCGTGCAGGGGGCAAAGTGCACGCCGGCGGCGCGCAGCGCGCGAATCGCATCGAGCGCGAACGGGGTGATCACGTGGTCGGGACGCCATATGAGCGTGGCGTCAAGGTCGCTCAGCACAAGGCGTATCACGCTACCTCCTCGATGGAACGGCTGCGGCGGGCACGCAAGCGCCTCCGGCACCTGCGGCCGCACGCAGCCGTCGGAAAACTTCAGGCTCGACGGTCGGGGGCCGTCGCGCCCGAACACGCCGCGCGCCGGTGCTGGGACGCGGCACGCAGCCATTTTAGATATAACCGTTCCGCCCTGCCGAGAAGCCACACAATGCCGCAGATGGTAGTCCCCACACCTCAGAGGGTCGCGACGGCCTCAGAAAACCCGGAGAGCACGACGGGCAGAGCGACCATGGCCACGGCGGGAGCCAGGGGGATGCCCGTCTGCCCCTCTCCGCGAGAGGACCTCACAGAGGCGATCAACCAACCAAGGAGCCCAACCAGGCACGAGAGCGCCACGACCAGAAGGCCCCCGAGCGGTCCGACCCAGACGCCAACGGACGAGAGGAGCTTCACGTCACCGCCGCCCACGCCCGGAGCGCGACCCCCGCGAGCGGACAGCAGCGCCGCCGCGAGCATGACTGCAAGAACGAGGGAGCCTCCCGCGAGAGCGGCAATGAGCGAGGCGAGACGATCCCCGCCGGGTGCAGGCGCCAGGAGCGCGCGCACGAGCCCGGATGCGGCGATGGCCGCGGCGCAGCCGTTTGGAACAATCCGGCAGCCGAGGTCCGTTGCGGCGGCGACTCCCAGCGCGGCGGCGAGCACCCCCAAGCACGCAACCCACAGAACGACTCCCGACACCTCCGCCCCCTCTCTCGTGCGCGTGATTGTACGAGACCGTCCTGCGGCACGCGCGCACAAATCGGGCCCATATACGATCAGAGCCTTCTGACGAATCCCCCATCTGCGGCGCGCGCGGGACCGAGCCCTACGTCAAATATCTGAAGCATCGGCGAGCGGCGTATACTGGGCCATGAGCGCACGACGAGAGGACGGAATGGACGAGAAGAGCGCGCGAGCCCGCAACCCCCGCATCGAGGCGCTTCGCCTCGCCGCCATCGTCGGCATCGCCGTCTTTCATACCTTTCAGCCCTGGTTTGGAGCGTTGACCGACGGCTCGTGGGGCGCCGGCCCCGCAACGCGAACCGCCCTGGGCTGCGTGAGCCTGCTTGGCACCTACGGCAACCACGTGTTCTTTCTGATTTCCGGTTTCTTTCTTGTTCCCCGGGCGGTCGAGGCGGCTCGCGACGCCGGGTACTGGCCCGCTCAGGCCCGCGCGATCGTCAGGCGCGCGCTCCCCATCCTCGCAACGGTCGCGCTCTACGCTGCCGTCGCACTCGCGGTGAGCTCCTGGGTCATCCCGATCGAGGGCGTCTCGGCGCACGAGACGGGCTGGCTCGTCGGGGGCCTGCAGTTCGTCTGGGTCTACCTCGCGGTCATCGCGCTCGCCCCCGCGATCGGCTGGGCGTGGGCGCGTCTCTCCCATCCCAGGGCGCTCGTCGCGACAATCGCTGTCGCGGCCCTCCTTGCCAACGCCTACATCGCCTTCGTCTCCCCCGGAGACGAGGTGCGCAGCCTCCTCGAGTGGCGCAAGCTCATGAGCGCGGCGAGCTATCTCGTCGCCTTCCTCGTCGGCGGCGCGCTCGCAGACCTTGACCTCGGGCCGCTCTCCCGCGCGCTCGTCCCACTCGTCCTTGTCGCCGTCGCCATCGAGGCGATCGCGGGCATCGGCGGCGACCTGCGACTGCTTGAGGCGCTCTCCTTCAAGTCGACCTCCGCCCTCTCGTTCCTGCTCGCCGTCGCCTCGCTCGCGCGCGCCGCACAGAGCCCCGGAACGTCCTGGTCGTCGCGCCCGGCGCGTACCTGCCGGACCCTCGCCCGCTCTACCCTCGGCTTCTACGTGGCGCAGTCCATGTTCTGCGAGCTCTGGAGGCCCCCGCTCACGCAGCTCGCCACCGCCTCGCTGCCCTATGGGGAGGGCGCGTTCCTTGCCGCCGGAATCGTTGCGAGCATCGTTCTTCTCGCCCTCTTCTTTACCTTTGACCAGTTGGTGAGGCTTCCAGCCCTTCGCTTGGCGCACCTCGCCTGAGAGCGGGTATACTTCACCCTGCTCCGGATGCGCGAGGGGGGATCAGATGACAGACTGGCTCGTGAGAACGTTTGTGGCGGACGCGGACAGGACGTCCGACCCTGCGGTGCGCACGAGCTACGGCCTGCTCGCCAGCGTGACCTGCATCGTCTGTAACATTGCGCTCTGCCTGGGCAAGGGGGCGGTGGGGCTCCTCGCCGGGTCGGTCTCCATCGTGGCCGACGCCGTCAACAACCTCTCCGACGCCTCCAGCAACGTGGTGAGCCTGCTGGGCTTCAAGCTCGCGAGCCGCCCCGCCGACGAGGAGCACCCCTACGGACACGGCCGCTACGAGTACCTGGCTGGCCTCGTGGTCGCGGTGCTGGTGTGCGCGATCGGCATCAACCTGCTGGGGTCCTCCGTCGAGAAGATCCTCCATCCCGAACCCACCGAGTTCGGCCCCGCCGTGGTGATCGTGCTCGTGGCGTCGATGCTGGTGAAGCTCTGGATGGCGGCGTTCAACCGGCGCCTGGGGCGCAGGATCGACTCCGAGACCCTCGAGGCAACCGCCGTTGACTCGAGAAACGACGTGGTCTCGACCGCGGCCGTCCTCGCCTCCGCCGTGATCTCTCAGGTCAGCGGCTTTGACCTCGACGGCTGGGCGGGACTTGCCGTGGGCGGCTTCATCTGCTGGAGCGGCATCGAGCTCGTGCGCGAGGCCGTGAGCCCGCTTCTGGGCCGCGTGCCCGACCCCGCCTACGTGGAGCACATCCGAAGCAAGATCGTGGGCTACCCGGGCGTCCTGGGCACGCACGACCTCATGGTGCACGACTATGGCCCCGGCAGGCAGTTTGCGAGCGCGCACGTGGAGATGGCCGCCGAGGGCGACCCTTTGGCGCAGCACGACCTTCTCGACAACATAGAGCAGGACTTCAAGGTGGACGAGGGCCTTATCATGACGCTGCACTACGACCCCATCGTCACCAACGACCCCCAGGTCCGCGACATGCGCCACTGGATCGACCTTGCGGTGAAGGGCATCGACGAGCGCCTCTCGATCCACGACCTGCGCTGCGTTCCCGGCCCCACGCACACCAACGTTATCTTTGACTGCGTCCGGCCCGCGGGCCTTGGCCTCTCCGCCGCTGAGCTGCGCGATCGCATCTCCGCCCTCGTGCGCGAGCGCTACCCGCGCGCCGTCTGCAAGATAACGATCGACGACTCCTACGTCTCCCCCCGCCAGTGATCGGAGCCACCATGCCCTCCACGAGCTACCTCGCCAAGCAGATGATCGTCATGAGGCGTGACCTCAAGATGCGCAAGGGCAAAATCGCCGCGCAGGCGGGCCACGCCTGCGTCGAGGCCGTCCTGATGGCGCTCGCACGCGAGGGGCGCGGCGCCGACCTACGCGCCTCCGACGGGTGGGCCTGGATCGAGCACGCCGAGGATGACGTCACGCCGCT
>DXBZ01000045.1 GCA_019116265.1 Candidatus Olsenella stercoravium | reverse complement strand
GCCGACGTTCTTCTCGCCTGCTTACAAAGCCCTTACATTGGGGAACGAGCTCTCGACAACGCAAAAGAGCCGCCGGGCGAGAGACCCGACGGCTCGAACGTTTGGCTGGAGCCAGCTACCAGACTCGAACTGGTGACCCCCGCTTTACGAGAGCGGTGCTCTACCAACTGAGCTAAGCTGGCACATCAGCGGTGATTCATTCTACGAGAAGAGCGCCCGCCGCGCAAGTCTCGTTTTTTCTCGCACGATAAGGCCCGGGCCCCCTACAGCAGGTGCAGGACGCCGCGCACGAGGCGCTCGAAGTCCTCGGCGTGGTCGCCGGCGGCGGCGAGCACGGTCTCGTGGCTCACCGACGGCGCTCCGGACTCGTTGGCCGCGAGCGTGAGGCCGAGCACGTTCATCCCGAGCGCGCGGGCCATGATGACCTCGTTGACGGTGGACATCCCAACGTACGAGACGCCGAGCGCGCGCAGGGCGGCGACCTCGGCCGGCGTCTCGAAGCACGGGCCGAGCACGCCGGCATAGACGCCCTCGTCCACGTGGATGCCCAGGTCATCAGCCACGCCGCGCGCGATGGTGCGCAGGTAGGGCGAGTAGACCTCGTTCATGTCCACAAAGGGGCTCTCAACGTCGCGCAGGCCGTCCCACTCGGCGAGTGGGTTGCGCCCGGTGAGGTTGATCTGGTCGGTGAGGATGCCCAGGCCCACGCCGGCGTTGCCCGGCACGGCGCCCGTGGCGCAGGCAAAGACGATGTCGCGGCAGCCCAGGTGATGCGCGTGGCGCACGAGCGCGGTCACCTCGGCGGCGGAGTAGCCCTGGTAGAGGTGGATGCGCCCGGGGTAGACGACCACGGGAACGTCGTCGATCGTGCCGATCGTGGCCTCAAAGCGGTGACCGGCCACGGGACGCGCGGAGAGCGGGAAGCCCTCGATGTCGCGGTAGTCGATGCGGCGCACGGGGCGCACGAGCCCCGCCAGGTGCCCGAGGCCGCTCCCCAGCACGATGGCGATGGGGTGCTCGACGCTCGGCTTGCACGCTCTCACGGTGTCCTCGGTGACCACGCAGATCCCCTCCCTCGCGAGCCGCTCGGCAAAGACGCCCTGGCCCGCAACGAGCCTTCCGGAATACGTCCCATCGTAGACGAGGCCGACCCCGCACGACGGGCTCTTTGCCTTGAGCACGGCCAACGAGACCGGCGGGCGGCAGGCGAGCGCCGCGCAGCGCTCGGAGCCGAGGGCAAACTCGGCGGTCACGTCACGACCGTCGGCGAGAAACACGCGCCCGGCGCGCTGCTCCGCCGGCGGCCTCGGCACGGGCAGGCCCGACGCCGTCTCGGGGCACACGCGCACGACGTCGACCTTCTTGGCAAGCTCGAGGACCTCGTCAACGGGCTTGGAGCCCCCGTCATAGCGGACGGGGGCCCCAAGCAGGCAGGCGCTTATCGCGACGCGCACGTCTACTCCGCGAGCGAGCCGAGCTGGATGGTCGCGTTGGAGAGCAGGTTGTCGGTATAGGCCCCGAGCTGCGCCGAGATCTCGTTGTAGGCCTCCTGGTACACGCTCGACGCGACGCTGTAGGCCGCAGTCGCCGCCGCGTAGGTGGCGGCCTCGTTTGAGATGTCGTAGCCCGAGAGCGTGGCGTAGTAGGTGCCGTCGGTGCGGGCCCAGTCGTTGGCGTCGGCATCCCACTCGTCACCGATGAGGCCAATCACGTACTGCGCGTAGTCGGCCGTGGGCGTATCCTCCTCGCCCTCGGCGGGCTCGGTCGGCGCGGTGGGAGCCTCGGGGAGCTCCGTGCCGACGATCTGGTCCTGGAGCTTGCGCATCACGACCGTGTCGGCGACCATCGAGCGGGCGGCGTCCTCGCTGATGCCCCAGCTCGAGGCCAGCGTCGCGAGGTCGGTCCCAAAGGAGCTCGTGACAAACTCGTCGATCTCCTCGTCGGAGGCCGTGATCCCGCGGGACGCGGCGTCGTCGAGGATGATCTGGTTCTGGACGTAGGTGAGCACGGTGCTCGCGGAGGGCACGTCGTAGGTGCCGTCCTCGTTGGCCGTGATCTCGGTGGTGCCGTTGGCATCCTCGAGGACCTCGCGCGCCGTCACGGGAACGGTCCTGCCGCCCGTCGTGTACGTCGCGATCGTGCTGTCGAGCTCGCCCGCCGAGAGCGTCGTGCGCCCGGCCAGCGAGATCGTGCCCGTGCCCCCGAGCAGGAAGCGCCCTATGAGGACCCCCACCACGAGCGCGGCCACCGCGACGGCGATCCACGCCGTTGCGGGGAGCGAGCGGACGCCCCCCTCGGGCTGGTCGCTTTCGGGCTCCGCGCCTGCGGGCTCGTCGTTCTTCTCGGGCTCGTCGTTCTTCTCGTCTGATGCCATGGTTTCCCCCAATCGGCTTCCTATGGGCTCAGTTGGCCTTCTACCCAATGGCCTGAAGAATCTCCGCCGAGAAGGTCTTTATGTAGCCGGAGCCGCTCTCGGCGTCAAAGCGCACGCGCGCCGCGAGGGCCTGCTTGGTCGCCTCGGAGGCGTCGCCGCGCGCGAGGCCGAGAAGGGCCACGAGCATGTCGCGGTACTCGGCGTCACCGTGGTAGCACTGGATGGCCTCGTCGAGCAGCTGCCAGACCTGGTCGGAGCGCTCCGGCGAGCTCGCGCCGAGGCGGCACAGAAAGACGAAGGCCGCCAGGCGCACGGTGGCGGAGCCGTCGTCAAAGAGCGACGCCTCTGCGCCGTCGTAGGCCTCGGCCACCGCGTCGGCGTCCACGTCCGCAACTGCGGAGAGAGCGTCGAGCACCTCCCAGCGCGTCTGAGCCTCGGGGCGGTAGAGCGCGTCCACGAGCGCGTCCACGTGCGGGAGCATGATCTGGGGGTGCGCCTTCGCCGAGAGCGCGAGCTGGTGGGCAACCTCCTGGCGCCGGCGGCGGCTCGCGCCCGAGAGCTCCTCGACGAGGCCCGCCACCTGCGTGTCGTCAGTGTCAGCCATGTGAAAAAGGTCCTTTCTTCCCTACTCGCAGAACCCGTCGACCACGGCGGTGCCGCTCTTGGGGTCCTGGTGAATCTCAATGAAGCCGAGCTTGGACGCCTCACGCAGAAGCGCCGTGAACGAACGATACCCGTAGCTGGACTCGGAGAACTGCGGGCGCTTGCGCTTCATCGTGTCCTTGAGACGCGAGGCTAGGATGAAGGCGTCGCTCTCGCGCTGGAGGGCGTCGATCGTCTCAAAGAGCAGCTGGTAGCAGTCGCGCTTCTCCTTGGGCACCTTGGACGAGAAGTCCGGGATGCCCGGGCCGCGCGTGATGTCCTCGTAGAAGATGAACTCGTCGCAGACTTCGGTGAGCAGGCTGCTGGTGGCGTCCTTCATACCCACGCCGATAACCGTCTTGCCAAACTCCTTGAGCTTGGAGACGAGCGGCGAGAAGTCCGAGTCGCCGGAGAGGATGGCAAAGGTGTCGATGTGATCTTTGGTGAGGCAGATCTCCATCGCGTCAACGGCGAGGCGGATGTCGGCGGAGTTCTTGCCGGTGTAGGCACGGTCTGGGATCTCTATGAGCTCGATGCCGAGCTCGTGCAGGGGCGTGACCGCCGTCTCAAAGCGCTGCCAGTCGCAGTAGGCGCGCTTGGCGGTGATGCGGCCCTTGTCGACGAGGCGCTCGAGGATGAGCTTGACGTCGGGCAGCGGCCCCGGCTCCTGGTGGCCATTGCGCTTGCGGCGCCCGGTGCCCAGGGCCAGGTTCTCAAAGTCGATGAGCACCGCGATGGAGCTCTGCGGGTTGTCAGTCGTGTTCATGCATCTCCTCATGATACGAAGGGACAGTCCCTTCGTATCATTTCTTCTTGTCGTCCTGCTGGACGCTCATGAGCTCGGGCTCGGGCGTGCCGTCGCGGCGCGCGCGGCGCACGGCCTCGGCGCGCTCGCCGTTCTCGGAGCGCCGCAGCTGGTCCTTGTTGACGCGGAAGTAGCGGTCGTGCGCCTTCCAGGGGCCCACGGACTCGCCAAAGCCCAGCTTGAGCCCGGCGACCGTGCCGCCGATGAGCCCGATGACGAGCACGACGAGCACCGGGAACGGCGTCAGCATGGCAACCGCGCACGCAACCGCCCCCACGAGCAGCGTGACGACGTTCGCGATCACGTACTCGCGCTTGGTCACGCAGCGCTTGACGAGGCGCTCGCCCACGCCCACGCCCGTGACGGTCCCAAAGAGGAGGAACATCAGGGCAAAGATGACGCCCGCGATGTCCCCGGTCACTACGCGCCCTCCCCGCCGTGGCAGTGGCACTCGTGGCCGTCGCCGTGGTGGTGGCCGTGGCCGCCGCAGCACTCGTTCTCGCCGTCGCCGTGATCGTGGCCGCAGCAGCACTCGTGGTCGTCGCCCTCGTCCGCGGCCTCGAGCAGCGACCAGTCGAGCCCGGCCGCCGCACAGGTGCCCTCCTCCTGGTAGAGCAGGGTGAGCGCCTGCGTGCCCATGCGCGATCCGCCGATCTGGCAGAGCATGTCAAAGAGCGTGAAGGCGGTCTCGGCGCCCGGGAGCGTGATGTCGAGGTCCTCGGAGCGCTGCAGGGCGAGCGCGATGTCCTTGCGCAGGTGCTCGGCGAGAAAACCGGGCTTGTAGTCGCCGGCGAGCGACTTGGGTGCGAGCGTGCGCGACGCGCCGGAACCGCCCGTGCCGGACGCCATGACCTCGAGGACCTTCTCGGCGTCGATGCCCGACTGCTCGGCGAGCGCCAGCGCGTCGGCATAGCCCACCATGCAGGAGGCGAGGCTCACCTGGTTGCAGAGCTTGGCCGTCTGGCCGCCGCCCGGCTGGTCAAAGAAGAAGCGTCTGGACGAGAAGCACTCCAGCAGGGGGAGCACCGGCGCCACGTCCTTCTCGGCCGCACCTATGATCAGCGTGAGGGTGCCGTCGATCGCGCCCTGCTCGCCGCCCGTGACCGGGCAGTCGAAGGCGTGCTTGTCCTCGACCTCGGCGGCGTCGTGGATGTCGCGGGCGAGCTGCGGGGAGCTCGTGGTGAGGTCGATGAGCCAGGCGCCCTTCTTGGCGGCGCGGATGAGGCCATCGGTGGCCAGGTAGACGTCCTCCACGTCGGTGGGGTAGCCGACCATCGTGAAGACGACGTCGGCGTTCGCGGCGGCCTCGGCCGGCGTGTTGGCCCAGTGGGCCCCGCGGGCGAGAAGATCCTCGGCCTTCTCGCGCGTGCGGCTGTGGACGGTCAGGTCGTAGCCGGCGTCCATAAGGTGGCCGGCGATGCGCGCGCCCATGATGCCGGTGCCGATGAAGGCGACGTTCTTGATCTGCAAGCTGATTCCTTTCTGCATGATTCAAAAGGGGACTGTCCCCTTTTGAATCATCTGCTGGGCGGATGTTGCTACTGACCGCGAACCTTGCGGGCGAGGCGGTCGGTGAACGAGAGGCTCTCGCGGCGGTCCTTGCCCCAGAAGAGCAGGGCGACCATGCCCGGACCCACGTGGGCGCCGATAACCGGGCCCACCGAGCTGTAGATGATGGGCACGTCCTCGCAGCCGGGCTCGCGCCTCACCTGGTCGGCGAGCCAGCGCGCGTCCTTCTCGTCGTCCGTCGAGACGATGGCCATGGGGAGCTTCTCGTCTCCGCCCTCGGCGCCGAGGTAGTTGGCCTTGAAGTCGGCGATGATCGCGCGCAGGGCCTTCTTGCGGCCGCGGCACATGCCGCGCAGCGTGAGGGCACCGTTGGTGTCGTAGGAGAGCTCGGGCTTGATGTCGAGCTTGCCGCCCACCGTGGCGGCCGCCGGCGGGATGCGCCCGCCGCGCGCGAGGGCGTCGAAGGACTCCAGCGTGAAGTAGCCGTGAACGTAGTAGCGAGCCTCCTCGGCCCAAGCGGCGAGCTCGGCGGCGGTGAGGCCGTTCGCCGCCTGGCGCACGGCCTCGATGGCGAGGAGCTCGGCGGCGGCCGACGGGCAGACGTTGTCGATGACGTAGATCTCGAAGTCGGGGTGGCTCTCGCGCACCATGTCGGCCGCCTGGCGGGCGGCGTCCACGCTCGAGGAGAGGCCGCGGGTGAAGGCAAGATAGACCGTCGGCGTGCCCTCCTCGGCCGCGCGCTCAAAGACCTCGAGGTAGCGGCCCGGCGTCACCGCCGAGGTGGTGGCCACCTCGCCGGCGCGCATGCGGTCGTAGAACTCCTTGGCGCTCATGGTCTGCCAGAGGTCGTCGGCGTACTCCTGCCCGCCCATGACGTACGTGAAGTGCACGATCTCCACGCCCAGGGCCTCGGCGACCTCGGGCGCAAAGTCCGCGCAGGAGTCCACGATGATCCTGACGTTTGACGTGCGGTGATAGGCGCGGCCCAGGCGCGCAGCCTCCTGCGACGCCTGGGCGTTGTCGGCCGCCGCCTCGACGGGGGCGGCGGCGCTCATGTTGTTCTCGGTCTCTTGGCTACTGCTCATTCTCTTCCTCGATCTTGGGCTTGATGATGCCGTACCCACCGTTCTTGCGGTGGTAGATGACGTTGACCAGACCCGTGGTGGCGTTGGTGAAGACGTAGAAGTCGTGGCCGATAAGATCGGTCTGGACGAGCGCCTCCTCCTCGGTCATGGGCATCAGGTCGACGTACTTCTCGCGCACGAGCTGGTCGTCCTCGGTCTCGTCGGGGGCGGGCTCGATGAGGGCGGCGAGGTCCTCCTGGGTGACGGTGCCCGCCTTGGCCTGCTGCATGCGCTGGCGACGGTCGATCACGCGGGTCTTGTACTTGCGGAGCTGGCGGGTGACCTTGTCGGCAGCCTCGTCGATGGCGGAGTACATGTCGTCGGAGCTGGCCACCACGCGCACGACGTTGTCGCGGACAAAGACGGTGACCTCGCAGGCCTTGCGCTCGGGGTTGGAGGGGTTCTTGTCGACGCGGAGAACCACGTCGCAGGTCATGGGCTTGATGTCAAACACCTTGAGGGCGTTGCCCACCTTCTCCTCCACGTGCTCGCGCAGCGAGTCAGACACGCCGACCTTGCGGCCCGAGATCTTGATGTCCACCATGCGAACCTCCTTTGCGGTTGGGACGCGCCGGGGCAGCGTGCCCCCGGCCCTAGGACACTCATACCCACTCGGGCGCGACGCGCGTCACGCGGCGGGCCCGAGCGGACGAACCTACTCGGCGGGCGTCTCCGCAGCGGCGTCACCAGTCTCTGCGGCAGCGCCATCGGTCTCCGCAGCGGCCTCGTCCTCGGCCTCGGAGCCCTCCTCCGGCTCGGCCTCCTCGGTGCGCTCCACGAGGCCGGTGATCACGCTCTCGGTCGTGAGCGTGGGGAGGTCGCCCACCCAGCGGGCGCGCGCGATGTCCGCCACGCCGTTGGTCTGGATCGTCTCGAGCGCGGACTGCACCGCGGTCTGGAGCTCCGCGTCGGCGATGGCGACGCCCACGAGCGTGGGCTCGTCAAAGGTCCCGGCAAACGAGACGTCGGAATACGCGGCGGCGAGATAGGCGCCCGCGTAGGCGTCGCAGACCACATACTGGACCGAGCCCTCCTCGAGCGCCTCGAAGGCGTCGTTGAGGTTCGAGAAGGGCGTGCGCGTGATGCTCAGGTCAAAGTCGTCGACGGTGACCGCCGAGACGGAGCCCTCCTGGAGCCCCACCGTGGCACCGTCCAGCGCGGACGCATCGACCGGCGCGGTGACGTCGCCCCGTGTGAACAGGCCGGCCGCGTTCTGGACGTAGCCGCCCACCACAGCGGCCTCGCCCGCCTCGTCGGGCTCGACGCCCATGACGATGTCGCAGGTGTCGGCGAGCGCGTCGTCGACGTCGTCGACTGCCACGAACGAGACGGTGGAGAGGCCCAGCTCGTCGGCGAGCGCGTAGGCCATGTCGATGTCGATGCCGGTCTGGGTCCCGCTCGCGGTCGTGATCGCGAGCGGCGCGGTCTGCGCGGCGGGGATGCCCACCGTGAGGGTGCCCGACTGCTTGAGCGCGGCGTCGGCGACCACGGGGGCCTGCTCCGCGCGACGCGCCTCGCGCGCCTCCTCGACCGAGGGGGTGCCAAAGAAATCGTCAAGGTTGACCGGGCCGATGGAGCAGCCCGCGAGCCCGCCGGCAACCAGCAGCGCGGTGGCGAGCGTGAAGATGCGCTGACGCGTCATATCCCGACCTCTTCTCTCGTCGTGCCTCGTCGTCTCACCCAGCTGACCTGGTCTTTGACCCCACACTCGCGCACCGGGGGCTTCGCTTCCGGCACCGCGGCGCCGCCACTTGAGCCCCTCTCGCCCGCGAGGCCGGATGCCTCATGCGTATGACGGGCGGTGCGGCTTACCTCTAGGACGAGCCATGCTCGCCCGGACGCGCGCGCCCGGACTTACGTGGATCCCTTTGCCCTCGTCTGGCATGGACTGGGACGGCGGACGCCGGGGGCACCCTGCCGCCCGCAACCACAGACCTGGGTTGAGACCCTCCCAGTATACCTGCCGCCTGGCGGTTTTTCTCGGCACATCACAATTGTGAAACGAATGGCTCACCACACGCGGGCGAGCACGCAGGCGGTGACCGAGGCGGCGCCGCGCGCGAGCAGGGCGCGCGTCCCCTCGGCGAGTGACGCGCCCGTGGTGGCGACGTCATCGATGAGCAGCAGGTTTGCGCCCGAGAGGTCGTCGAGCGCGTACATGGCCCCGGTGAGGTTGGCCGCGCGCTCCTCGCGGCCCAGCGCACGCTGGTCGCGGGCGGCGGGACGCACCAGGACATCGGCGAGCGAGACGAAAAGCTCGCGGGCCAGGGCGCGGGCGACGAGCTCCATGTGGTCAAAGCCGCGTCGGGCGTACGCGGACGCCGTGGCCGGGACAAAGCAGAGGGCGTCCGTTCGGGTGGGCGAGAAGCGCGGGGCGCCGTCGCGAGCGGACCAGGCGGAGGCCTCCTCGAGCGCGCAGGCCATGGCGGCGGCGAGTACGGGGGCAAGGCGCAGCTCGTGAGCGTCCTTGAGCACGGTGACCATGCGCGCCGGGGTCCCGTGGAAGCCGAGGGCCGAGACGGTGGCGCGCGAGAGCCAGGTGCCGTCACACTCCGTGCAGGTGAGATGGCCGTACGGGGCGCCGCAGCTGGGGCAGGCCAGGCGCTGCTCGACCCAGGGCAGGGCGGCGCGGCACTCGTCGCAGACAAGCTCGCCGGGCTGGTCGCAACCCACGCAGTGCGTTGGCCAGAGGGTCTCGGCGAGCGCCTCGGCGGCACCGCGAACCAGCGTCTCGACGCCCATGGGCCGCCCCCCCTCGCGATCTGCCTCCTCAACGCGTGTCTGCATGCTACCCGTATGCGTGCGCGGGTATTCAGGTCCCGGGCGTTTTCCAACAGACCGGTTTTGGGTAACTTGTTGATGCTGGGGGCGAGAAGGGCATCAAGACCTTGCCCACAACCGCACAAAAGATGGCGAGAAGGACCGTGTGGAGGTTCTTCTCGCCATCTTAGATAAAATGTTGTCCCAGAATTGCGTGGTTTGTCCTATATACGCGCCCCGCCGGGACGCGCCGCACAAAACCCCTCGTTCTCTGGCGGACCCGCGGACGCGCCGGCCCTATCCCGTCGCGCGGTGGACGCACTCGGCGAGCGCGTCCACGTCCGCGACGCGATAGGAGTTGGCGAGCTGGCCGCCCGAGGGGGCGAAGGCGGGCTCGGCGGAGATCACGCCGTCGCGCCGGAGCCCGGAGAGGAGCCGGTCGACGGTCTTCTCGTTCCTGCCCAGGCGCTCCGCCATGCGCGCCTTCGAGCACGGCTCGCCGCCGAGCTCCGCCACCAGCAGCACGATCGCGCGCTCGGTGGGTGTCAGGCGCCGGCGCGCGACGTTGCTACCCACGGCGCCGGGAGGCCGCCAGCGCGAGGGCGCCGGCCGAGCACGCCGCGAGCGGGGCGAGAAGCCAGGACGGGTCGCCGGTGGCCGGGATGGCCGCGCCGGGGCCGGGCTCGGGCCCGGGCTGCGGCGTGGAGCCCGCGCCCCCGCCGGAGCCCGCGTCCCACGCGAGCACGAAGGACGAGAAGCCGTCGGTGGTGAAGCGGATGCCATAGGGCGTGTTCTCGACCTCCACGACCTCGGCATCGGCGGAGGCGACGGCCCCCTCGACGTCGCCCGTCCCCATGTCGCGGTGCAGGCCCCGCAGGTGAACGAGCGAGAAGTCCGTGGACTCGTCGGTCCCCTCGGGATAGGGCCAGTAGACCGTCACCGGGGAGCTCGAGCGCAGCCAGGCGTTGCCGTTGTTGGCGTCGACGAGGTCGAGGTAGCGCTCCTGGTAGCTCGGCGAGTCGAGCTCGACGCCGGCGTCGGCGAGCGCGTCGGCCGCACGGTCGCGCAGCGCCGTGCGCCACTCGCCCGCGCCCTCGGTGTTGTCGGCGCTCACCACGTCGTCGAAGAGCAGCGACGGGGCGGCCGCGTCGGTCACGTCGATCTCGCTGTCGTTGATGTAGAACTTGGTCCCCTCGGGCACCGTCGCGTGGGCGCGGCCGTCACCCGGGATCTCCGCGCCCTCGTCGAGCACGCCGGTCACCACGTCGGCCTGCTCGCCGGTCACGTAGCGCACGCTCAGCTCGGCGGGCTTGACGTCGATCACGTAGGTGCTCGTCTCGCCGCCCACCGTCACGTCCATCCAGACGTTGCCGAGGTCGACGTCACCGCCGTAGATCGTCATGGCGTAGTCTCGGTTGAGCGCCGCCGCCGACGCGACGTCGAACTCGTCGCTCACGTAGGTGTTGCCGTCGGCGTCGGTGAACTGCAGGCGGATCGGCTCCTGTCCCTCGGCCGGCACGATGCGGTAGACGAAGCGGCCGTTGGCGCCGGAGTGCTCATCGCCGTAGCGCTCGAGCGTCCAGCTCCTGGAGCCGTCGGCCGTGCGGACGGCGATGTGGTCGGAGAGGTCGGCCGCCTCGCCGTCGACCCTCACGCCCGCCGCCTCGAGCGCCGCGTTGGCCTCGTCGGGCAGCGTCACGTAGAAGCCGGGCTCGGGCAGCGAGCCGCTCGCGGAGACCGAGCCGTCCGGGCCCACCACCGCGCCGTGGCCCTCGTCGCCGCCCATGTAGACCGTGATGTCGGCGGGCGTCACCTCGACGCGCTTGGTCGGGTCGGGCTGGACGGTGTAGGAGACCGTCGGGCGGGGGAACTCGTAGATGTCGTCGTACACGATGTCACCATCAGACGTCCAGCTCACAACGCCAAGGCGTGCCGACTCGTTCGTGAGGAGCCCCTCGTATCCCTCGCTGCCGTCCTCGTCGTAGGTGCCGTAGGTGCCAGGTGTGGTCTGCGGGTCGTCGAGCTTCACGCGGTAGGTGAGCTGTGCCTCCTCGTAAAAGGGCAACTCACCTGAGCCGTCCGCGCCGAACACCAACACGATACTCTCCGCATCTGACGAGCTGTCGCCCAGTATGGGAACAAAGGTATCTTCAACGCCAGCCAACTCGCCAGCGCTGCCCCATCCCTGTGGGAGGTAATAGAGGTAACAGTTTACTGGCTCGCCCTCACTGTTTTCAAAGAAGTACGCGCGGATACCGTTCTCCTCCGCAAATTCGTACGCAGCATAGCTCTGCCCGTCGATCTGGAGGCTCAGCATCTCCTGGTTGGGCACGAACGAGAAGTCGTAGGCGTTGCCGTGCCCGTCGTCGGAGCCGAAGCCGATGACGTCGCCAACGAACATCGAACTCTCTTTGTCCGGCATATTAGGGTCAGCCGACCCAACGAGCCCACCGATCGCATCAAACGTATTCGCGACGAGCCTGTCGCCCTCGAACGCCTTCGAGTCTCCGTGGCAAATCGTCGGGAGGCCGAGGATGGCGCTCCGCACAAACTCGGATTCGTTGCTCTGCCCATGCGGGCCCCTGCCGTATCCGAAGAGGTACAGCCTGTTGCTCGAGAGCGCCCCATCATCTGCCAAACCCTCGTAGTAGGAAGCGAGACGATAGACTGCAGCCTCGCCGGCCAAGGTGTCATCAATGCCAACGTAGGGTCCACCGTCCGGACTGACATTGGAAACGTCGCTGTTCCCGTATTGTTTAATGTCATTCTCTATGCGCGTTCTCACGGAACCCATCCAGCTCGTAAGGCCCTCCTTGGTCAGCTGGGAAAGACTGGCTCCGTAAGCCTCATCAAGTTTGTCCCAATCTATGGACTCGCCCGGATCGAAATGGAACGACTGACAGGGGTCTCCCTCCGCCTCCGTGCCCCAGGCGTTGACAAATCCGCCACTGAGAAGCACCAGGCACTGGTTGCTCCCGTCGCTCCCGGACGCCTGCGCGGCATCGTCCAGCATCCGTGTCGCGAGGGCGACGCCAGCCTCGAGGTTGGTCACGTTCTTGTTTATGCCCTCCACGGAATCGCCGTCAGCATCGTCGAAGGCCTGAAGAATCGTATCGAAGTTCCTCCCGTTGAGCGGGGTGAGCTCAAGCAGGGTCGTCATCGAGGGGGGCTGCTCGGTCGACCTCGGGGAAACGAAGCCGCCACCCACGATGCCGATGTTGGCGTGCCCCTCCCCGACGGAATCCATGAACTCGCGGAGCTCGTCCTCGAACGACTCCGAAATGTAGACGTCCCGGTCGATGACGAACACGATGTCGTACGTCTGGTCGTACTCGGGCTTCGGGTACTCGATGCCGAGCGTGACCTCGGACTCGTAGCTCCCGTCCAGGTTCGTCGCGGTCTTGGTCAGGGCGAACGGCACGTCCGCGCCGGCGGCGGCCCCCTCCTGCGCCCGGGACGGCGCCGGGGCCAGCAGCGCGCAGAGCGCGGCCGCGCAGACGGCGAGCACGGCGGCGGCCGCCGCGAGCGCCCTCGTCGCCCCCCTCGGGCGACGGGTCCTAGCGACTAGAACCCCCCCCCCACTCATAATTCTTCATCATTTGGACCTCGTTTCACGGGGTGGTCAGTGCAGGTTATTTTAAACCCGCGCGTCCGACCGGTGCAACATTATTTTGGTGGGGGGTACATAATTCGGCCGAAAGCCTGACAAGATGAGACAGGGAGGGGCGGGACAAGACGCCCGCATTTGACGCACAATAGGGCCACAGCCACCCGAGGAGGTCACATGGGCACTTCGCCGCGCACGTTACCGCAGGTCCCAAGGCGCATCGCGCTCGTGGACGAGAGCGGCTGCGCGGCAACGTCAGCGCTGCTCGCGGACGCGGCGGAGGCGCTGCCCGTCTACGCGCGACTCGCCGGCACGCAGGCGCCCGAGCTCGTGCGCGCCCGCGCCGGCAGGGACGTTGCCTCCTGCGACACGGTTCTTCTCGCCCTCAAACTGGACGGCACAAACCCGCGCGTGGAGGAGCTGCCCATCAGCTACGCACCGACCGGGGCGCGCGTCTATGCGCTGCTCTGCACGGAGGGCGACCCGGGAGTTGCCACATACCTGCTCGCTGAGCTCGACGAGCGCTGCGAGGAGCTCGGGCTCCGCTGGTGCGGCGGGCTTGCCGTGGGCGACGCCGACCTCCTGCCCCGCATCACCGGTTGCCCGCGCATGGGCTGGGCGCGCCGACGCGTCTCGGAGGCGGTTGATGAGCTGCTCATCGCCCTTCTCGCCAACAAGAGCGTGGGCGAGAGGTACGTGCGCCCGTCGCGCTACGCGCGCCTGATCGGTCGCAGGCGCTAATCGAGGGCAGCGCGGGGCGAGCTCGTTCGTCACAAGGGCCATGACCTTCCCGCCCGCCAGCAAAACCAGGATTTTGTATTTCGCGTAATTCAGGTGGCCCGATTTTGAGCAAAGACGCCGGTTTTGGATAAGAACTTTATGGATCTGCCCACAAAACCAGGTTCTTCTCGCCACTATTGCCTGCCCTGCCCGCATTTCTCGGGGTTGTGGGTAAACATTTTATACAAATGGCGAGAAGGACATCAACATTTTACCCAAAACCGGCCCCGGCGCGTGAGGCCGTCCCCGGCGCGTGAGGCCGGCCCCGGCGCGCGGGGCAGGCCCAGATGCGGGACCGGGGCCCGAGACGCGGAGCCGGCCCGGCGGACAGGGCCGGAAGCCCGCCTCTACAGCCCAAAGAACGTGCAGGCGTTCTTCCACAGGGCATCATAGGTGGACTGGCGGCCGCTGCGGCCGGCGGCCTCGCGGACGTCGGCGATGCGCGCCGCCGTGTAGGCCACCATCGCGGGCTCGCACTCCTGGCCGCGCAGGGGCACCGGCGCCATGTAGGGGCTGTCGGTCTCCGTGAGCAGGTAGCGCTCGGGGCAGTAGGTGGCCGCCTCGCGGATGTCGTCGGAGCGGGTGAAGGTGACGGCGCCGCCAAAGGCCACGTGGCAGCCCAGGCGCGTGAAGTCCTCCATCACCTTGAGGTCGGAGGTAAAGCAGTGCAGGTCGCAGCCGGACCCGGGCACGCCCTCCTCGCGCAGGACGCGTGCGGCGAGGCGGTGCGCGTTGGCGCGCACGTCCACGGCGGCGTCGCGAATGTGCAGCTCGACGGGCAGGTTGAGCTCGTGGGCCACGCGCAGCTGACGGCGGAACGCCGCCTCCTGCACGTCCGGGGCCACCTTGTTGTAGGGGCCGTAGTCCAAGCCGAACTCGCCCACGCCCACGGCGCGCGGGCTGGCCAGGAGCTCGCGCAGGCGCTCGATCGCGGCATCGTCCACCTCGGCGGCGCCGTAGGGGTGCACGCCCGCGACGATGCGCACGTTGTCGAGCAGCTCGGGCGCGTCATAGCCCTCGAAGGCGGGCGGAACGAGACCCATCTCGCGCGCCTCGACCAGGCACACGCGCGCGAGGTCGATCTGTCCCTCGAGCCAGGACAGGAACGCCGGCACGCTCTCCCACTTGCGCGGAATGTCGCCCACCGGGTCGACGGGCACGACGAGCAGGCGCACGCCGGCGAGCGCCGCGCGGACGAGCGCCATCGCGGGGTCGTGGGCACGGAAGCTCGTGAGGTGGCCATGGGTGTCCGCGAGCGGCGCGAGCGGGCGGGACCAGTCGCAGACCGCGCCCTTGCGGTCGTGGAAGAGCTCACCGTCGGTGAGCATGAGGTCGTCGAGGGCGATCTGTTCTTCGGCCATGGGGTCTCCTTAGTTGGAAGCGGTCCTAGAGAGCGCGTCTGCCAGGCGCACGAAGTCCGCCGGCGAAAGGGTCTCGGCGCGACAGGTGGGCTGGATGCCCGTCTCGGCAAAGGCGGCGTCCAGGGCGTCACGCGCAAAACCGGAGGCGGACATGGAGTTGCGGATGGTCTTGCGGCGCTGCGCGAACGCGGCGTCGATCACGGCGGACACCTCGGCCACGCGCGCGGCGTCCACGTGCGGCGCGCGGTCGATGCGTACGACGGCGGAGTCCACGTGCGGGGGCGGCATGAAGTTGCCCGGCCCCACCTCAAAGCGCCCGGTCACGCGGGCGAGAAGCGCGAGCTTGGCCGTGTAGGCGCCGTAGGTGCGGTTGCCGGGGCCCGCGCAGATGCGGTCGGCCACCTCGGCCTGCACCATCACCACGAGGCGACGCAGGCTCGGGACCTCCTGCAGGTAGCGCAGGATCACCGTAGCAGCCACGTTGTAGGGCAGGTTGGCAACGAGCACGTCGGGCTCGCCGCCCGCCGCCTCCGCGATCTGGGCCGGCGTCACGCGCAGGGCGTCGCCCATGAGGTAGGTGAAGTTCGGGTGCGCCGCAGCGTGCGCGGAGAGCACGCCCTCGAGCTCGCGGTCCATCTCGACGGAGACCACGTGGCCCGCCTCGGCGAGCAGCGCCAGCGTGAGCGTGCCGATGCCGGGGCCCACCTCGAGCACACGGTCCTCTCGCCCAAGCTCGGCCAGGTCCATGATCTTCTCGATCACATGGTTGTTGACCAGGAAGTTCTGGCCAAGGCTGTGCTTGGTCGCAAGGCCGTACGCCTCGAGCAGGGCGCGCGTGGCACCGGGGTTTGCGAGAGGGGAACCCGTCACGCTCGCCTACTTCTTGGTATCCAGACGCGGGAAGAGCGCGTCGCCCTTGGTCACGGCCACGCCGCCCGCGAGGCCGCCCCAGGCACAGGCCGCGCGCAGGTCGTCGGTAGCCACCTCGCCCTCGAGCGACATGCGGCGCAGGACCTCGGCCGAGGTCTCGGGCATGAACGGCGCGAGCAGGTGGGCGCTGATGCGAATGGACTCGAGCAGACTCACGATGATCTCGGCGAGCTCACCCGTGCGCTCCGGGTCCTTGGCCACGGCCCAGGGCGCGGAGTCCTCGATGAAGTGGTTGGCGGCGTGGACGAGCTCCATGACCGCGTCCTTGGCGCCGGCGTAGTCGAAGACCTCCATGCGGCTCGCGTAGCGGTCGTAGATGCCCTCGGCGACGCCACGGAGCACGCCGTCCTTCTCGGCCCAGCCCTCGGCCAGATCAGGCGTCTTGCCATCAAAGTACTTGGCGCTCATGTTAAGAGCACGGGAGACGAGGTTGCCCCAGCTGTTGGCGAGGTCGGCGTTGTAGACCTGCTCCATGCGCTCGAAGGAGATGGCCGAGTCGTCACCGTGGACGACGTCGGTCATGAAGTAGTAGCGGTAGCCCTCGACGCCCAGGAGGTTGATGACGTCGCGCGGGGCGATCGCGTTGCCGCGGGACTTGGACATCTTCTCGGCTTGGCCGGTCTCGGGGTTGCGCACCGTGAGGAAGCCGTGCACGAAGACGTGCTCGGGCAGGGCCTCGTCGATGGCCATGAGCATGGCGGGCCAGAGGATGCAGTGGAAGCGGATGATGTCCTTGCCGATGAGGTGGCACTGGGCGGGCCAGCGGCGCGCGAGCTCGGCACGCGACTCCGGGTCGTCCAGGCTGTAGCCCACGGCGGTCATGTAGTTGAGGAGCGCGTCAAACCACACGTAGGTGACGTGCTTGTCGTCAAAGGGCACCTTGATGCCCCAGTCAAAGGTCGTGCGGCTGACGGAGGTGTCCTGGAGGCCGCCCTCCACGAAGGAGCGGACCTCGTTCATGCGGAAGTCGGGCTGCACGAAGTCGGGGTGCTCGTCATAGAGCGCGAGGAGCCGGTCCTGGAAGGCGGAGAGCTTGAAGAAGTAGGACTCCTCCTGGACGCGCTCGAGCGGGCGACCGCAGTCCGGGCAGAGGTGCTCGCCCTTCGTGCCACGCTCCTCGTCGGCCTTCTCGACCTGGGTCTCGGTGAAGTAGGTCTCCTCGGGCACGCAGTACCAGCCGTCGTAGGAGCCCTTGTAGAGGTAGCCGGACTCGAGCATGCGGTCCCACAGGTACTGGACCGCGTGATGCTGGCGCGGCTCGGTGGTGCGGATGAAGTCGTCGTTTGAGACCTCGAGCTCGCGCCAGAGGTCCTGGAAGAGCGGGGCCTGGGAGTCGCACCACTCCTGCGGGGTCATGCCGTGCTCGGCCGCGGCCTCCGCGACCTTCTCGCCGTGCTCGTCCATGCCGGTCAGGAACTTGACGTCGTAGCCGGCCGCGCGGCGAAAGCGCGCCTGGACGTCGGCGAGCAGCGTGCAGTACGCGGTGCCCAGGTGCGGGGCGGCGTTGACGTAGTAGATGGGGGTGGTGACAAAGTAGGACGGCTTCTCTGCCATGTGCGACTCCTCATGACGGATCTTGGCATGCAGGTTCGATTGTACTATTCCGGGCGGGGGCGCGCCGGGGTGGCGGGGTTCAGAATCGGGGCTCATCTCAGGCGCGTGGCTCTTCTCGGTTCAGAATCGCGGCTCGTCTCAGGCTTTGGCGCACAGGAAGCTGAGACGTGCCCAAGTTTTGAAGCGAGAAGAACCTGGGCTCGGGACGCCGCCCTAGCGAGCGGCGGCGACCACCTTGTCGTAGACCTCCGCGCGGGGCAGGCCGAACGCGCGGGACAGCCGCTTGGCCAGCGCGCTCTTGGGCTCGCCGGCCGCGAGACCGGCCGCGATCTCCTCCTCGAGCGTGCGCTCGGGGCCGGCGGCCTCCGCGCGTCGCACCGTGAGCTCCTCCACGTCAGGCGCGGCGATCACGATCACGCACTCGCCGCGCACCTCCTCGCGGGCGGCGATGCTCGCCGCGAGCTCGGGGGCACGACCGCGCACGACCTCCTCGTGGAGCTTCGTGAGCTCGCGCACGAGCGCGGCGCGGCGGCCGGGCATGACCTCCGCCACGTTGGCGAGCGTCTCGGCCACGCGGCGCGGGCTCTCGTAGACCACGAGCGTGCCGGGGATCGCCGCGAGCTCCGCAAGCCGAGCGAGCTGGGCGGCGCGCCGACGCGGCAGGAACCCCTCGAAGAAGAAGTGCTCGCTCGCCAGGCCCGACGCCACGAGCGCACAGGTCACCGCGCTCGGCCCCGGCACCACCTCCACGCGCGCGCCGGCGTCGAGCGCGGCGTCGACGAGCCGCTGGCCCGGATCGCTCACGCCCGGCATGCCCGCGTCGGACACAAAGGCCACGCGCTCCCCCGCCGCGAGGCGCCCGAGCACCTGCCCGATCTTCTCGCCCATGACGTTCTCGTCGCAGCGCTCCAGACGCACGTGCAGGTCAAAGGCACTCATGAGGCGGCCGGTGACGCGGGTGTCCTCGCAGAGCACC
>DXBZ01000007.1 GCA_019116265.1 Candidatus Olsenella stercoravium | reverse complement strand
TCCTCACCTTGAACGGCGACTCCTCACGTCGCTATTACTTCGCGTGCGACCTGCTGTATTGGAACAGAATGCATTGGAGCACGAATCGTCCCTAGGAATCTCGAAAGTCATTCAACGTAGCCCGTACCACTAGCAATTATGCGCCCCGATGCACCAGCGAAGTAGCATCGGGGCGCATCCATAAGGAGAGGAGGTGACAAGAGTGCCCACGAGGAAAGACAGCAAGGGGCGCATCCTTCGCCAAGGAGAGGGGCAGCGCCCGAACGGCCAGTACTATTTCAAGTTCAAAGACGTGAAAGGCAAGACGAAGTACAAGTACTCGTGGACGCTTACCACGCACGACCTCCCTCCCAAGGGCAAAAAGTCGGGGCCGTGCCTCCGCGAAATCGAGAAGCAGGTGCAACGCGATCTGTTTGACCGCGTTGCACCAAGCGGGATGACCGTTCTCGAATTGGTTGAAAAGTACGTCGCGACTAAGACGGCGGTGCGCCCGACTACGCGCGCGGGCTATAAGACGGTTATGAACTTTCTTGCCAGGGACGAGTTCGGAAGCAGGAAAATCGGCGATATAACGACGCTCGACGCGAAGAATTGGCTCATCTATCTTCAAGACGAGCTCGGGAAAAGCTACAGTGCGATTCACTGCATTCGAGGAGTACTTCGCCCAGCTTTCCAGCTTGCGGAGGAAGACGACCTCATCAGGCGCAACCCGTTCAACTTCGAGCTCGCCACCGTGCTTGTCAACGACTCCATTGCGCGCGAGGCCTTGTCACCACAGGACGAGCGCAGGTTCCTCGATTTCATCAAGGGAGATAAGCATTACTCGCGATATTACGAAGCGTTCTACATCCTCTTCAACACGGGGCTGCGCATCTCGGAGTTCTGCGGCCTCACAAAATCTGACCTCGATTTCGAAAACGGAAGCATCCGCGTCAGCAAGCAGCTGCAGAGGGGCAGCGATATGAGGTACTACATCGAACGCCCCAAAACGAAAAGCGGCGAGCGATACGTACCCATGTCCGAGGAAGTCAAGAAATGCTTCAAGGCAATCCTTCAAAAGCGTGCCAACCCACCCGCCGAGCCCGTCGTTGACGGGGTGAGCGGATTCCTGCTTCTGGACAAAAACGGCATGCCGAAGGTTGCGATGCATTGGGAAAAGTACTTCCAACTCTCTCTCCGTAAGCACAATAGCATCTACAAGAAGGAGCTTCCCAAGATTACCCCGCATGTCTGCCGACACACGTTCTGCTCCAAGATGGCTCGAAAGGGGATGGACCCCGCGAAGCTCAAGTACATCATGGGGCACTCAGACATTAGCGTGACATACAACACGTACACCCACCTTGGATTCGAGGACGTGAGGGGCGACATGCTCCGCATGACGGATGGTGCCGCGTAAGCTAAAGTGTACGAAGTTGTAAATCCGCGAGGTTTACAACCGAATTTACAACTTTTGCGGCGGAAAATATCCGCTCATACACGAGCCGATTCGGGATTTCGCGACTGGGTGATGGCATACGAACAACGTTCATCACCTGCGGAAACCCTGATATTTGAGAGGAAATCCAAGGATGCATAGAATCACGTTTGTATGCCACGGCAACATCTGTCGTTCGACCATGGCCCAGTTCGTGATGGAGGAGCTCGCGCGGCGTGCCGGGCGCGCGGGAGAGTTTGTTGTGGACTCGGCAGCCACGAGCCGCGAGGAGCTCGGCAACCCGCCGCACCACGGCACCGTGGGCAAGCTGCGTCGCGAGGGCGTGCCGGTGGGCCACCACCGTGCCCGCCAGCTGCGCCGCGACGAGTACGACGCCTGGGACCACATTGTCTACATGGACGCCGAGAACGCCCGCGGGGTGTCGCGCATCCTCGGGGGCGACCCCGAGGGCAAGGTGAGCCGCCTGCTCGACTGGGCGGGGAGCCCCCGCGACGTCGCTGACCCCTGGTACACCGGGGACTTTGACGCCACGTACCGCGATGTGCTCGCCGGCTGCGAGGCGCTTCTCGCCGCGCTGTAGGGTCGCACGACCGTTTCTCGCTATACTCGTGCGCGTATGGAAACGTGACGGGAGGGTTCGCATGGCGGCAGACAAGAGGGAGAGCAGAGGGGCGAGGCTCTTCTCGTACTTCGAGGGGAGAAGGACGCGCGAGAGCACGCCCACCCCGCACCTCATGGAGGAGCTGAACGCCCCGAAGCGCGACGTTCCGCGCTGGTCGCGCGCGTTCGGGCCGCTCGGTTTCGTGCTCGTCATGGTGGCCATGGGCGTGGGCTGCTTCGCGCTCGGCTCGCCCGCGGTCGGCGTGCTCTTCTGCCTGTTCGGCCTCGTGCCCGCCGTCGCGGTGGCGATCCTGGTGGGCAAGGCGCTGCCGCAGGTCTTTGGTCCGCAGCGTCGCGCCGGCGAGGAGGAGCTGGGCCCGTATCTGGGCGGCGGAGGCGACAAGCGCGTGCGCGACATGTCGCCCGGCCTCTTTGATCAGGAGCGCGAGAAGATCGAGTGGAATCGCGCCGAGGAGGCAGAGCTCACCTGGCACTGGCTCCAGGCGCTGCCGTGCCCCGTCGAGCGCGTCGAGACGACCTCCGACGACGGGTGCCGTCTCGTGGGCCGCGCGATCGCGTGCCGTCCGGACTCCGCGCGCTGGCTCGTCTTTGCGCACGGCTACGCCGACAACTGGCGCGCCGGCCTCACCTACGCACGCCGCTATGCGGAGCTTGGCTTCAACCTGCTGCTCGTGGACCTGCGCGCGCACGGCGAGAGCGACGGCGCCTGGGTGGGCGCGGGCTGGCTCGACCGGCGCGACCTCGTGGCATGGTGCCGCTGGGTCGTGGGCCGTGCGGGCGAGGGCGCGCGGGTGACGCTCGCCGGGATCTCCATGGGTGCCGCCTCGGCGATCATGGCCTGCGGCGAGGACGACCTGCCCGAGCAGGTGCGCGCCTGCGTGGCGGACTCGGCCTACGACGACTTCTGGAATACGGCCGTCGGCGTCGTGACGTCCGGCTCGCTCGGCACCTCGCCCATGCCGGCGCACCCCGTGCTCGACCTCGCGCGGCTGTTCCTGAGGCTGGGTCGCGGCGGCTATGACGTCGCGCTCTCGCGTCCGGTCGACGCGATCGCGCGCTCCGGGGCTCCGGTCTTTCTCGTCCAGGGGGAGGACGACAAGGTCGTGCCCGCGCACATGGCGGACGCGCTGGCAGCTGCCGCCGGCGGAGCTGCGGAGGGCGAGGGTCACGAGCTGGTCAAGATCCCGTCCGCCGGCCACTGCTGCGCGGTCTTCGCCGATCCCGACCGCTACTGGGAGGCCGTCGGCGCGTTCGTGGGGGCGCACAGCTAGCACCCGACGCAATATAACAGCAGGTAAAATGCCTTGTCTACTGCCCGCCGCCTCACGCATCGAGGTGGCGGGCAGTAATTTCTCTATGAAATAATTGCTACCGTTAACCGATGAATAGTTACCGCTGACAACTATCCGGTTGCTCCGTTAATAGTTAATAGCAACAATCAAAATCACTGAAAGAGGCATGAAAGAGCATGTCTCGAAGACGGGACGGGGAGAGGACAAGAGAATGAGGTATCTGCTTCTGGTCAGCCACGGTACGTTCGCGCCGGGCCTGCACAGCGTGCTCGATATGCTCGTGGGCAAGCGCGACGACATCCTGAGCTGCAGCCTGCGCGACGGCGAGGGCGCTGACGAGTACGTGGCCGAGCTCGAGAAGGTCGTCGCGCCCATCGGCGAGGGCGACGAGGTCATCGTCATGGGCGACATCATCGGTGGCTCGCCCCTCACCAACGCGCTCAACGTGCTGGCGGGCCACGGGCTCCTCGCCCGCACGCGCGCCTTTGGCGGCGTGAGCCTGCCGATGGTGCTCACGGCAGCCTTCGACCTTCAGACGGACGACCCCATGGCCCTGTGCTCCTCGGCGCTCTCCGAGGGGCAGGCAGCCATGCGCGAGGTCGAGCTCGACCTCGGCGAGGACGAGGAAGAGGACCTCTAGGCACCTTCACGGGGACAGCCCGTGCGCAGTATCGGAACGAGGACAGACAAGGAGAAGGACATGGCAGTTTCGTTCGTTCGCATCGACGATCGCATGATCCACGGCCAGACCGTCACCCGCTGGGCGGTCGAGTACCCCTGCGACGGCATCATCGCCGTCAACGACGCCGCGGCGTCCAACCCGGTGCTCAAGAGCGCCTACAAGAGCGCCGCGCCGGACAAGAAGACCTTCGTGTGGACGATGGACCACTTCAAGGAGAAGGCCCAGACCGTCCTGGACAGCGACACCCGCTACTTCCTGATCACCAAGAACCCGCTCGACATGGCTGAGATTCTCGTGAGCTTCGGGCTCGTGCCGGGCGACGTCAAGACCGTCATCGTGGGCCCCTGCAACGACCGTCCCGGCACCACTAAGCTGGGCAACAACCAGTCCATCACGCAGGAGGAGGCCCAGGCCTTCGAGGACATCTCCAAGGCCGGCTACACCGTCGACTTCCGTCTGATCCCCGACAAGGGCATCGGCACCTGGGACAAGTTCCGCGGGCAGTTCGGCTTCTAGTTCGTTGCACTGCGGGGCGGGCCGTCCGGGGGCCCGCCGCGAGAAACGCAAGTGCCCCGCAAGGGGCCTAGCACGGAAAGGTGGTTCGTATGGAAATCAACGTGTTCCAGGCAGTGCTGCTGGGACTGTTCGCCTGCCTGGCGTCTATGCCCGGCCTCGGCGGCACGTCCATCGGCAACTACACGCTCGGACGCCCGCTCGTCGCCGGCCTGGTGGTCGGCATCATCCTGGGTGACATCACGCTCGGCATCATCGTGGGCATGGCCATCCAGGTGGTCTACATCGCCCTCGTCACCCCTGGCGGCACCGTCTCCGCCGACGTTCGCGCGGCCTGCTACATCGGCATCCCGCTGGCCATGATCGCGATCAAGGGCAACCCGGCGCTCGCCGCCGACCCCTCCGGTGCCGACGCTGCGGCCCTCGCCACGACCCTCGGCGCGACCTGCGGCACCCTCGGCGCCATCCTCTTCTACGGTACCGCGACCATCAACCTGGCCTGGCAGGCCATGGGCTGGAAGTGGCTCGAGAAGGGCGACACCCACAAGCTCTACCTCGTGGACATGGTCCTGCCGTGGATCTCCCACATCGTCTGCTCCTTCATCCCCACGTTCGTGATCGTCTACTTCGGCGGCGACATGGTCACCACGCTGCTCAACAGCATGCCCATGGACGGCATCCCCATGAAGACGCTCTTCGCCGTGGGCTCGCTGCTTCCCTGCGTCGGTATCGCCATCCTGCTCAAGCAGGTCATCACCAAGGCCACCGACTTCCTGCCGTTCTTCTTCGGCTTCACGCTCGCTGCGGTCATGGGCTGCAACCTCATCGCCTGCTCCGCCATCGCCTGCTTCTTCGCGCTCATCAAGTTCGAGCTCTCTAAGATCGAGTCCAAGCTCGAGAAGGTCGGCACCGCGGGCGCCATCACCGCTTCTGTTGACGACGACGAGGAAGAGGAGGACATCTAATGGCTGACAACACCGTCGAGCAGAAGGGCGGCCGCAAGGTCTCCAAGAAGGCCCTCGCCAAGTCCTTCCGCAACTGGTACTACGGCAACCTCACGTGCTTCTCGCAGGAGCACATGCAGACCTTCGGCTACCTGGTCTCCATGCTGCCGATCGTCGAGGACCTCTACGACAAGAAGGAGGACCAGACCAAGGCCCTCCAGACCTACTCCGCGTTCTTCAACACCGAGCCGCAGATCGGCACCATGATCGTCGGCGTGACCGTCGGCCTCGAGGAGGCCCGCGCTAACGGCGAGGCTATCGACGACGACACCATCAACGGCATCCGTGCCGGCCTCATGGGCCCGCTCGCCGGCATCGGCGACTCCCTCATCGTGGGCACGCTGATCCCGATCCTGCTCGGCATCGCCATGGGCCTTGCCGAGGGCGGCAACCCGCTCGGCCCGATCTTCTACATCGTGGTGTGGAACCTGCTCGCCTACTTCGGCATGCGCTTCGCCTACTACCGCGGCTACAAGCTCGGCGGCGACGCGGTCGAGGCCCTCGTCGGCCCCGACGCCACGGCCCTGCGCGAGGCCATCGTGCTCGTGGGCACCATGGTCATCGGCGCCGTCGCCGCCACCTGGGTCTCCATCTCCACGGCGCTGACGCTGCCGGGCGGCGGCACGCTCCAGGGCACCTTCGACGGGATCTACCCCAAGCTGCTTCCGCTGATCTTCACGGTCTTCTGCTGGTGGCTCATGTCCAAGAAGAAGGTCAGCCCGATCGTCACGATGCTGATTCTGCTCGTGATCGCCTTCGTCGGCGCATGCGTCGGCTTCTTCGGCGCCGCCACGATCGCCACGGCCGCGTAGAGCCCGCGCGACCGCACGCAAGACCGCTTTCCCTCCTTCGAGGCCCGGGCCGCAGAATCTCCCCTGCGGTCCGGGCACGCCCCTAGAGAAGAGGAGCCCTCACATGGCACTCGACACCTCCACCTGGTCGCGCGAGGACCTCATTCGTGAGGCCAAGCTCCAGACCGACGCCATCCAGCGACTCAACGTTTGGCTGCGCATCGGCTACTCGCTTCTCGCCATTGGCTTCATCGTGGGCTACTGGGGCTTCTACGGCGGGGGAGGGACCGGCTTTGGCGTGCTGGGCGTGGTCCTTCTCGTCATAGGGGCGCTCGTCTCAGCGGTCCTCAAGGTGGGGACCACCAACGCCAAGCGCAACGTGAGGAGCATCCTCGCGGCGGCAGGCGTCGATCTGGACGAGAAGGGCCAGAGGGGCGAGAAGGACGAG
>DXBZ01000044.1 GCA_019116265.1 Candidatus Olsenella stercoravium | reverse complement strand
CTCGCGGAGCTCTCGAGGGCCCCGCGCTCGCGGTCGGTGAGCTCGCGCCACGCGCCCTCGGCGACGCCGGTGATCCTGATCGGCCCAAAGGCGTCACGGTGGAGGGCGAGCACGCGGTGCCCTATTGCGAGGAGCATCTTCTTGACCTGGTGCTTGCGCCCCTCGTGGATCGTGAGGCCGACGACGGCGTTGGGCTCGCCGCCACCGGTCCTGCCCGCCCCGTGGGGGGCGACCGTCGAGAAGAGCCTTTCGCCGGCGCCGATCAGCCGCGCCTTTGCGGGCGCGGTCGGACCGTCATCCAGCATGATACCGCGACGGAGCCGATCGAGCTCGGCCTCGCTCGGCGTGCCCGAGACAAGTGCGACGTAGTGCTTCTCGACGTGGCGCGAGGGGTGCAGCAGCGCCTGTCCGAGGTCGCCGTCGGTGGTGAAGAGGAGGAGCCCCGTGGTGTCGAGGTCGAGCCTGCCGACCGGGAAGAGGCCGGGGTGCTCGCGCGTGGGGACCAGCTCGGCGACCGTGGGACGGCCGTACGGGTCGCTCATGGTGGTGACGTATCCTGCGGGCTTGTTGAGGATGAGCGTGACGGGGCGCCGCCCGAGGCTCACGACGCATCCGTCGACCATGACCTCGTCACACTCGGGGTCGACCTTGCTGCCGAGCTCGGTGACGACCGCGCCGTTCACGCGCACGCGACCCTCGGTCATGAGGCGCTCGGAGCCGCGCCTGCTCGCCACGCCGGCGCGGGCGAGGAAGCGCTGGAGGCGCATCGGATAGACCCCGCTCTCGCGGATGGGGTCACTCATCGCCGGCGTCCGTTCCGTCCGCTGCGTCGGACTCGTAGTCGTCGAGCAGCTCGCGCTCGTCGTCCATGTCCTCGGCCGTCTCCTCGAGCGTCGAGGAGATCGAACGGCCGGAGAGGCGCTCGCGGATGAAGCGGCGCGACTCCTCGTCGGGCGCAAAGTCCTCGAGCGGCGGGAGCTCGCGCAGGCTCTTGAGGCCAAAGTGTTCGAGGAAGAGCCGCGTCGTGCCCCAGAGCTGGGCCCCGCCGTGGTCACGGTCGCGGCCGACCTCACGGACGAGGCCCTTCTCCCTGAGAGACGCGATCACTCCGTCGGAGTTGACGCCGCGGATGGCGCGCACGCCCTCGCGCGTGACGGGCTGGTGGTAGGCGATGACGGCGAGCGTCTCGAGGGCCGCCTGAGAGAGCCGGCGCGTGTCCCACGAGAGCACGTAGTCGGCGACCTGGTCGTGGTAGGCGGGGTGCGTGAAGAGCCGCCAGCCGCCGGCGACCTCGCGCAGCTGGAAGCCGCGGTTGGCATCGGCGTACTCGGCGGAGAGCTCGGCGAGGGCGGCTGCGGCCTCGCCCGGCTCGACGCCCGCGGCGCGCGCGAGGTCAGTCGCGGGGACCGAGTCGTCGGAGACGAGCAGGAGGGCCTCGAGCAGCCCCTTGAGCGAGCCGGACTCCATTCGCGTCATGTCAGCCATGTGCAATCTCCAGGTTCTTTTCGACAGTTGCCTAAAAGGGGTCTGACCCCTTTTAGGCAAGTTCCGGTTGGTCTTGGTCGAGCTCGGCGAGGACCGACTCGTCGAGCTCGTAGGCGGGGGCGCCCTCCACGTGGCTGACGTCGATCTCCCCGAAGAGCTCGCTCTGACGCACGTCGACGAGCCCCCGCTTGTAGAGCTCGAGGATGGCGAGGAAGTTGGCGACGACGACCTCGGGGCTGTCCTGGCCGTCGAGGAGGTCGGAGAACGTCACGCTGCCGCGCCCGCGGACCAGGCGGTCGACCGCGGCGATCGTGAGGGCGACCGGAACGCGGCGCGGCGCGACGTGCTCGGCCTCAAGCAGGAAGGTCTCGCGCTGGCTGTCGATGTCGGCGCAGATGACCGCGAGGCTCCTGAGCGTGATTCCCTCGAGGTAGTCGGGCATGAGGCCGAGAAACTCCGGGTCGGCGCCGACGGTCCTCGGGACCATGCGCGACTCCGCCTCGGCGCGCGCGCCGAGGGCCGAGGCCGCGCTGCGGAACTGCTTGTAGGCGATGAGGCGCGCGATGAGCACCTCGCGCGCCTCGTCCGGGGAGAGACCCTCGAGGTCGGCGTCCTCCTCGTCGAGGTCGTCATCCCGGGAGACGACCGGCTCGTCCGGGATGAGCGAGGCAGCCTTGATGTCGAGCAGGGTCGAGGCGACGAGCACGAAGTCGCTGGCGACGTCGAGGTCGAGGTCGCGCATGCGCTCGACCTCCTCGAGGTACTGGCTGGCCACCTCGGATATGGAGATCGAGCCGATGGTGACGCGCTGCCTGCTCACGAGCTGCAGCAGCAGGTCAAAGGGTCCGGAGTATGCCTGGGTCGTCACGCGGTAGGAGGCCATGGCTCACAGTCCCGTCAGAAGGAGGTTGTAGATGCCGCCCGCGGTCCAGCCGAGGTAGATGCCGAGCGGGTCAAAGCGAAGGAGCGAGGGCAGCACGTAGAGCACCACGATGAGGATGGGCATCGCGTACTGCTCCAGCCGGTAGTAGGCGGCGCGCGCCTCGCCGGTGAGGAAGAACAGGACGACCTTGGAGCCGTCGAGCGGAGGCAGGGGTATGAGGTTGAAGAAGCACAGGACGAGGTTGACCGAGACGTAGGTGGTCAGGACGTCGATCAGAAGCGACACGACCTCGAGGGGCAGGCCGCCCGAGATCGCGGCGCCCATGATCGGGTCCCAGGCCAGGCGAAGGACGAGCGCGCCGAGAAGCGCCTGCAGGAGGTTCGATGCCGGTCCGGCGAGGGCGACGATCAGCTCGTCGCGCCTCGGGTGGCGCAGCCGGTAGGGATTGTAGGGAACGGGCTTGGCAAAGGCGAAGACCGGCCCGCCGATGAGCGCCATGACGAGCGGGAGGAGCACGGAGCCAAACCCGTCGAGGTGCGCACGGGGGTCGAGCGTGAGCCTGCCTGCCTCCTTGGCGGTCGCGTCGCCGCAGCGCAGCGCGGCCCAGCCGTGCGCGACCTCGTGCACGATGGCCGAGAACATGACGAGCAGCACGGTCACGGCGATCGATATCAGACGGTCGACGGAGTACCCCATCTCGCTCCCCTCCCCTACGCCGCGCGCCGCAGCGAGACGGAGGCTCGGGAGAGCGCCCAGTCAAGGACGAGCAGGATGCAGGCAGCCAGCGCAAAGTCGCCCCGGAACGCCCCACCGAAGGGCGTGGGAAAGACGAGCAGTCCGGAGAGCGCCTCGGGGATGGTCTGGGAGACGGCCCCGTTGAGGCCGAGCAGGAGCGCGCGCGGCCCCGCCGGGAGGATCGCGCCGGCGACGACGAGGGCGACGAGGAGCCATGCGAGCACGCGGCACGCGATCGAGAGGAGCCTCAGCGCGGAGGCGGCGAGTCCGCTACGCATGGGCGGCCTCCTCGAGCTTCTCGGTGAGCTCGAGCCACTCCTGCTCGAGCGCGGGCACCTTCTTGGAGAGGGCGGTGTACTCGCTCATGCACGCGTCGAAGCGCTTGGCGTCGTTGTAGAGCTCCTGGTCGGCCATCAGCGTCTCAAGCTCGGCGAGACGAGCCTGCGCGGGTTCGAGCGCGGCCTCGACCGCCTTGAGGCGGTCACGCTCCGCCCTGAGCGCGCGGTTGCGGCGGTTGCGCTCCTCCGCCTCCGCGCGACGCTGCTCGCGGGTCTTCACGTTGCGCCCGGTCGCGGGCTGGGCGGGCTCGGGCGCTGTCTTTGCGGCGGGGGCGGGCGTCGAGGCGCCCTCCGCCTCTGCGGCGCGGGCCTCGAGCTCGGCGCGCTTGTAGAGGAAGTAGTCGTAGTCGCCCTCGTAGACGGTCACCTTGTGGTCACGCACGTCCACGACCTTGTTGGCCACGGCGCGCACGAGGTGCTCGTCGTGGGAGATGAGCACGATCGTCCCCTTGAAGCCCACGAGCGCCCGCTCGAGCACGTCCACCGAGTCGATGTCCAGGTGGTTGGTGGGCTCGTCGAGCAGAAGCAGCGGGTCTGGGGCCACGAGCATCTTCGCGAGCGCAAGACGCGCCCGCTCGCCGCCCGAGAGGACGCCGACGCGCTTCTCGACGTCGTCGCCATGGAAGAGGAAGGCGCCGAGCAGGCGCCGCTCCTCGGAGGTGGTCCATCCCGCCGCCACCGAGTCCATCTCGGCGAGCACGGTGTTGGCCTCATTGAGCTGCTCGAGCTGGTGCTGGGCGTAGTAGGCCTTCGTGACGTTCTTGCCGAGCTCGACCGTGCCTTCGTCAGGGGCGAGAAGACCGTTGATGAGCTTCATGAGCGTGGACTTGCCGGCGCCGTTGGGACCGGTCAGCGCCACGTGGTCGCCGCGATAGAGCTTGAGGTCCACTCCCGAGTAGACGTGGTTGTCGCCAAAGGACTTGG
>DXBZ01000043.1 GCA_019116265.1 Candidatus Olsenella stercoravium | reverse complement strand
AGCGAGAAGAGCACGCTCGCGTCACCCGTCGCGGGGATGGTCGTATCGCTCTTCTCGGGATCTTCGGGCGCCACGTAGTCCGGGTCCTTCTCGCCGCACACCGTGCAGACGCCGTCAACATAGTCGTGACCGAGGGCCGGAACCGACAGGTCATCGGAACTAACGAGCGTCGCACCCCCATCATCCGAGAAGAGCGCGCCGCACTCCGTGCACTTCCAGTGCTCGGCCGTGCCCTCGCTCGTGCAGGAGGGGTCAACGGCGGCAACGTGCTCCAGAACGGCATGGGGCTCGTAGTTCGCAGTGAGCTCGACGGCACCGGCAGGCATCGTGAAGGTAGTCTCGGCAGCTGAGGAATTGGCAAGCACGCCGGCACCCGTCGGGTCACTCGCCGTCCATCCGCTGAAGTGCCCACTTGCATTGAGCGCGTCCGCAGAGATGGTGACCTGCGTGCCAGCAACGTACGAACCGCTGCCCTCGCCGCCTGAGACGGCCAGATCGTACGTAGTGCCAACGGGCTCGATGCGCAGGTAGGTGTCGGTTCGGTCAGCAGAATCGTAAGCGTCGGACTCGCTCTTGGTCACCTCACCGGCCGCCGATGTTGCCCACTGATACCAGTTCTTGCTGCCAAAGTTGAGGCCCGCAACCGCAAGAGCCCCCGATGAACCTCCCTTGAGCGTTACGACACCACTGACAATCGAAGCGTTACCCGCCGTCGACAGAGCGGCATTGTTTTCCGAGGATAAGGTAATCGTCCCGCCGTCAATGGTCGCTCCGCCGAAAGTGACCCCCAGCCCGTTGGAATCCGTGGACCGCGCATCGATGATGGCGTCGTGAACAGACAGGTTCTCGCGCGCGACGATGCCGTATCCTCTAACGCTGCTCGCGGACACGGACGCACCATCAATCGTCAACGCGCCCACAGCGTACAGGGCATAGGAGCCGCCCTCGTTTGATGCCGAGAGATTAGCACCGCTCTGAATCGTCACATCTTTGTTGGCAACAGCGGTTCCGTCGACCTCGATTACTGCACCGTCCTCTAAAACGAGATCGTTCCCCGCATAAAGCGTTGGAAGGCCCACGTTGACCGCCGCTTTGGCGCTAGACGCCTTAAGATACGTCCCTTCCCCGGAGACGACAATGTCGTTATCCTTGGTATCGCCACTCGGCTGCAGAGCACCGACGGCATAGCTATAGTCACCAGCCGACGTCGCCTCCACATGAGCGCCGCTGATGATGTTTACGCTCCCGTTCTGCGCGTTGATGGCACAGCTGCTCTCGGAGTGAACGGTAACGCGCGCTCCGTCCTTAATTGTCAGGCTGTTATAAGCGTTGATGGCGTTCGGTGCGACCTGAGAGCTCGTGACTTCAAGGCTTCCCGGACCAGAAATCGTGATGTCACCGCATGTACCATCGATCACCGGATCAGCCGAATCACCGCTCGTCGCGCTTATGGGCAAGGTCGTAGTGTTCTCGCCCACCAGGACGATGTTCAGGCTCATGTCCCTGCCGCTCTCGATACCGCACTGTGTGGTTATGTAGCCGGTACCCTTTGTTATCTTGGCATTCGTCAACGTGAGCACGCCGGTCGTGGGATCATACTCCGCCGTACCGTTCCCGCACTCGACGATATGGTCGTCGTCCGCGACGATATCGACACCGTTGACGTTGATGCCCTTGTGCTCAACCGCCCACGCAGGCGCCGGCACCGCAAACAGCACCGCAGCGAACGCGCACGCCACTATCGTCGCAAGTTTCTTCCCCATGGCCACCGTCCTTCTCGGCAATCCGTCGCATTGGACGGAAGAGAGGTATGACGGTCCAATTCTCAGCGAGGGGGGGGGGCGGGCGCATCACCCGTTCAGATGGGAAAACGGGTGATGCCAGACAGGTCTGGGGCCGACCTACGCCAGCATGAAACGCCCGAGGTCCTGGCGGCGCGTGATACCGAGCTTCTGCAGCGAGGACGAGATGTAGCTCTTCACCGTGTTGGGGGACACGCCCATGTGCTCGGCTATCTCCGCGTTGGTCCAGCCCCGCGCAGCGAGCATCGACGCGGCGAACTCCGTGGTGGTGAGGTTGTCCGCCACGTCGTCGCCGGTCGCAGGGTTGTGCACGCTCCTCCACCCCGCGGAGAAGCGGTACGTGATGGCGATGATGCGCTTGAAGTCCTCGGGCCACGCGGGCTTGATCACCGCCTCGAGCATGCCGCCGAGAAGCCCGTGGTGCTCGCCGAACCCCTCGATCAGGTCGTCCGGGCGCGCCAGCTCCCATGCGGCCAGCAGGTGCTCGCGCGCCTCCTCGGTCCTCCTCAGGCTCATGAGGTCCATCACGGCAACGAGATGCAGGTAGATAAACGGTATGGGGTAGACCTCCTCCATGCCCGTGAGCAGCGTCTCCGCGATCCCGAGGCTGTGCGCGTAGTCGCCGGCGAGATAGAAGGCGTGGGCCTGGACGTAGAACGCGAAGGCGCGCAGACCCATCGGCAGGAGCGGCATCACCTCCTGGGCGCCCGGCGCGTCCGTGGGAACCGGAAGGTGCAGCAGCACGCTCGCAGCCTGCGAGATGAAGCCTTCGGCGGCTCGGAGCTGCGGGTTCTCCGCCGACGCCCGCGCGAGCGCACTTCTCGCCGCGTCGAGCGCGCGACGGGAGAGGTCGATGCGGCCCAGTGGAAGGTTGGCGTACGCGCAGATGAGGCAGGCAGAGAGACGAATCTCGAAGTCCTCGCTCTCGAGGTGCTCCTCGACGAGCCCGGCGGCCTCGTCCGCCCTGCCGGAGAAGTAGGCGAGCTCCGCGCGGGCGATGTCCGCGCGGGGACCGGCGTCGAGCGACTCGACGAACTCGCGGGCATGACCCGGCTCGAAGGGGGTGTTCATGAGCGGCATGAGGTTGGCGTGGTCGCCGGGCAGGCGACGCGGGCGACCCGTGCCGACGGAGGGCGCGACCGCGCGGCGCGGGTCCTCGGGCTTGCGCGCGACCGTGGGAATGCCCCATGAGCGGCCAAACTTGACCGCGCCGTCAACGCGGCCGTCGGCGCACAGCCGCTGCACCAGGCGCTCCGTCACGTTCCAGCGTCGCGCCGCCTCCCGCACGGTCATGTACTCCACTGCAGTCCTCCCGGTCGCCCCAGGCGACGTCGTCATATGTGTTCGCTTTCACGAATAACTATGACACGAGGGCCGGAGGGAGTTCTATTCGCTCAGGCGAATAATCGCCGAGAGGAGCTGCACGGCCCAGCACGTACGGAACCCCCCCGCCAACGGCGGCGCCGCGCGGCATGGCTGGCGTCGGGCGCCCCTACGCCAGCTCGAGGAAGGTTGCCGAGCAGGCGGGGACGGATAGGGTGCCGTCGACGAGCTTTGCCGCGTCGCCGAGGGCGTAGAGCGTGCGCGCCGGCTCGCCCTCGCACGGCACCTCGACCGCGCGCGCCGACGGGTTGAGGGCCACCAGCACGCGCTGGCCACCCTCCCCGCGCTCCGTGCGCAGGTAGACGAGCGGATAGGCGCCCTTCTCGCAGTAGACAAACTCCACCGCGGCGTTCACGCCGAGGGCCGGCGTGGCGCGACGCAGCGCAATGAGCCGCTGCACCTCACGCCAGAGCGACGCCTCGTCGGACATCTCCGCTGCGACCGTGGGCACGTCGTTGCCGCTGTCCTGCGGGATGTAGAGCCGCTCCGTCGGAGCGTCGGAGAAGCCGAGGTTCTTCTCGGCCGCGTCCCACTGCATCGGCGAGCGCGCGCCCGTGCGCTGGTAGCCGCCCTCGACGGAGGTCACGTCCAGGTGGCGCATCCCGATCTCGTCGCCCGCATAGACGAAGGGGCATCCCGGCATGGACATGATGAAGGCAAACGCCAGCTTCATCTCCTCCGGGTCCAGGTACTTGCGCAGGCGGTCCATGTCGTGGTTGCCGGAGGGGATGCACATGAGGCCGCGTCCGTCCGTGAGCTCCATGTTGCGACGGTAGGTGGCAACGAACTCGCTCGCGTCGCCCGCGCCCTCGCGGCTGAACCACGGATGCTCGCAGCGGAAGAGGTCCAGGTAGTGCGAGGTGCCAAACTGGAGCAGAAAGTCCATGTGGAAGCCCGCGCGGATGGTCTTGTCCGGCTCGCCCCACTCGGAAATGAGCACGGCCTCGGGATAGCGCTCGTCCAGGAAGGCGCGCATGTCCTGCCAGAGGGCGATCGTGCCCTCCTGCTCGGGGTCGTCCTTCACGAGCGAGCCGGCCATGTCCACGCGGAAGCCGTCGCACCCGCGCTCGAGCCAGAACGCCATGACGTCCTTCATCGCCTGCCGCGTGGCGAGGGCCTCCGGGGAGTCCATGGCGCTCTGCCAGGGCTCCGTCACGCGGTAGAAGCCGTAGTTGAGCGCCGGCTGGAAGGCGAAGAAGTTCACGGCAACGGCGCCGTTGCGCTGGGCGACGCCGCGCAGCACGCCGTTCACGCCGGGCACGTCCCCCACCGGCGTCCAGACGTCGTCGGTCCAAACGTAGCGGCCGGTGTACTCGTTCTTCTCGGCCCTGGCGGACTCCTTGAACCACGGGTGCTCTATCGAGGTGTGCCCCGGCACGAGGTCGAGAAGGACGTGCATGCCGCGCGCGTGGGCTTCGTCGAAGAGGCGCGCGAGGTCGTCGTTGGTGCCGTAGCGCGGGGCGACGCGGCAGTAGTCCGCCACATCGTAGCCCGCGTCGCCGAACGGCGAGACGAAGCAGGGGTTGAGCCAGACGGCATTGCAGCCGAGCTCGAGCACGTAGTCGAGCTTCTCGATGACGCCGGGCAGGTCGCCGATGCCGTCTGCGTTGGTGTCGTTGAAGCTCTGGGGGTAGATCTCGTAGAAGACCGCGTCGTCGAGCCAGGTGCTCATGGGCTCCCCTTTCTGCTCTCGTTCCCGTTGTTGGAAACGTTTCCAGTCTGAGACGATTGTACAACACGTCCGTTGTCCTCGCGCCGACAAAACGGCAGCCGGCACCAATTCGCCGAGGCGGAGCGTCTGCGGAAAACAGCCCCGAAAACCCGGCCCTTTTCCGTAGTCGCTCCGTCTCGGCGAGGAAAGGGCGGCACGGGCGCGCACCGCGCCCGCGCTATGCGTGGAGCCAAGTCTCGTCGACGGGCTTGTCGTGGTCGTACACGCGCTCGTCCTTCTCGCCAATCTCTCGCAGCACGCGGCACGGGTTGCCGGCCGCGACCACCCCGACGGGGACGTCGCGCGTGACCACGCTGCCCGCGCCCACCACCGACCCCGCGCCGACCGTCACGCCCGGCAGGACCACGCAGCACGCGCCGAGCCAGGCGCCGGCGCAGATGCGAACGGGCTTGTTGTACTGGAGCCCCTTTGCGCGAAGCCGCGGCGAGACGGGGTGCGTGCCCGCGCAGATGGTCACGTTGGGTCCGATCATGACGTCATCCTCGATGAAGATGTCGGCGTCGTCCACCAGCGTGAGGCCCATGTTGGCGTAGACGTTGTTGCCCAGGTGCAGGTTGGCGCCGCCCCAGTTGGCGTGAAGCGGCGGCTCGATCATGCAGCCGTCGCCCGCCTCGGCGACGAGCCGGGCGAGAAGGACGTCGCGCTCCTCAGAGCTACTGAACGGCAACGCGTTGTAGGCACCCAGCACGTCGCGCCGGCGCTCCTGCTCCGCAAAGAGCTCCGGGCTGTTGCAGACGTAGAGCCGGCCGTCGGCCATGCGCCGCCGCACTTCCGTGAGGTCCATCAAGCCTCCGTTCTTCTCGCCAGACAAGAGGGCGCCCCGCCGCTCGGAAACGACGGGACGCCCAGAGATTTTAATTTAAATTCTTATTCCCATTCTATCGTGCCGACGGGCTTGGGAGTCAGATCGTACGTCACGCGGCAGATGCCCGGAACCTCGGCGAGGATGCGGTCGGTGATCTTCTTGAGCAGGGCCCAGTCGAGCTCGGGCACCGTGGCGGTCATGGCGTCGACGGTGTTGACGGCGCGGATGATGGCCGGCCAGTCATAGGCGCGCTTGCCGTCGCGCACGCCGGTGGCGCGCATGTCGGGCACCACGACGAAGTACTGCCAAACCTTGCCAGCAAGCCCCGCCTCCGCGAACTCCTCGCGCAGGATGGCGTCCGCCTCGCGCAGCGCCTCCAGGCGGTCGCGCGTGATGGCGCCGAGGCAGCGCACGCCCAGGCCCGGGCCCGGGAACGGCTGGCGCTCGACCATGCCCTCGGGCAGCCCGAGCGCGCGGCCCACCACGCGGACCTCGTCCTTGAAGAGCAGGCGCACGGGCTCCACGAGCTCAAACTGCAGGTCATCAGGCAGGCCGCCCACGTTGTGGTGGGCCTTCACGCCGTCGGACTCCACGATGTCGGGATAGATGGTGCCCTGCGCGAGGAAGTCCACGTCGTCGGCGACCTTGCGGGCCTCCTCCTCAAAGACGCGGATGAACTCGGCGCCGATGATCTTGCGCTTGCGCTCGGGCTCGGCCACGCCGGCCAGCAGGTCGAGGAAGCGGTCCGTGGCGTCAACGTAGACGAGGTTGGCGTCCATCTGGTTCTGGAAGACGTCGACGACCTGCTCGGACTCGCCCTTGCGCATGAGGCCATGGTTCACGTGCACGCAGATGAGCTGCTTGCCGATAGCCTTGATCAGCAGCGCCGCCACCACGGAGGAATCCACGCCACCGGAGAGGGCAAGCAGGACCTTCTTGTCGCCGACCTGCACGCGGACGGCCTCGACCTGCTCGTCGATGAAGGCCTGCGCAAGCTCGGGGGTGGTGATGCGCGCCATGTCGTCCGGGCGCTTGTTCGGGAGGTCCATGCCTGCTCCTTTGAACGGGGAATCGTTGCCCCAATTCTAGCGTGGTGCAGGCGACGGAACGATGACGTCGTAGCGAACGGCCTTTCCCGCGAGCGCGTGACTCGGCTTGGCGCCGGCGAGCCACGGACCCTTGGGCGGTCGCTTGATCACGACCTTGCGCGGGCGCGCGGCAAGCGCGGCGTCCAGCAGCTCATCCTCGTTGTTGCACGGTCGCTCCAGGTGATGCAGCAGCTGAAACTTCTTCTTCACCGCTGCGCTCTTGGTGCGCTCGGGGAACATGGGATCGAGAAACACCACGTCAGGAGTAAAGTCTAGACTGTGCAGGCCAGTCACGGAGTCGCCCTCGACGAGCGTCATCCGCGCGACGACCCCCGCGAGCTGCGAATCGTTTGCCGCGTGCTCGAGCGCGCCACGTAGGAGCGCCGCAATCACCGGGTCTTTCTCGAACATCGTGACCGTGAAGCCCGCCGCCGCCAGAAGTAGCGAATCCTCCCCCAGCCCCGCCGTGGCATCAACCGCCGTCGGAGCCTCCGCGCCGCGGACGCGCGCTGCGCGAACGAGCAGCTCGCGGCCCAGACGGTCTGGTCGCAAGCGCGGCAGGAGCCGCGTAAAGTCGGCGCGCAGCACCATGCCATCACCCGCAAGCGCAAGCCCCTGGCCATCATCTCGCAGCTCAAATCCGTCCGGCAGGTCCACCGCAGAGTCCCAACGTCGCTCGCCCGGCATGTACGGTCACGTGAAGTATATCGCCCCTCCAGGTCACGGCGGCGACGCGCCGGCCACCCGCTAAAGACCTGCAAAAACGTCGCTCGTGATAGAAAACGGCAATTCCGAATGCAAAAACGCGGCTCGTGATAGTAGATTTCGGCGCCTCGACGCGAACTTATTTGAAATTTGATTTTCCCAACTGGGCATTCTCTCTCGCGTCGGGATTGCGCGTCGTCAAATGGGTCCAAAACCTCCATCACGAGCCGCGTTTTTGCATTTCGATTCGCGATTTTCCATCACGAGCGGCAAAAATGCACAGGCTCGCCACCTCCCACGAGCTCGCTTGGCCTAGGATGTCGTGCGGTACACGCGGCAAATGGGAGGTTGCCCAGTGGAGACAGCTACATCGAGGCGGGCCAAGGTGCCCGTACGCCTGGGCCTTACCGTCATCTGCGCCGGCGGCTTCATGGACGCGTACTCCTACCTGCTGCACGGTCACGTCTTTGCCACGGGCCAGACGGGCAACATCGTGCTGCTCTGCATGAACCTCGCCGAGGGCGCATGGCTCGGCGTTGCCCGCTACCTGGTCTCCATTTGCGCGTTTGTCCTCGGCGTCATGCTCTCCCGCCACGTCCTGTTCCAGGTGCACGACGGCAGGACCTATGGCATGCAGCGCTGGGTCGCCATCTTTGAGGCCGCAGCGTTTGCGGCGATCGCCCTGCTGCCCTCGTGGACCCCGCACCTGATCGTGAACAGCGCCATCTCGTTCTGCGCCGCCGTCTCGTACGAGAACTTCCGCCAGTTTGGCACCAAGTCCGCCTACGCGAGCGTCTTCTGCACCGGCAACCTGCGCTCCTTCGGAGAGACCCTCTACGACGGCCTCTTCAAGAAGGACGCCCACGAGCTGCACCGCTCGCACCGCTACGCCGCGCTCGTCATATCGTTTTGCGTGGGCGCCGTGATCTGCAAGTTCCTCATCGACGCCGTGGGCCAGTATGCCTGCCTGGCGATAAGCGCGCTCTTCCTGCTGTCGCTGCACTTCATCGCGGAGCCCGCAACCGGCGAGGCGGAGTAGCCCCTACGCCCTCGGCGCGCCCGCACTGGCGAGAAGAACCTCGGCCCGCGCGCCAAACTCATCCCGCAGCATCGCCGCGAGCTCCTCACACGCAGCCCTGACCTCGGTCTCGTTGACGCCCGTGAAGCCGTCAATCGGAAACGCGATGCGCGTCGTCGAGGGCTCCACCTTGCCGTTCTCGCTCTGGCGCCAGGTCCAGCGGCGCGTGTGCACGAGGCTGCCCACCGCGTAGACGAGCTCCCCGGGCGCGAGCGTGGCGTCCGGTTCCGCCTCTCCCAGCGCCACAAAGACGTCGCCCGGACGAGAGAAGCGCAGCTCGAGCACGTCCTCCTCACCCAGCGCATGGGCGCCGAGCGGCAGGCCGTACTTGATGGAGATGGCGTTGCCCAGGTCCACGACCGGGTTCACGCGCCAGAGACCCTTGCCCTTGGCGATGCGCCTGAGCAGGGCGATGTTCGAGGAGGGATAGCGGCTGGGGCTCATGCCCAGCTCGTGGAATGCCTCGCGGTAGGGCTGGACGCGCGGGTCCTCGCTGGCGTGGGCGCCCTCGAGGCGGCGCTCGGCGTCGCGGACCGCCTTGTCGAGCAGCGCGTCCACCGCAGGGTGCTCCCCCGTGCCGTCGACGCCCTCCGCGAGCACCACGCCCACGCAGAGCACCGGCAGCCTCCCAAACACCTCGTCGTCTATCGAGAAGAACATCGCGCCCGCCCCATTAAAGCCGCTGCTTTGCCGCGAGCTCGTTGACATCAATCCGGAAGATCGCAACGCGCTCCACTGCCTCATCCGAGAACGAAAACTTGCCAGAGGAATCGCGCGGGGCATCGGGTGCCATGTGGCGCATGATCAGTTCAAGCGCGCGCCTCTTCTCATCCACGTTGGCCACGGGCGATATGAGCCCGGATCCCATGATGCTCTGATAGGAAAACGAGTAGGCGCACGCGTAGCCCCCCGTGATCACGCCCAGCTCGACGTCCATCTCGATCGCGACCCTCGGCCCACGCGAGAAGGCCTCAGCCTTGCGCCCCTCGCTGGCGGAGTGCAGATAGAGAACGAGACGCCCGCCAACCCACTCATACCCAAAGTTCAGGGGGACGACAAACACCCCGTCCTCGTCAACCGCACCGACCCTCACGGTATGGCACCGCTCGATGAGCGCACGGACCTCTGCGGGATCGGTGATCTGGCGATTTGCGCGCCTCATAGGCCTCATCTTATCTCCTCGCGCCGCCGCCTACTTGCCCTGCACCATGGTAAGCGAGATCTTGCCGCGGTCGCGGTCCACGCGCTCGACCCAGACCTTCACCGTATCCCCCACCGCCACGACGTCGCTCGGATGCTTGACAAAGCGCCGGGCCAGCTTGGAGATGTGCACGAGGCCGTCCTGGTGGACGCCCACGTCCACGAAGGCGCCAAAGTCCACGACGTTGCGCACGGTACCCGTGAGCTCCATGCCGGGCTGGAGATCGTCAATCGAGAGCGCGGCGCAGCTGAAGACGGGCTCCGGGGCGTCGTCACGCGGGTCGCGTCCCGGCTTCTTGAGCTCGGCCACGATGTCGATCAGCGTGAGCGCGCCGCAGCCCAGCTCGGTCGCGAGCGCGCCCACGCTGCCCACGCGGCTCTCGATGTCGGGCACGCCGCCGCGCGTGAGCTCATCCGCGCCCACACCCGCGCGCTCGAGCAGCGCCGTCGCCACGTCATAGCTCTCCGGGTGCACGGCGGTGGCGTCGAGCGGATTCTTGCCGCCGGTGATGCGCAGGAAGCCCGCCGCATTCTGGAACGCCTTGGGACCGAGCTGGGGGACCTTCTTGAGCTCGCGGCGGTCGGTGAAGGCGCCGTGCTCCTCTCGGTAGGCCACGATGTTTCTGGCCACGGCGGCCGTGATGCCGGAGACGTAGCCCAGAAGGCTTGCGCTGGCGGTGTTCACGTCCACGCCCACGCGGTTGACCACGTCCTCCACCACGTAGCCCAGCGTGCGCGCAAGCTCAGCCTGGTCGAGGTCGTGCTGGTACTGGCCCACGCCGATGGACTGGGGCGGAATCTTCACGAGCTCGGCGAGCGGGTCCTGCAGGCGCCGCCCCAGGCTCATGGCGCCGCGCGTGGTGACGTCGAGGTCCGGGTACTCCTGGCTCGCGAGCTCGGAGGCCGAGTAGACCGAGGCACCCGCCTCGTTGACGATCGTGTAGCGCAGCTCCGGCGCGGACTCGGCGATGAACTCGGAGACGACCTCCTCGGTCTCGCGGCTGGCCGTACCGTTGCCGATGACGATGGTGTTGATCGCGTACTTCTCGGCCAGGCGCCTGAGCTCGCGCTTGGTGCCCGCGACATCGTGGCGCGGCTTGGTGGGATAGACTACGCCGTGGTCGAGCAGCTTGCCCGTCTCGTCCAGCACCGCCACCTTGCAGCCGGTGCGGTAGCCCGGGTCGAGCGAGATGATGCGGGCACCGCGCACCGGGCGGGCCGAGAGCAGGCTCTCGAGGTTCTTGGCAAAGACCTTGATGGCGTCCGTCTGGGCGCGCACGGTGAGCTTGGCGCGGACCTCGCGCTCGAGCGAGGGCGCCATCAGGCGCCTGTAGCCGTCCGCGACGGCCGCCTCAAAGACCGGGGCAAAGACGCCCTGCCGGCGCGGCCAGCGCGCGCCGAGGCGGGCGATCGCGGCCGCCTCGTCCACGCGCACGCGCACGCGGAGCTTCTCCTCGCGCTCGCCGCGATCGATGGCCAGCACGCGGTGGTTGGGGATCTTGGCCGCAGGCTCGGCGTAGTCGTAATACGGCTCGTAGGGGGTCTTCTCGTCTGCGTTCACTGCCGCGGAGACGACGTCCGCCGTGGCCTCGGTGAACGCGCGCAGGTCGGCGACGTTCTCGGCGTCCTCCGCCACGACCTCCGCCACAATGTCCGCCGCACCGGCAAGCGCCTTCTCCGGCGTGTCAAAGCCGGCCTCGGCGGCCTCCGGCGTCACAAAGCGCGCCGCCTCGTCGAGCGCGGACCCCTTGGCGGCCACCTGCATAAAGATCATGTTTGCCAGCGGCTCCAGACCGGCCTCGCGCGCCTTCTGCGCCCGCGTCATGCGCTTCTTGCGGTAGGGCTTGTAGAGGTCCTCCACGCGCTGGAGCTGCGTGGCCGCGCGGATCTCCGCCTCGAGCTCGGGCGTGAGCTTGCCCTGCGCGTTGATGAGGACAAGGACGTCCTCCTTGCGCTTCTCGAGGTTGCGCAGGTAGGCGAGGCGCTCGTCGAGGGCGCGCAGGGCGACGTCGTCCATGCCGCCCGTGGCCTCCTTGCGGTAGCGCGCGATGAAGGGGATGGTGTTCCCCTCGTCGATGAGCTTGACTGCGGCTTCGACGGCTTCTGGCCTGAGGTTGAGCTCACTTGCGAGCGTGGCGATAAGGTCCATGTGTCTGTGGCTCCAAACGGTTGCGTGCAAGAGCCACCTAGCATAGCCGAACCGCGTGGGAGACGTGACTTTTGGGGATAAGTAGCCTTGGCAACGCACGCCGCCGACAGGGAGCGCCGCATGACGGACACGATCGAGCCAAACCTCACCAACCACGGAAAGATTGCCCTCGAGGGTCTGCACAACACCCGCGACCTGGGAGGGCTTCCCGCAGGCAGCGGACACGTCAGGCCCCGGCTCCTCCTGCGCTCTGGGATGCTCGCCCCGGCGACCGCCGAGGACCTGGCGACGCTGCGGAACGCCTACGACGTGCGTCTGGTCATAGACCTCCGCACCGACGAGGAGGCGGCGCACTGGCCCGATCCCATGGGGCTCCTTCCGGAGGCGCGCCTCGTCCGCCTGCCCGTGTTCCGGGCGCCGAGCGGCGGAGACGCGCAGGAGGCGATAAGGACGCTGGGCGAGAAGCTCAAGAGCGGCGAGCTGGACATCACCGACCTGTTCGCCGGCCTCTACCCGCGCTTCGTGCTCGGCGAGGACGGAATCGCCGCCTACCGCAGCCTCTTCCGTGAGCTTCTCTCCCTCGAGGAGGGCGCCGCGCTCTGGCACTGCTCCGCCGGCAAGGACCGCTGCGGGATGGCCTCTGTGCTGGTGGAGACGGCGCTTGGCGTCCCCTGGGACCTTGTCGAGAAGGACTATCTCGCCACGAACGAGCTGATCGAGGCAAAGGGCGCGGCGCAGAACATGTTCGACGTCGGCGGCGTGGACGCGCGCTACCTCCACGCGGCGCTCGACGCGGTCAACGAGGCGTACGGCTCGCTCGACGCGTATCTCGCCGACGCGCTCGGCGTCGACGACGACGCGCGCGAAGAGCTGCGCCGTAAGTTCGTCTCGGCATAGGCCCGGTAAGGCCCCAGGCCTTGCCGCGCAAGCCCATGAGCTCGCGGCCGTGGGTGACGCACATCCGCCGTCGCCGCGCCTGTTCTCGCGCCCGTCGCCGTTGTCCGCAAACCCCTCCGGCACGCAAGGGTATACGGAGAGAAACGACCACTGGGAGGGCCCATGCCAAGCCAGCTCACCAAGCGCGCACTCGAGGATTCGCTCAAGCGCCTCCTGCTCGAAAAGCCCCTGGGCAAGATCACCATCGCGGACATCACCGACGACTGCGGGATCAGTCGCATGACGTTCTACTATCACTTCCAGGACATCTACGACCTGGTCGAGTGGTCGTGCGAGGAGGACGCCGCGCGGGCCATCGCCGGCAACAAGACCGCCGACACCTGGCAGACCGGCCTCCTCGACACGTTTCTCTCCCTGCGCGAGAACAAGCCCTTCATCACGAGCATCTACCATGACATGAGTCGCGAGCAGGTGGAGCGGTTTCTCGTTCCCGTAGTGAGCGACCTGGTGAAGGACGTGGTTGACGAGCACGCGGCGCGTAGGTGCGTGCGCGAACAGGACAGGAACTTCATCGCGCGCTTCTTCGCGCACGCCCTCATCGGAACGGTCCTGGACTGGATCGCCCGAGACATGCGCGACGACCCGCAGCAGCTGGTACAGCGGGTGGCCACCGTCGCAGACGGCGCCATCGAGACCGCGCTCGACCGACTCGAGATCCCCGGCGGCTACGTCGCCGGGAGCGAGGGCAGCGTGCCAGAGGGACCCGCCGCGTCATAGTGGGGGCGCGGGCCTCGCCCGTTCTTCTCGCCCGTCTGTACAATCCGGCCGCATTGATAAGAAACCGTACAGAGGCACCGTTCTGCCCATGGTGCGCCGCCCGTCGCGGACCCACCATGGAACCAGACGCATCGGACACGCCCGGTGCGCACGTAAGAAAGGTGCGACCATGTACTATTCAAGCGGCAACTACGAGGCATTCGCTCGTCCCAAGAAGCCCGCGGGCATCGAGCATAAGAGCGCCTACATCGTGGGCACGGGCCTGGCGGCGCTCTCCGCCGCGTGCTATCTCGTCCGCGACGCCCAGATGCCGGGCAAGAACATCCACATCTTCGAGAAGGACGACGTGGCGGGAGGCGCGTGCGACGGCCTCGACATCCCCGGCCTTGGCTACGTCATGCGCGGCGGTCGCGAGATGGACAACCACTTCGAGGTGATGTGGGACCTGTTCCGCTCCATCCCCTCCATCGAGACGCCCGGAGTCTCCGTACTTGACGAGTACTACTGGCTCAACAAGGAGGACCCCAACTACTCGCTCTGCCGCGCGACGAAAGATCGCGGGCGTGACGCGGGATGCGCCGGGAAGTTCGGCCTCTCGGACAAGGCGGCCATGGAGATCATGGAGCTCTTCTTCACGCCGGACGAGAAACTCTACGACCGTCCCATCACCGACTTCTTTGACGACGAGGTGCTCTCCTCCAGCTTCTGGATGTACTGGCGCACCATGTTCGCATTCGAGAACTGGCACTCCGCGCTCGAGATGAAGCTCTACATCAAGCGCTACATCCACCACATCGCCGGACTGCCGGACTTCTCTGCCCTGCGCTTCACCAGGTACAACCAGTACGAGTCGATGATCTTGCCTCTCGTCGAATACCTCAAGGCCGCGGGCGTGCAGTTCCACTTCAACACGAAGGTCGAGGACATAAGGTTCTCCATCGGAGGCGGCGCGGGCCCAGTGCGTCCGCGCACCGGCACCGGCCAGGACACCATACAGCGCATCCAGCAGGCGGCCTTTCCGCGCAACCCCTACAGCTCGCCCGCGAGGAAGGTGGCGACGAGCATCGTGCTGAGCCGAACGGCGGCAGTCGATGGAGCCGAGGCCGGCGCGACCACGGTCATTGACCTCACCGAGGACGACCTCGTCTTCATCACCAACGGCGGCTGCGTCGAGAACTCAACCATGGGGGCGCAAGACAGACCCGCGGCGTGGAGGCCCGAGCTCTCCCCCGGCGGCGGCTGGGACATGTGGCGCCGCATCGCGGCACAGGACCCCAGCTTCGGCCATCCCGACACCTTCTGCGGCGACCCCGAGAAGACCAAGTGGATGAGCGCCACGGTGACGACCCTCGACGGCGAGATTCCACCCTACATCCAGGCGATCTGCAAGCGCGACCCCTTCAGCGGCCACGTGGTCACCGGCGGCATCGTGACCTGCACCGACTCCAACTGGCTTATGAGCTGGACGCTCAACCGCCAGCAGCAGTTCCGCGGCCAACCCAAGAACGAGCTGTGCGTCTGGGTGTACGGCCTCTTCCCCGACGAGCCCGGCAACTACGTGAGAAAGCCCATGCGCGACTGCACCGGCGAGGAGATCTGCCAGGAGTGGCTCTACCACATGGGCGTTCCCGAGGACCGCATCGCCGAGCTCGCCGCGCGACACGCCAACACGGTGCCGGTCATGATGCCCTACATCACGGCGTTCTTCATGCCGCGGGCAGCGGGAGACCGCCCCGACGTGGTGCCCGACGGCGCGGTCAACTTTGCCTTCATCGGCCAGTTTGCCGAGACGCCGCGCGACACCATCTTCACGACCGAGTACTCCATGCGCACCGGCATGGAGGCCGTCTACACGCTCTGCGACGTCGACCGCGGCGTGCCCGAGGTGTGGGGCAGCGTCTTTGACGTGCGCGACCTGCTCATGGCGAGCGTGAAGCTGCGCGACGGCAAGCCGGTCACCGACATGAAGCTTGGCCTGGTCGAGCGGTTTGCGCTCAAGGAGGCGCTCAAGAAGGTCAGGGGGACTGACATCGAGAAGGTCCTGAGGGAGTTCGAGGCAATCTAGCGTGCAAAAGGGACAGGCACTTTTGCACGCTCCTGGACACGGCCTTGTTTTCGCGTCAATTGGCGAAAACAAGGCCGTTTTTTAGCCCTCTTTGGAGAAATACAGGCGGAACTCCACTTTGCTCCCGCTTGGCAAGCGGGAAACGGGCCCCACGCGACCTCGTCCGCGCGGCGCGTGGACGCAAGTGTGCCCCTCGCTGGTCCCGCCCCTACGGGCGCGGCACGCCCATGGCGCGATAGAGATCCTCGAAGCCAAGCCCCTTGCGATCACGACGGCGATACCACGTCGCATAGGCATTCCAGTCAGGTGCGAGAAGATGGTTGCAAAGCAGAATCCACAGGGGAATGAACGGAATGAAGAGCAGCCCGGCAAACGAGAGCCAAACAATGACCCTAAGCTCCGCATCCATGGGAAACGGGAGCGACAGGACAACAACTAGGGCCAGCACGGCAACCACCGCGTAGGCAATCATCCCGCGAATCTGCAGTCTCTTCGCCTTTTCATAACCAGAGAGAATGCGTCCGAGCAGCTGGGCGTGGCCACGGCCGAAGGTCTGAAGCGCATAGGCCAGCATCTCGTTTCGCTCCGCAACCGAGGCGGCAACCCCCGCCGCAGTCGCAGCCTCCGAAAAGCCGTCGGGCGTGCGCATCGGGGCCTCGGACGCCCACTCGTAGAAATCGTGGTCCATGCGCGCCCTCCAAACTTGAGGCGTTGACACTTGCCAGCGGTGATCATGCAGAGAAATTCTAACATGTGCCCAGCTCGGCCTTCTGCCGCAGGAACGGGGCCGAAGGAGCGCCCGAGGAAGCGCCTCGCCCCGCGGCGTCCCAGCATCGAGCCCCATGATTGCCATGTATGAGGCACGACTTGCCGCACCGGCAAATTCCGGCGGACGCACCGCGACGCCATAGTGACAGAGGGGGCAAACCCGCTCGAGCTAGTCCTACCGTCCAAACAAACGTATGCCAGTCCCAGCCTCTCGACTTGGACCGGCATAGCAAATATCGCGTTTATCGGGGCATTTTTGTCAATATTGGCGGTTTAAACCCCATAGCTTCCTGAATAATTACTCCCACTCAGTAATCAAATCGTGCATTTCCATGGCCTCTCGTCTATGTGGTGCACCGCCGTCTTCCCATTTACTGGAATCAGGCGGTTTTCGGATACCCAAATTGAACTCAAAATGAACTCAACGCTAATTACTGGCGAGAGGCTCCCAACGCTAGCAGTCAATACCGAGAACCACTTTTATCACCATTCGTCATCATCTTCATTTCATGTCCAATTGAATTCTTACGACAATCACTACGGCTTCCGAACACTAATCAACGGACACATCCCAAGGAAGATCGTCTTTTCCCCTCCCGTTCGTCTTTCCTTGCCAAGTTGCGAACAGGTATCTGTCGAACTCGAAGAACTCTGTTTCTCTATAGGGATGCTGTCTGTCATAGCTGCCAATATTCGTTATATACGCATGGTCGACAGACCTCAGTTCATAGTCTCTACATCTCAGCGACGGAGAGAGCTGTTTGTACAGGGCATAGTTGAAGGAATCATCTATTTTCATATGTTTAATGAGTGGGGAGTACTCCTTGTGCTGATCATAATTAACAAATAGAGCGAGGTTGACGGCGCAGCGTGCGAATACGTCGTCTTCCACGCGCCGGGAATAATAGGCGACCCCGTCAAGACCAAGCTTCTTACACGCCATCATTATTGCCTGGGAGACGATGTACTCAGACTTGAACGTTCTGCCAGCTTCGTCAATTCTGTACGAGGTCGCTATCATGAGCATGAATAGTTTAAGCCAGCAATGAACGCGCCCCTCATCAAAACCGTCCAAGCCGCCGAAATCTCTCACATTGATTGCCAAGTTGAGTATTTTCTGCGTGCCGTCTAAAACTACCGGTGAGACGTTGAAATCGATTTCCGGCGGAAATTCCGTCTCTATCCAGCATCCATACGAAGAATTTGCAAGATAATAGGCCGGACTGCCGGGGATACTAAACCTGTAGCTTCTGGTCTTAGATCTCAGGCTCTTCGGCAAATGCAACATCTCTTTTGCCGCGTAGGCACTGGAAGGACTCCCTTTTCTCGACCGAAAGAATTGTATCTCCTGGCTCCTGTTCCCCGGAAAGGCCCAACTCTCACCTAGCTTTGCAACCGCAAAAGAATCGGAACGAACTTCTGAAACCAAATTCCTGATGATTGTGTTGCTTTTTGCAATATCGGCCTTGTAGTAACTACGCAGGGCTTCGAGGATTTTATTTCGATATTTCTTTATTATTGCCAGGCTGCCATCATCCGCACCGGCCTTTTCCGCCTGATTGAACACAATGTTGTATTTCTCCATAAGGCAGGAATAGTAGTCATTGTCCAGTTTGACAACAAACGGAGCATATAGGTCATTACAGATGAAATCATTCAACAGCCAAGATAACTCCATCTTTGCACCATCCTCAATTAGATCCCAGTTGGTCAGCACATCCTTAATGTCGAATATATATCCTGTACTATCCGAAGCAAAACGAACTGGTCGTTTTCGGATAGCGAATGCCGGGCACACTACGCAAGAACGCCCCGAGCCATTGCGTTTAGGAGGAAAGCCGCGCTGTATATGGATGCAAAACTCGGCAAACCAGGAAGCATGCAAACTGTGTGCTCCACACCCTGACGCCCTCTTTCAAGTCGACTGGGCGCAGAAAAAAAATCCCGCAGCGCCTCGAAGCCATCAGTGCTCCCGAATAATGCAAACACTCCCGTTAAGGGGCCGTATTATTGCGGTTTAGCAAGAAATGCCCCCTTAACCGCCAAAATCTACCTTCCGCCGAACCCGCGCTTCCAGTCGAGGTACTCATCCTCGGAGATCTCCCCGGAGTCCAGCCTCGCGCGCATCGCTGCCCATGCCCTGACCACCGCGTCGAGCTTCTGGGCGCCGGGCGCGGCGGGGTCCACGACGACCCGAGCCCCGCCATCGTCGGCCTCGGGCCTCGCGCCGAAGCCCTCCTCGAGTGTTGATGTGCAATAGGAAATGGTCCGAATGAGCACCGGGATCTGAGCGCCGCGTGCGTCAGGAATTGAGCACTTTGAGCATGAGGGCCGTGTCCCCGGGGCCAGGGGCGCGGCCCCCGCCGTATGGTTTTCCCGGGCGCGAACTTTGGCGAGGACCGCCCGGGAAGGATGGAGGAGATGACCGTGCCCCTGGATGTGAGGAATGATATACGCTCGATGGACGCGAGGGGCGTGCCGAGGGCGGAGATCGCGCGCGAGCTGCACCTCAGCCGCAACACCGTGGCGAGGTACGCCGACATGGAGGACCTTTCGCCGGCGCCGCCGCTCCCGGAGGAGCGCCCCCGCCCCGCGCTCGAGGAGCACGTGGCGTGGGTCGACGCGGTGCTCGAGGCGGACCTCGGCGCCCCGCGCAAGCAGCGCCACACCGCCAAGCGGCTCTACGACAGGCTCGTCGAGGAGAGGGGCTACGAGGGCTCCTACTCGACCGTCCAGCGCCACGTGCGCGAGTGGAGGCTCGCCCGCGGCGCGGGCGCCGGGGGCGGGTACCTCGAGCTCGAGTGGGCCCCGGGCACCGCGCAGGCCGACTACGGCAGCTTCGAGGCGGCCCTTGCCGGCGAGCGGGCCCACCTGAAGCTCCTGGCGCTCACGCTGCCCCACTCCAACGCGCGCTACGCCGTGGCCGGCATGTCGCAGCGCGCGGAGTGCATGTGCGCGGGTCTGGCGGACATCTTCGGCTGGATCGGTCGGGCGCCGCGCGAGCTCGTGCTCGACAACGCCACCGAGGCCGGCCGCCGCGTGCGCGGGGAGGTCACCGAGTCGCACCTGTTCTCCCTGTTCCGCGCCCACTACCGCATGGGCAGCCGCTACTGCAACCCGTACTCGGGCAACGAGAAGGGCTCCGTGGAGAACGCCGTGGGCTTCATCAGGCGCAACCTCCTCGTGCCGGTGCCCCGCGTCGGCTCGCTCGCCGAGCTGAACGCGCTGCTCAGGGAGGGGTGCGACCGCCTGAACGCCGCGTCGCGGGCGCGCGACGGCCGCCCCACGCCCGAGGCGCTCGCCGAGGACCTCGCCGCGATGCTCGCGCTCCCCTCGGCGCCCTTCGACGCCGTCAGGTGGGTGCGCTGCCGGGCGGACAAGCGCGGCTACGTCGCGGTCGACGGGCGCGAGTACTGCGCCGGGCCGGCCTGGCACTCCCGGGAGCTCCTGGTCGGGGTCCGCGCCGACACGGTCGAGGTCCTCGCCGACCGCGGCAGGAGGGTCGCCCTGCTGCCGCGCGCGTTCGGCGACGGCCCGGCGGTGCGCAACCCCCTCTCGCTCGTGCCGGCGCTGGTGGCGCGGCCGCGCGCGTTCGGGGAGTCCGTGATCAGGCGCGACATGCCCGCCGCCCTCGTCGAGGGCATCGACCGCATGGACGCCCCCCAGCGGAGGCAGACGCTGCGCTCCATATCCCGCGCGGCGGAGGCGTCGGGCTTCGAGGCCGCCTGCGGCGCGGCGCTGCGCGTCGTGGAGGGCGGCCGTGTCCCCGACGACGCGACCGTCGACGTGCTTGCCAGGAGGATCGCGGCGGGCGGCCCGGAGGCATCCGGGGGCGCCGACCTCGGCGTCTACGACGCCTTCCTGCGAGGGGGCGAGTCGCATGCCGGCTAGCGCGGAGCTCTCCCGGAGGGTCGTGGAGGCGGGCAGGAGGTGCTCGCTCACGACCTCCGTGCTCAGGGAGTGGGCGGGCGCCGGCAGCCCGAAGCAGGTGGAGTACCTGGCTTCGTATCTCGAGGCCGAGGCGGCGAGCAGGGACGCCTCCAAGCGCGCGGCGCTGCTCAGGCGCTGCGGCCTGCCGGCGCCGAAGACCTTCGACGGCTACGACTGGTCGGCGGTGTCGTGGCCCGAGGGGCTCGGCCGCGAGGACCTGCTGTCGCTCTCCTTCCTCGACCGCCGCGAGGACCTGGTGCTGATGGGCGACGTGGGCACGGGCAAGACGCACATGGCGAGCGCGCTGTGCCAGCTCGCGTGCGACAGCCGGCTCGAGGCCAGGTTCTTCACGGCGTCCTCGCTCGTGATGCGCCTGCGCCGCGCCCGCGAGGAGGGCAGGCTCGACCGCGAGATGTCCCAGATCGCGCGGGCGCGGCTGCTCGTGATCGACGAGCTCGGGTTCCTTCCGCTCGACGCCGACGGGGCCCGCCTCGTCTTCCAGGTGTTCGCCGACGCCTACGAGAGGCAGAGCGTGGTCATCACCACGAACCTCGAGTTCTCGCGCTGGGGAGGGGTGTTCGGGGACGACCAGATGGCCGCCGCCGTGATCGACCGCGTGGTGCACCACGGCAGGCTCGTCCAGTTCCGCGGCGAGTCGTACCGCGTGAGGCACGCCCTCATGCAGGAGGGGTAGCCGCTCAAAATGGCTGCGCACGTCCCGTGCGCAGCCTGCTCAAAAGTCGATGCACATTCTGCTCAAAACTACTTGACGAAACACAGTCTGCACCGTAATCGCCAACGAGGCCCCCGACGACGATGCCGTCGCCGAGCTCGAGGCGGCCGCAAGGAGCCTCGTCGAGGCGTAAGGCTTGCCCTGAGGCCCCGGGGCCGGGCAGGCTCCGGGGCCATCTGACGCCCGCGATGGATGGGAGGCGCCATGCCAGCGACGCTCGTTCTTCTCGCCCTGGGGCTCCTGGGGTCGATCCTCATGTTTGCCGGGGACATGCTGCTCTACTTCACGCCCGGCGCCTACGACATGGACGGCACGCTCAAGCCGTATATGCGCATCATGCGCGACGTGCCCGCCGGCCGCGTGCGGCTTGGAGGTGCGCTCGGACCGGTCTCCGCGTTCTTCTACGTGCTCGGCTTTGCCGGGCTTGCGCTCACGGCGCGCGGCGGCCTCTCCTGGCTCGTCTGGCTGGCTGCGGCGCTGCTCGCCTTTGCCCTCATCTGCGGCGGTGCCTATCACGCCCAGTACGTCTATCTCTCCGTCATCGCCAAGGCAGGGCGAGAAGAACTGTATAACGAGGTCGCGGGCAGCATCATGTTTGTCATGCGGTTTGCCACCGTGCCCATGTACCTGGGCTTTGTTGTGCTCGCCGCGGCCGTCGTGCTCGGACAGACCGTCTTCCCCGCCTGGCTTGTGGTCCTCACGCCGCTGGTCACGAGCTTTCTCGGTCTTGTGTGGATGCGCGTGCCGCAGCCGGCGCGCTGCATCCTCTTTGGCGGATGGAGCAACCTCGTCTTCACGATCATGTTCGCCGCGATGCTCGTCTGCAAGCTCGCTGGGTAACGCGCAAAAGGGATGTCCCTTTTGCGCATACGGGACAGTCCCCATTTGACCCCTTGCGGAAAACACGCCGACCATTCCTCAAATGTGAGCTACAGTTGACTTGAAACTGTTCACCAAGGCGTACTTTTGTGCGCGACGGAGGGAGTTCGACATGAGTGCTCTAGGTTTTCTCAAGGGAACGCACGGCCTGCTTTTGGGCGCGGGGGTGTTGATCGGGTCGGTCGGCGGCAAGGTGCTCACGAGCGACGCGGCCAAGCGCCTCTACGTCGAGGCCGTCGCGGCGGGCCTGCGCGCCAAGCGCGCCTGCGAGGATGCCATCGAGCGCACCCGCGCCGAGATGGATGACATCGTCGCCGAGGCCACGTACCTTAACGAGACCGTCTACGACACCGAGGATGACGAGGACCAGGAAACGTCCAAAGCAACCGACGCAGCCGAGCCCGTCGAGCCCGCTCCTGCTGAGGCGTAGGCGCGACCGTGCGATACGCCATCGAACATGAGGTGCCGGGGCGAGTGCGCCTGACGCTCATCGAGCGTCTTGTCGCATCCGACGTCGTCGCTCTCGAGACGACGCTCTCCTCTTGGGCGGGCGTCGAGCGCGTGCGCGCCTATCCTCGCATCCGCTCGGTTGCCGTCTGGTATCGCGACGCTCCCGCAAGGACGGCCCTGTTTGATCGACTGGATGCGCTCGCACTCCCCCAGCTCGAAAAGACGAGCGTCCAGACGCCTGCGGCGCTCGTGCCCGTGGGCGCGCCCGTTGCGCGCAGCATCGTCCGCCTCGTGGGCAACCACCTGATCCGCCGCTGGCTCCTCCCTCCCGCGCTGCGCGCGGTATGGGCCGGGCTTCACTACCTCGGGTTCCTGCGCGCCGGCCTCGCCTCGCTCAGGCGCGGGCGTCTCGACGTGCCGGTGCTCGACGCCTCGGCCATCGGCCTCTCGTTTGCCAAGCGCGACCCAAAGACCGCGGCAAGCACCATGTTCTTGCTCGATCTGGGCGAGGCTCTCGAGGACGCCACCCGCACGCGCTCCGAGCACGAGCTCATCAGCTCTCTCATGGCCATCCCCCAAAGCGCGCGTCGCCTCGAGGACGGCGAGGAGGTCACCGTGCCCGCCCAGAGCCTCCGCACGGGCGACCTCGTCGTGGCGCGCACCGGTATGCCCGTGTGCGTCGACGGCGTGGTGGTACGCGGGGAGGCCATGGTCAATCAGGCGGCGCTCACCGGCGAGCCGCTCGCCGTGGAGCGCATGGCCGGCGACGACGTCTTTGCCGGCACCGCGGTAGAAGAGGGCGAGATCGTCATCCGCGTGGGCGCCGAGCCCGCCTCGACCAAGCTCCGCTCCATCGTGAGCCTCGTCGAGGCAACAGAGCAGCTCAAAAGCGAGATCCAGACGCGCCGCGAGCACCTCGCGGACCGCTTCGTGCCGTGGAACTTCCTGCTTGCAGGGCTTGTGGCGGCGACCACGAAAAGCCTTGCCAAGACATCGGCCGCCCTCATGGTCGACTACTCCTGCGCCCTCAGGCTCACGTCGTCCATCAGCGTGCTCGCCGCCATGAGCCAGAGCGCGCACGAGGGCATGGCCGTCAAGGGTGCCAAGCATTTCGAGGCCATCGCCGCCGCCGACACCATCGTGTTCGATAAGACGGGAACGCTCACCGAGGCGACGCCCCGGGTCGCGCGCGTGCTCGCCCTCGTGCCCGATTGGACCGAGGACGAGGTGCTGCGCACCTCGGCCTGCCTGGAGGAGCATTTCCCGCATCCCGTGGCGCGCGCCGTGGTGGCGGCCGCCGCCGCGCGCGGCCTCGAGCATCGCGAACGCCATGCCGAGGTCGCCTATATCGTGGCGCACGGCATCGCATCGGCGCTCGATGGCAAGCGCATCGTCATCGGTAGTCGCCACTTCGTGATGGAGGACGAGCACGTCGAAGTCGCCCCCGAGGCAGAGGCGCGCATCAACGGCGACCTCGAAGGCCTCTCACCGCTCTACCTCGCCCAAGACGGAAAGCTGGTGGGCGTGCTCGGCATCGAAGATCCCTTAAAGGCAGGAGTGCCCGAGGCAATTGCGGCACTTCGCTCGCAGGGCATCGACCACATCATCATGCTCACCGGCGATAACGAGCGCACCGCCGCACGCATCGCCGCCGAGGCGGGCATCACCGAGTACCGGGCTGACCTGCTCCCCGAGGACAAGCATGCCTACGTGGAGGCGCTCGTGGCTCGCGGGCAACGCGTCGTCATGGTGGGTGACGGCGTTAACGACGCGCCGGCGCTCTCCGCCGCCGATGTGGGCATCGCCATGGGCACGGGCACCGCCATCGCGCAGGAGGTCGCCGACGTCACGCTCGCCGCGGGCGGGCTCGACGCCATCGTGCGCCTGCACGCGCTCAGCCGCTCCCTCATGGGGCGCCTCGACCGCTCGTTCACCGCGGTTATGGGCATCAACTCGGCGCTTCTCGCTGCGGGAATCGTCGGCATCATCCGACCCCAGACCTCGGCGCTCCTGCACAACGGCACCACCATCGCGCTGGCCGCAGAAAGCGCTCGACGTCTCTAGGAAGCATCAATCGGTCCGCTGTGGGGCCTGTCGCTGGGAAGTGGAGACATGGAACGGTTCACCGTCGAGCAAGACGTCTTCTTCGGATTCCTCCACTTGCCGGAGCGGCACGTCGAAGCGTACTCCGGCAAGGCTCTCATCGTGCTCGGCGGTAGCGAGGGCAACGAGAACATCCCGCGCAACCTCGGTGCGCGTTTCGCACGGGAGGGCATCGCGGCGCTCGGCCTGTGCTACTGGAACGTGCCGGGACTCCCCGATGAGCTCATCGAGGTGCCGATCGAGCCAATCGAACGTGCCGTCGCCTATCTCCGGCAGCGTGGCTTTGACCGCGTGGGGATCTACGGCATCTCCAAGGGCGGCGAGCTGGCGCTTCTCGCCGCCTCGCTCATGCCTCAGATCACCTGCGTCGTCGCCATCTCCCCGCTCGCCTGCGCCATGCCGGGCATCACCGGCAACAAAAGCCTTGCCGGCAAGGGTCTGAGCGACCGCTCGAGCTGGACCTGGCGCGGCGAGCCCGTGCCCTGCGCGCGGGGCGGCGGGAGGCTCCCCTACCTCGGCATCATCCGCCGTATCGTCACCGAGCGCCAGCTCGACATGCGCTTCGTCTACGAGCGGATCGTCGAGCGCGCGCCCAAGGAGGCCTGGATTGCCGTGGAGCGCATCAACGGGCCCGTCCTTCTCGCCAGCCCCTCGCATGACGCCATGTGGCCGAGCGACGAGGCCTGTCGGATCGTCGAGCAGTGCCTCGCCAAGCACGCCCATCCCTTCGAGATCACGCGACGCTCCTACGAGTACGCGAGCCACATCCTCGTGCCCATGGAGACACCCTCGCTCAAGCTCTTCCGCGTCGAGCGCGCCCACCCCGAAGCATGCCGGCAAAGCCGCGAGGACGCCTTCACCCAGACGCTCGCGTTTCTCGCCCGGTGGTAACGGATGCTTCTACAGCGACGCCTCGTAAGCGTCAATCATCAAGCTCGCCGCTAGGCCGAATACCGCCCCTAGCAGCCTTACCGAACGCGCGGCTTCCATCCCAGTAGAAGCGCGGAGTTGACGATAACGAGCACCGAGCCCGCGTTGTGCACGAGGGCGCCCACCACAGGGTTCAGGACGCCCGAGATGGCGAGCGCGATCGCGATGAAGTTGAGCGTCATCGAGAACGTGAGGTTGATCTTGATGGTCGTCATCATGCGGCGCGCGAGGCGCAGGAGGTGCGGTAGCTCGGCGATGTCATCGTTCACGAGTGCGATGTCCGCCGCGTCGACGGCGATATCGCTGCCGATGCCGCCCATGGCGATGCCCACGAGCGCGCGCTTGAGCGCAGGCGCGTCGTTGACGCCGTCGCCGACCATACAAACTCCCTTGCCCGCGCGCTCCGAGTCATCGATGAAGGAGAGCTTGTCCTCGGGCAGGCAGGCGGCCTTGTAGGTGATGATGCCGAGTTCGGCAGCCACGTGGGCGGCCGCCGCCTCGTGGTCCCCCGTGAGGAGCACCGGCTCCACGCCCGTCTCCCGCACTGCCGAAAGCGTAGCGGTGGCGTTCTCGCACACGCGGTCGGCGAGCGCGATGAACCCCGCTGCCGCGTCGCCCCAGCCGAGATAGGTGATCGTTGCCCCCTCGGCGCGCGCAGCGTCCGCGCGCCTCCCCAGTGCGTCCGGTATAGCCAGACCGTGCTCCGCCACCAGCGCGGCACTGCCGGCGTACACCGTGCGCCCGCCCACCTCTGCCACCACGCCGCGACCGGGCACCATGGCAAAGGACGTCGGGTCCTTCGGCGCCGCTCCGGCGCGCTCCGTGGCCGCGGCCACGATGGCGCGCCCGAGGGGGTGCTCGGATCGCTTCTCGGCCGCGCCGGCAACCGTGAGCAACGCGTCCTCGCTCACGTCCTTCTCGCCCGCACACACGGCAACCACCTGCGGCTCCCCCGTGGTGAGCGTGCCTGTCTTGTCAAAGCACACGCGCCTGACCTGCGCCAGGCGCTCGAGCGCGTCCCCCTCACGCACCAGAAAGCCGTGCCTGGTGGCGTTGCCGATCGCCGCCATGATGGCCGTGGGTGTGGCGAGCACGAGCGCACACGGGCAAAAAACGACGAGGATGAATGGCGGTGCAGTTCAGATATGCGCGATGAGGCAGGCTTCCAACAACTCAAACTGTGTTGGTCGGCGCGGTTCAGGGCGCCGGCGTATCTCCGCACTCAGCAGAATCCTAGGACTCCTTCGTCCGGAACCGTCGGCAACCCTGGACGCCGGCGGAGCAATCGCACATATCCAAACTGCGCCCCCATTATGTCCGTAGTGGCATATTGTGGCTTATATTCGGCCGCTCAAGAATGTCCGGAAAGGCATTGGCGGCGTAGAGCGGCACGTTTACCAGCCAGTCCTGTTTCTTCAGCCCGCGCAGCGAGAAGCGCGCAGCACGCCCGAGCCCATAGTCCCGCACGAATGCGGCGAGGCTTCCCCCGGCGATGTTCTCGTCTGCCTTGACCTCAACAGGGACGGGGCACCCCGCAACCTCGAGCAGGAAGTCGACCTCGCCCTTCTTCTGCTTGCCGTCCGCCGACCAGTAGTACGGCACCGCACCGCCCGCCACGAGCTGCTGGCACACGAACTGCTCGGCATAGACGCCCTTGTACTCAGTGAAGAGCCGGTTCCCCTCCACGAGCACGCGAGGCTCGAGCCCCGTCGCCGCGCCCAGAAGTCCGATGTCAAGCAGGTAGAGCTTGAAGTACATCTCGTCGGCATACCCTTTGAGCGGGATCCCCGGTTTGGTCACACGCGGAATCTTAGTAACCAGGCCAGCATCGACAAGCCATGCGACAGCATCTCGATAGTCCCGCCCGCGTCCGCCTTCTCGGACGGATGCATAGCTGAACCGACGAAGGTCGCTCTCCCGCGCAAGCTGAACGGGCACCGAATGCCAGGTCTGACGGATGCGTTCCACCTCGAGAGCACTCTCGACGTGCTTCGAGAAGTCATGCTCGTAATCCGCAAGCAGCGTCTGCTGCACCGCCCGTGCCGCCGCAAAATCCCCGGTCTCGCTGTAGCGGCACACCGCCTCGGGCATTCCTCCCACGTAGTAGTAGATGCGCAAAAGATCAGTCAGACGCTCGGAGAAGACGCTGATGAGATCGGCGTCACCCTGGGAAACCGCGTCTGCAAGTGCAGAGTTGCCGATTTCGCGCACGAACTCGTCGAACGAGAGCGGATGCAGATCAAGGTAATCGACCTTCCCGACGGGCCACGACGTGCCGTCCCCAACCTTCTCACGTTCCCGGTTGAGAGCCACGCCGAGGAGGGATCCCGCTGCGACAACAGGCACGTCTGGCCGCCGCTCGCAGAACATCTTCAAAGCGGTGATGGCACGCGGGCACTCCTGAATCTCGTCGAGAAACACGAGCGTTCTACCGTCACGGGGATTGGTTCCCGTCGCCGCGCCGATGATGGTAAGCAAGCGATCCGCATCGAGGCTTCCCGCGAAAGCCCGTTTCATATCCTCGTTCTCCAAGAACACGACGTGGGCAACGGAATCGTAGCGATTCGCCCCAAAAGTAAGGACGAGCCATGTCTTTCCCACCTGACGGGCACCGTTGACAATGAGCGGCTTGCGATGGGGGCTGTCGCTCCAAGCGAGGAGCTTTATCATGGCGTTGCGATACATCCTCGACCTCGATTCTGGCGGATACCGAAATCGGCATTCACCTTATTATGGCGGAAACCGAAATCGGTATCAACCAATTTATGGCAGAAGCCGAAATCGGCATTCGCTATCATGACAGAAGCTCAGAGCGAGCCCGTCCGCAGCATCTGCTATATGATATGGAACAGGCAAAGACAAGGTGGCGGTTACGGAGCAACAGTACGATAGACAGCAAACGGGTAAAGGAAATCTTGTCTGCGCTCGGCGCAGATTTGTGCGGCATCGCGAATATGGATAGGTTTGCCAACGCGTCGAAGGGCTATCATCCCCTCGATGTGTTTCCAGCGTGCAAGTCGGCGATCTCGTTTGGATGCAGATTTCCAGTTGGCGCGCTGAACAGCAAATCAGACGTCCCCTATACGATGGTGAGAAATGCCATTACACGCAAACTGGATGCAATGGCCTTGGATTTCTGCATTGAGCTGGAACGGCATCAGGTGACGTGTGTCCCCGTTCCTACGAACGAAAGCCAATTCATCGGGGTGCCTCTCGCACGGGCTCCTCTCGCCCATTGCAGGCAACCGCCCCGTCGCCAGCGCAGGCCGTGCCGCTACACGTCAGAAACCTCCCACTGAACGCGCTTGGGCAACTTGGAGAAAACGAGGTCGTAGCTCATGTCGCACGGGTCGAGCACGAGGCCCTCGGGCAGATCGGCATCCAGGTCGACGGAGATCCACATGCGCCCGTCGGAGTAGTAGCCGGGCAGCACCGCGCCCGGGTACTCAGCGCGCAGCTCGAGGATGCGGTCGGGGTCGCACTTGAGCGACAGCAGGTGACGTCCCGCGTAGGGTGCCTTGGCGTCAGCGGAGGCCGTGAACTCGCAAGCGAACTGCCTACCGCCCACCCAGTAGACCATCCAACCCCACTTCTCGTGGAAGGCCTTGGTGGCACTGGGGCGCGAGATCAGCCGGGCGTCTATGCTCTGGAAATCCATGGGACACCATCTCTATACGTCACGACGACAGCTTATGAGATGCAACGGAGTCGAACCCGCTCATGCTGTCGCTCTGCACGATGACGACCAGCCGTGCCTTGCTTGCGTAAAGATCATCGCGCATCGTCCAAATCTCACCGCGCATCGCTCATCATCCTCAGGGCAAGCCTGTCGGAAAAGTCTGCCGCCTCCCGCTCGGTTGCGAAGGCCTCGACCTTGGGCTCGGGCAAGCGCACCTCAAACGGAAATCCGCGATGAGCATTGAAGGCGGACACAAAGATGCGCATCGCATCTGCCGGCGTGGTGCCCAGAAGCCGTGTCGTCTCGCGGAAGCGCTCCGCCTCAGCGTCTTCCACGCGCGTCGCAAGCTGTGAACTCATAGTTACCTCCAACAATATGTTGATATTTGCTATGTATTGTAGCCATTTGATAACAGATGCCACCATGACAAAAGCTGTTGCGGTTGCGCCGGGTGAATAGCGACCCCAGCCACGCTCATGGGATAATGGGGCAGTTGGAAACCCATCGATGCCTCCCTTGGTTGACAAATTGCCAACCGTCGTCGGTGGCGCCAGAGCCCGTCGCGCGGTTCCATGGTCTTGCACCCACGCGGTGTGGACTGCAGAACCGACCGAAAGGAACGACCATGAACTTCAACGACAGGCTCTGGATTGGCAACACTTATTTGGACGGTTTCGACAGGATCAGCCCCGCCTTCCTGAACTCGACGGGGCTCATGTAGCCGAGCGTCGAGTGGATCCTGATGTTGTTGCACCGGTGCACGTAGTCGGACAGCTTGGCCTGCAGGTCGCGGAGGTCGGAGAAGCTGTCCCTGTAGACCAGCTCCGCCTTGAGTATCTTGTTCGTCGACCCGTCGGCCGCGTTGTCGTAGGGGCAGCCCTTGGCGGAGAGCGACCGCTCGACGCCGAACGTCTCAAGCATGAGGTCGATCTCGGCGTTGTCGAACTCGCTGCCACGGTCGGTGTGGAAGACCTCGATGTCCGAGATCGGGAACTCCAGGGTCGCGAAGGCCGCCTTGACGAGCTTCGCCCCCTTGCTGCTTCCCGCCGAGTGGCCGACGATCTCCCTGTTGTAGAGGTCGACGAGCAGGCAGACGTGGCGCCGGGAGCCGCCGGCGCGCACGTAGGCGAGGTCGCTGCAGACGTGCGTGCGCGGAGCGCACCCGTCGAAGGACCGGTCGAGCACGTTCGGCAGCTCCGCCCCGTTCTGCTTGCCCGGGTGCGCCTTGAAGCGCTTCCTCCCGTACGCGCTCGAGAGGCCGTTCTCCCTCATGATGCGGGATATCCGCCTGCGGATCGCGACGACGCCGCGCCGCTCGAGCGACGCCCTGACCTTCCTCGCGCCGTACCTGCCCTTGCTCTCCGCGTGGACGGCGAGAACGTCGGGCTCGACGGGGTCCGGCGCGGGCGGGGGCCCCGGGCGCGAGCGGAGGTAGCAGCAGGTCGAGCGCGGCACGCCGAGGATCTCGCACCGCGCCGATACCGGGTAGCGGTCGGCGTTGGCCGCTATCACCGTCACTTTCGTGCGAATATCAGCGCCGCTTGTTTTAGGACGTCGACCTCCATGCGGAGCCTCTTGTTCTCGCGCTCCAGCTCGATGATCCTGTTCTGCTCGGGGGTCCTGTCGTCGGCGGCGCGCGGCGAGCCGGTGGCGTTGATGGAGTCGATCCACCTTCGCAGCGTCGTGCTCCCGAGATCGTACTCGCGCATGATTTCGCTTGGCGGCTTCCCTGCGTTGTAGAGCGACGCAACCTGCCTCTTGAAATCGTCGGTGAAATGCCTCGGGTGCTTTGGATCGGCCATCGAGCCTCCTTCCGTAGGCCCTCGTGAAACTGTCCAACCTAGTGTAGCCAATCCAGGGTGCGTGCACGCCCGCACGTTCGAGACGCGGGATCAGGCGGCATTGGAGATATTCGACTACATCGAGTGCTTCTACAACAGGGCAAGGACCCACTCGGCGCTGGGATACCTCAGCCCCGAGGAGTTCGAGCGGGCCAACCGGCCCGAGGACGATCGCCGCCTGAAGGCGGCGTAGGGGTGTAAACGGAATCGGGGTAGATTCATTGGTGGATGCGATCGAGATAGATGAAGAAGCCTTGCTTAACGCTCAGAGAATTCAATGCGGCAAAGCAACCGTGAACTACCACCATCGTGACTTCTTTGAGTTCTACGAGGAGGCAAAGCCTGGTAGTTATGACCTCATCGTCGGCAATCCGCCCTACATTCGCTATCAATACCTTGAGCCCGAGCAACGCACGCTGCTCGCGGACATACTGAACCGGCAGGGAATGAGAGCGAATAAGCTTGTGAACGCATGGGTTGGCTTCATGGTTGCATGCACCGACCTTCTTGCTGAGGGAGGGACGCTCTCATTCGTAATCCCAGCCGAGATTCTTCAAGTCGTCTATGCAGAAGACCTGCGGAGGTTCCTGGCACGCCACTACAGTAACATCACCCTACTTGCATTCTCGAAGCTCGTGTTTAGCGATATCGAACAGGAAATCGTCGTTTTCATCGGCAAGAAGGGGGCTGGCCAAAGCTCCATCCGCGTTATTGAGACAGATAGTGTGGAAGACCTTGTGGGGTGTTCCTTCGATGAAATCGAATTTCAACCTTTCGTATCTTTCGATGAGAAATGGACGAGATACTTCATAAATGCATGCGACGCGAGGGTACTTAATAATCTCTACAAGGATGACCGGCTTGTGCCGTTTTCTGACATTGCCCTAATCAACGTCGGTGTGACAACTGGCAACAATTCATTCTTCTCTTTGACCGATGAGACATCAGCGACGTATGAGTTAGACGATTTCACACTTCCTCTCATCGGCAGAAGTTCTCATGCGTCAGGCGTATTCTTCACAAACGACGACTGGGAACGAAACCGAAGCCAAGGCAAAAGAGCCAGGTTGCTCGTACTCGAAGACGGCCAATACGAAAAGATGACAAAGGCGCAGCAGGCCTATATCGATGAGGGCGAAGAGCGCGGGGAGGGCAAGGGCTACAAGTGCTCTATTCGCGATAATTGGTATGCCGTCCCTTCTATTTGGATACCCGACGCCTTCTTCCTTAGAAGGAACAACCTCTATCCGAAGTTTGTGCTCAACCGATGCAACGCTATTTCGACGGACACGATGCACAGAATGAAATTCGAAGGCGGCGTCGACCCAGAATTGGCAATCATCGCATATTATAACAGCATCGCATTTGCATTCACCGAGCTTTGTGGCAGGAGCTATGGAGGTGGAGTGCTTGAGATATTGCCCAAGGAGGTCGGCAACATCAGAGTGCTGGATCCCGCACAGCTCGCCATTGATGACACCTTGAAATCTGATGTGATAGAGAGAGTGGACGATGTAATACGTTCAGGAAAGAACATAGAGACCGCTCTCGACTACGTAGACAGGGCCGTGCTCATCGATCGTATGGGGTTTGAAGAAGAGGTGTGCGAAGGATGCTGGCGAATATGGCAGACGCTACAGGCAAGACGCCTGGGACGCAGTACGAGATAATTTGGTAGGCGATTATGGCATCAACTGGTCAAATAGTCCAAAGACCGGTCAAGATAGACTTTCATATCCACTCTGCCGCTTCCGCTCATAAGGATGGGCACAAGGTCAAGGATGGAACGGTCGAAAACATTGGCGTTCTCTTCGAGAAGCTTGAAGAGTACGAGGTCAATATGGTCGCTATAACCGACCACGATTGCTTCGATTACAGCATTTACGGTGCTTTGCGCAGCAAGGTGGATAATGCTCGGTTCCTACAAAGAGTGCTTCCGGGCGTAGAGTTCACAGTGAGCTTCAAGACGAACGAGGGCAGCAAACCCATACACGTCGTTACGATCTTCGATGACAGAGATGAGGAGGCCGTTAAGCGCATAAGCACTGCGATACCCTTTAAGGATGGTAAGCCAAATTATGACGACGGCAACGCTTTCAACGAGGATACCTATTGGGGCATCATTCGCGATATCGGGCTAGACATAGTTGCCATCGCGCATCAAAAGAATTCGCCCGGCTCTGCGCGCACGAGGACAAACGATGCCAACAGTGTCGGAGAGGATCTGTACAACAAGTTCCTGTTCGTAGAGTACTTCGAGGCTTACGAGTACAAGAACCGAAGGAACGAGCTCTTCAACAGAAGTTACGCCTATACTCACGATCAACAAGAGCAGCTTCGCTTCATCACTGGTTCTGACTGCCATGTATGGAGCGTCTATCCGAACTACGACACTCAGCCAAACCAAGCCGACCGCAACTACGCCCCTACGTATCTCAAGTGCCTGCCGACCTTCAAAGGATTGGCGATGGCGGTGACTGACATTTCTCGCATTAAGACTGTGCCCAGCTTCTTTAGCGGCTCAACGAAGGCGCTAGGTGGAATTGAGCTCACACTAGGTGGCGAAAACATCACCATCCCACTATCGCCTGGTATCAATGCAATTATTGGGGACAATTCGATAGGCAAATCTTCCCTGCTTAATGCGCTCAATCGTTTCGATGGAGTGAAGCCAACGGCTAAAAGAGGCCAGGAAAAGTATCTTGCCTCCATGGGGCTCTCGCTTCGGACAACAATACCTGACGGCCACGTTCTCTGTTTCGACGGCCAGGAATCCATCAGGGAAACCTTTGCCAAACTCAGTGTTGGCAAAGCAAGAAAGCAACTCGACAAGCATTTTCCTGCACCCATAGAGCCAGCGCCATACAAGCTTTATGCCATGGGGCAGTTCAATATGTACCTGCAGGCATTAAGGAGATCATGCGAATATCAGGAAGCCCTCGCATCGCTCTATGAATACGTCATTCCTGCAGAGCGTCCATTAGAAGCACCGGAGAGCGTTACCTTCGACAAGGGAATAAAGCTGGATGACTCAAGCCCACACAGTGGTCTAATCAACGACATCACAGCCTCTCGTATCCAGCTATCTAATGCAGCCACGCTGCACGAAGAAGTTCTCACCGATGATGACAAGAAGGACTTTGATGTAGCGCTGGCAGCTCTCGTACGCATCACCGGGCGACACCAAAAAGTAGTTAGCAGAATTCACCTTGATGGCAGGGTCGCCAACAAGGTTGAAGAGGCTGTTACAGAGCTCGAGACCGCACAGAACCAAGTCGTAACCGATGCGCATAAGTCGCAAGCGGAATACCAGCATTCCATTGACCGCATTGGCGGCATGGTTGCAGATGCTGTGATGCACGAGCGCCGCTTGCAGGATTTCTCGTTTGACTTCGAAACAATGCCCGTAACAGTGGACCCAAATCCTGTCGGTGACCTGCAATTCGTTTGCAAACTCGGAGTTGATGCAATCACGCCGAAGCTTCTCTCCTCGCTCATCGATGGGCTTATCGGCAAGCACAAGAGCCTCGATACCCTCACGTCCAGTTACGAGAGCGTCATTGATGCAATCAACAACTATCCCGATGGTGAGGAAGATCCTCTTTCGGTGCTCACAACCAGATTCGAAAGCGCGCTGGACGAGAAGCTGCAACCTGCGAAGTCGATTATTCGCGAGGGCGACGACGTCTACAACGAACTATCACAGGGCTACAACGCCCAAATGTATTTCGCACTGATGGCAGACAGTAGCGTTGGCGATGGCATCTATATTGTTGACCAGCCTGAAGATCAGATATCTCAAAAGGCAATCAAAGAGACGGTGCTAAGGGAGTTCCGTGACATCGCCAGCTCGCGCCAGGTGATCCTCATAACGCACAACCCCCAGTTCATCGTAAACCTCGACGTAGACAACGTGATCTTCATCGGCAAGAAAGACGGTGCTTTGTGCATCCGAAGTGGCGCCCTCGAATACGAGTGCGACGAGTACAGCATGCTAGAGACTGTCGCAGAGAACATCGAGGGCGGACTTGATACCATCCAGAGGAGGATGAAGCGATATGAAAAGGCAAGTTAGTTTCGAAGACACACAAGATAGTTACCGCTTCGTGCTTGTTGGTGATGGGGAAACCGCCTTCGAAATTGGCAAGGGCACCTTGACGTTTAGCACTAACGATTTCTACAAGCTCTTCTTTATGGGGTTGAAAGAGAAGCCTGAGTACGAGCTTGTACAACCTGCAGATAGCCTCCAAGGTCAGGCTAAACATGTCTTCGACACCGTCAAAGCGATCTTTAAGAAGGCTTGCGATTCGATAGACGCCTCATGGTTCGTGGAGGACGAAGAACAGGCTGCTGAATCGGTTGACGCTCTAAGTGAAGAGTCATTCTAAACAGGTTAGGATTGCATCATGCAGGCATACAAGAAGCAAATTGGCGACATCTTCCCGCGAAACAAGCTGTTGGAGATTCCTTTCTATCAACGCGCATACGTATGGGGAAAGACCGAATGGGAGCGCATCCTCGAAGACCTCAAGGGGATGTGCGAGCGTGATGAGGAGTACTTCCTCGGCTCAGTCATCCTCAAAGACACGACGGTCAAGGGTGCCAACGAGGAGGGCTTCGCAGGCAAGTTCGTAGTGGTTGACGGTCAGCAACGACTCACGACGCTCCTCGTGATGATGCGTGTCATCGCCATCCTCAACGATGACATCGACACCTTCGAGAACTTCTTCATCACCAAGAACAAGAAGAAGGACTTCGTCGCTCCGTCGATGCGGCACAACCACAAAGACAGGCCTGCTTTCGAGAGGATACTTGCCCTCACCGAGCTCGAGGACATCGAAGGTGAGACCGGCGTGATCGGTGCATACAACTACTTCAAGGAGAGCATCGACGAGGAGGCCGCCGAGCTGATGGATCTGAGCGAGATGACCGAGCTCATGGCCTTCGTCATGATCACCGTGGACGACGGCGAGGACGAGCAGCAGGTCTTCGACACCATCAACTCCCTCGGCGTGCGCCTCACCACCGCCGAACTGCTCAAGAACTACTTCTTCAGCAGCGAGGATATCGACCTCTACAAGGCAAACTGGGAGGCCGTGTTCGAGGCCGATGGAGAGACGCGTGCCTACTGGGACCAGGAGATAACGACCGGCCGCTTCAAGAGGTCCCTTATCGACATCTTCTTCGACTCATTGCTCCAGATCCTCGTCGAGGACAGCGAGATAGAGGTCACCGCCGACGACAAGAAGGCATACGAAAAGGTAGAGAAGCTATTCCAGTCGTATCGCAACTTCATCGAGATCAGGCACTATCGGAGCAAGCAGTACGTGCTCGATTCCATAAAGCCGTTCGCCACGTGGTTCAAGGCGACCTTCAATCCCGACGCCTGTGACAGCGTCGTGGGCAAGGAGCCCGGAACCGACAGGATCAACGTCGTCATCTTCGGTTTGCAGAATTCGACGCTCATCCCGTACATCCTCTACCTGAGAAGCTGCATGCCAAACGACGAAGAGACATTTAGCAAGATGCTCGGCATCCTCGAATCCTTCATCATGCGACGCATCGTCTGCCGCGAGACGACGAAGAACTACAACAGGTTCTTCAACGGGCTCATCCGGGAGGACATCGACACGCCCGACAAGCTTGTCGGTAAACTGGCCGCGAAGGAAGATGTCACGACCACCTATCCCGACGACGATGCTTTGAAGGCAAGTTTCCACGAGGAGCACCGCCTTACCTCGTTACAGGCCAGAGGCATCCTCTACCTGCTCGAGACGGCAATGTGGCCGGAGGGGTCAAGTACCACCATGCTCGGGTTCAAGCCCTACAGCCTTGAGCACCTCATGCCCAAGAAGTGGCGCAACCATTGGGGTCGCCTCGGAAACAAAGAGGCTGAGGAGCAGCGCGACAGGACGCTGCTCACCCTCGGTAACCTTGCCGTGATTCCCCAAAAGCTCAATGGCTCCATCAGCGATTCCGCCTGGAAGTCTAAGAAGGCAGGTACCAAGAGGACCAAGGGCCTAACGCTCTGTGCTGGCGGGTTGCCGTCAATGGTAGAGCCTCTTGCTTCTGACGTGTGGAATGAGGTTTTGATCTCTGAACGCGCTGATTTGCTTCTCGGATACGCCACGATAGTCTGGCATGTTGATATTCCCGATGTGCCAGTCGTTGTTGAACCCGACAATAGCGAAACAGTCCTGTATTTCTGCACGGGCAACGAGTCTGACGCATCAGGCTATCTGAGCAGCGGCGGATTTACGGTACAGGCCGGGTCGCGTATCTCAAGTCACATAGTGCCTTCGCTTGAAGCCCATCATCCCTGGAGCGCGGAAGACCGTGAAGAGCTCATCGCCAATGGCACGATTGTGGACGGCGTCTTCCAGAAGGACCATGAATTCGAGTCGCCTACGAGGGCAGCAGACGTCATCATCGGGAGACCGACCAATGGCCAGGAGGCCTGGAGCACAAAGGACGGAAAACAGCTCAAGGAGCAATAGCAAAACCCCCAGCTTGTGACACCCCAAGACAATGCCCGTACCGGTAAAGGTGCGGGCATTGTTCGTCTCTGCCCGCCTTACGAGACGAAAGGCAGGCAGGAACATGGACGGTGAGACTAATGGTAGCCAGGAAGCCACGCAGGGTGCGCAGGACGCGTCGCAACAGCAGGGCCAAGAGCAGCAGGAGACGCAGCAGAGCCAGCAGGAAGTGACCGGCGGCAACGCCCCCGACTACGAGAAGCAGATCGCCGAGCGCGACGAGAAGATCGCCTCGCTCGAGGCCCAGGTTGCCGAGGCGGCGAAGAACGCCGAGACGGCCGAGCAGCTGCGCGGCGAGATCGCGGAGCTCAAGGCCCAGGGCGAGAGCGACCGCATCGACTTCAAGCTGCAGCTCGCGGGCGTGCGCAACGTGAAGGCGGCACGCGTACTCCTCTCCGACCACGGCAACGACGTGTGATATGGCAACACTTTTTTGGACAGGGCTACGAGAGGATCAGGCCCGCCTCCCTGAACCCTGCCGGCGTCATGTAGCCGAGCGTCAAGTGCAGCCTGCAGTTGTTGCACCAGTTCACCCAGTCGAAGAGCTCCGTCCTCAGCCGATCCTCCGACGGGAACGCCCGCCCGCGCACCAGCTCGCGCTTGAGCACCCTGTTCGTCGACTCGACGACCGCGTTGTCGTAGGGGTTGCCGGGGCGCGAGACCGACCTCTCGATTCCGAAGGCCGAGGGCAGCGCGTCGACCTCCCCGTTGCAGAACTCCGACCCCCTGTCGCTGTGGAAGACCTCGATGGCGGTGAGCGGGAACGCCACGTTCGAGAAGGCGGCCTTGACCAGCCGCGCGTCCTTGCGCCGCCCGCACGAGCAGCCGACTATCTCGCGGTTGTAGAGGTCAACGAGCAGGCACACGTAGCACCACGAGCCGCCGGCGCGCACGTAGGTGAGGTCGGCCGCGACGTGGGTGTGTGGCGCGTGGCCGTCGAAGGACCTTGCCAGGACGTTCTCCGCCGAAGGCGGCTGGACGGGGCGGTCGCCGCCTTTCGGTGCGCGGCCAGAGTACGCGCTCGAGAGGCCGTTCTCCCTCATGATCCGGCATATCCTGCGCCTGGAGGCGGTGATGCCGGCCCTCTCGAGGGCGACCTTCAGCCTCCAGGCACCGCACCCGCCGCGCGACGCCTCGAAGGCGCCGAGCACGTCGGGCTCGATCGGGTCAGGCGCCTTCGGGCGCGGCGGGTGCGCGAGCATCCGGTAGTACGTGGAGCGGGGCACGCCCAGGATCCTGCGCTGCGCTGATACCGGGTAGCGGCGGGCGTTGGCCGCTATCACCGTCACTTTCGTGCGAATATCAGCGCCGCTTGTTTTAGGACATCGACCTCCATCCTGAGGCGGGCGTTCTCCCGCTCCAGCTCGATGAGGCGGTTCTGCTCGGGCGTCCGGTTGTCCGCGGCGGCGGTGGAGCCGCACGCGTGCGCGCGGCGGATCCAGCGGTCGAGCGTCGACTTGCCGAGGTCGTACTCGCGCATCACCTCGGCGCGGGGCTTGCCGGAGTCCACCAGAGCGACTATCTGCCTCCTGAACTCCTCGGTGAACTGCCTGGGGTGCTTCTGATCCCGCATGGGGCCTCCCTTCCTCGAAGGGCCCTCAGGCTCTCATCAGGCTGTCCAAATAAGTATAGCCACATCAGCCACATCAGCCATATCACCCATGATCCGCCTCCGTTCCCCCGCAACGGCAATGGTGCCGAAACGGGACT